>JBHHXO010000010.1:0-26873 GCA_046757125.1 Thiogranum sp.
AGTACCCCTCCTTCAACATGATATTGCCGGGGAGTCTTTCGGCACGGAATAAAAAAGGGGCCTTGCGGCCCCTTTTTTATTCCCGCGACCGGCACGGGGGTGATGCAGGGAATCAGTAGACCAGAGGGCTGCCGAGCAGTGCCAGGACCCTGTCTGTTGCATCGTAATGTACCTTCATCAGGCCGTTGTCCTGGGCCTTGCCGATGTTCTGCTTGTTCCAGAGCAGCTTGCCGGTGCTGGCATTGTAGACACGTAACAGACCGCCCTTGCAGCCAACGGCGACGCGCTTGCTGTCCGGTGAGATGTCGGTAACGCAGCGTTTGCCCTCGGTCATCGATCTGGTGATCTCCAGCTCGGTACGTTCGCCGGACTTGGTATCCAGCAGGATAACCTTGTCGGCCTTGCCGTAGGAATGTGGCAGGCCGTCGTCACCGAATATGACCAGCGAACGCTTGGGCATGACGATGGCGAAGTAACTCAGGTCCGGAGCGACCTTGACGCTGGAAATACGGCGTGGCTTTTTCGCTTCGCCTTCGGCCCATTTAAAGGACTGTTCGGTACCGGTTTTAATATCATAGATGTTGCGCAGCGAGATCAGCTTACTGCCGTCCTTGCTGAACTGCAGCGTGCTGAACTGGCGTGGAATCATGAATTCGCTGTCTTTGTAGGTTTCGACCACGTGGCGCTTGTCGGTGTCGATGTCCAGCACGGCGAACTGGTCACGGCCTACGAAACCCACGCGCTTGCCGTCGTCCGTGATGCCCAGTGCGTATACGCCCGCGTCCAGTTGCGGAATCGAGCGTACAATTTCGAATTTCTCGAGATCCATGATGTGCAGGTCCGAACGGTATTCAAAGCCAACCTGCCGGTCGTCTTTCATTGCGCTTACCTTGCAGGTGTTGACAACGATGGCTGCAAATTTGCGGTTGTTGGAAGGAACGATCGGACCGACGTAGTCGTAGAAGCCGGTCCTGGGATCGCAGTCACCCTTGTCCCTGGTCAGTTGCGAGAGTTCGATACGCGCCGCGTGCTTGCCGGCGAAGTCCATGTAGCCGCCGATGAAGTCGGGCAGTTGCACGTGATCGTTGTCGACCATGCGCCCCAGTGAACTCGGCAGCAGCAGTACCTTGCCGTCAGGATAGGAACCGGTCAGTACGACATCCTTGAAATTGCTGATGCCCCAGCGCCGGTTGCCGACACGGCCGTACTGTGCACCGAAAATACTGTCCAGATCGTCGCGCTGTCCCATCGCTTCGACCAGCTTGCCGGTCTCGCTGTTCCATATCTTGATACCGCCGGAGTGTTTTACCGTATCCGCCAGGGTAAAACCGCCCGCGCCACCGGTGATCAGGTGTTTGCCGTCTTCGGAAAAATGAATGGAGTAGATATCGGATTCGTCTGCAGTTGCTGTTCCCGAAAGCAGGGCGAAACTTAAAATCGAGGTTTTGAACAGGTTTGAAAGCGTCATGGGTTATGTTGTCCTAACAATGTCATCCGGATGATGGCTGCCGGTACGGCCTGAACCCGGTAAGTCAGCCTTAGCAATGTGCGCCAATGTATTGACGAAATAGTCAGGATGAGGTATCGGCCACGGGGTGTATGGCTTGAGCGAAGGCAGGATCGTTAGCGCTGTAAATACCAGGCTAATTCCTGTATTTAATTTTATGTGTACATAAAACAGATAATAAACAACAGGATGTGGCGTCGGGTGCGAGGGGCGTGGGCGGGAAGCGGTGCTGCTCCGTTGTGCCGGCCGGTGGCGATTCCAGCCAGTGCGGCATTAAGTATTAGTGTATTAGATAATAGTAAATATGCACCGACCTGGTGCGTGTTTGGCGTCAGAAGCTTGTCCCGGGGCCAGCGGCAGACCCGTTCGTCGAGCCAGTAGCGTGGCTTTCAGGGCTGGTTTCCGCCGACAAAACCCCCACGTGGCCGCCGCGCCTGCTGCAGCGCTCGTAGCAGTTGTCAACGTCGTGGAAGCCGTGCGGAAGCAGTGTCTGCGGGTGCGGCCCGGGCAGCAGTCACCAGGCCGATTTTGAATCTGCTGTTAACGCGGGTCACTCAGGCTGGTGGTGTGCGGCGGTCTCACTGGTGTTCACGGTTGCGGGTCAGGTCATCCACCACGCCGGGGTCGGCCAGTGTGGAGGTGTCTCCCAGGCTGTCGACTTCGTTGGCTGCGATCTTGCGCAGAATACGGCGCATGATTTTGCCGGAGCGCGTTTTCGGCAGGCCGGGGGCCCACTGCACGACATCGATCGTGGCGATGGGGCCGATTTCGTTACGCACCAGTTTGACCAGCTCCGTCTTCAGTGCGTCGCCGGGTTCCACGCCTTTTACCAGCGTTACATAGGCATAGATGCCCTGGCCCTTGATGTCGTGCGGGTAACCGACCACCGCTGCCTCAGCGACGTCCTTGTGCAGTACCAGGGCGCTTTCCAGTTCCGCCGTGCCGAGGCGGTGTCCGGACACGTTGAGTACGTCGTCGACACGGCCGGTGATCCAGTAGTAACCGTCCTTGTCGCGGCGCGCGCCGTCGCCGGTAAAGTACATGCCGGGGTAAGTCGAGAAATAGGTGTCTTTAAAGCGCTGGTGGTCACCGTACACGGTGCGCATCTGCCCGGGCCAGGGGAATGTGATAACCAGGTTGCCTTCCGCTTCGCCTTCCAGCAATTGCCCCTCGTTGTCGACCAGCGCGGGTACCACGCCGAAGAACGGCAGGCTCGCCGAGCCCGGTTTCAGTGCCGTGGCGCCGGGCAGGGGGGTGATCATGTGGCCGCCGGTTTCGGTCTGCCACCAGGTATCGACTATGGGGCAGCGCTGCTCGCCGATGACCTGGTAATACCATTCCCAGGCTTCCGGGTTGATCGGCTCGCCTACCGTACCGAGCAGGCGCAGCGAGCTGCGTGAGGTTTTTCCCACCGGGCCGTTACCTTCGCGCATCAGGGCGCGAATGGCCGTCGGAGCAGTGTAAAAGGTGCTGACCCGGTGTTTGTCACAGACCTGCCAGAAGCGTGCCGCGTCGGGGTAGGTGGGTATGCCCTCGAACATCAGGGTAGTGGCGCCGTTGGTCAGCGGGCCGTAGAGTATATAGGTGTGCCCGGTGATCCAGCCGACATCGGCGGTGCACCAGTAGTGTTCCCCTTCCTGGTAGTCGAAAACGTACTTGTGTGTCATGGCGGCATACAAAAGGTAACCGCCGGTAGTGTGCAGCACGCCCTTCGGCTTGCCGGTAGAGCCGGATGTGTAGAGGATAAACAGCGGGTCTTCGGCGCCCATGCGTTCCGGTTCGCAGTCGCTGTCCACGCCGGCTGCAATTTCGTGCAACCAGACATCCCGCTCATCGTGCCATGCGATGTCGCCCCCGGTGCGTTTGACCACCACTACGGTATGCACATCGGGGCAGGATGCCAGTGCCTTGTCGGTGTTGGCCTTGAGCGGGACGGCCTTGCCGCCGCGTACGCTCTCGTCGGCAGTGATGACCACCCGGCAGTCTGAATCGAGAATGCGGTCCTTGATCGATTCCGGGGAAAAGCCGCCGAATACCACCGAGTGCACGGCGCCGATGCGGGTGCAGGCCAGCATCGCGTAGGCCGCTTCGGGAATCATGGGCATGTAGATACACACCCGGTCACCTTTTTTGACGCCACGTGCTTTCAGTACGTTGGCAAAGGTGCAGATTTCCCGGTGCAGTTCGCGGTAGCTGATTTTTTTGTCTTCGTCGGGATTGTCGCCTTCCCAGATGATGGCGGTCTGGTCGGCGCGTGTATCCAGGTGGCGGTCGACGCAGTTATAGCTGACATTCAGCTCGGCACCTTCGAACCAGCGAATGGTCCCCGCGTTAAAGTCCCATTCCAGCACCTTGTCCCACGGTTTGTACCAGCTGACGAACTGTTCCGCCTGTTCTGCCCAGAAGGCTTCGGGCTCGTCTACCGAGCGCCGGTACATCTCCTGGTAGCGTTCCCTGTTGATATGGGCGTTGGCGGCGAATGTTGCAGGGACCGGGTAGATCTTTTCCTGGGACATGCAGTGACTCCTGGCTGGCTGGATTTGTTATCCGGATCAGGTACATTGTACGGAGTTTCGGAAACCGGTATCAACGCCCGGTGACGCTTCGGGTCTGCGGAATCCGTTTCACTTCCCAGGCTGCTGTTGCCAGCTCCCAGAAATCGTCCAGATTACAGTCAGCCGCCCCGGGGGGCAGCGGCTGACCCAGCGCATCGAGCACTGCGCAGAGTGTGGCGACGGCGCGCGTGGAGTTTACCGCCGGGGCCCGGGTCTGTTTGCCGAGTTTCTCGCCCTGTGCGTTTACCGCCACGGGGAGGTGCAGGTAACGTGGTACGGGGTATCCCAGCGCCCGTTGCAGGGCAATCTGCTGGCAGGTGCAGTCGAGCAGATCGGCGCCGCGTACGATATGCGTAATGCCCTGTGCCGCGTCGTCGACTACGACCGCCAGTTGATAGGCAAACAGGCCGTCCGCCCGCCGCAGGATGAAATCCCCGCTTGGCGTGCCCGGCGCCTCGGTGCAGGTGCCCTGCAGGCGATCGTCAAAACTGATCGTTACGTCGGGTACGCGCAGCCGGATGGAGCGCGCCGTGCGGCCCGCCGGCAGACCGTCACGGCAGGTTCCGGGATACACCTGCCGCGATTCGTCTGCCCCGGCATGAGCCTGGATTTCCCGCCGTGTACAGCCACAGGGATAGCTGGCCCCCGTTTGCTCGAGCTGGTCCAGTGCGGCCCGGTATGCTGCATGCCGGTGGCTCTGGAATACGACGTCACCGTCCCAGTTCAGCCCGAACGCTTCCAGCGTGCGCAGGATATCGTCTGCCGCACCGGGTACTTCCCGCGGCGGGTCCAGGTCTTCCATGCGCAGCAGCCATTCTCCCCCGCAGGTGCGGGCATCGAGAAAACTGCCAACGGCAGCCAGCAGCGAACCGAAGTGCAGGGGGCCGGTCGGCGAGGGGGCAAAGCGACCCCGGTAGCTTGTGTCAGTCATGGTTTACGAAAATCAATCAGGCTTCCGCACCATTTCAGATGTCTATTGCATCTGTACAGTGAAAAAACCGGCGCTGGGCCGGTTTTCATAATGGGGCAGTGTGGAGCGGGATTGCACCGCTGATACCTCAGCCCATCTGTTTTTCACGGATTTCATCGAGAGTCTTGCAATCGATGCACTGGGTCGCCGTAGGCCGGGCTTCCAGTCGACGGATGCCGATCTCGATGCCGCAGGATTCACAGTAGCCGTACTCATCGTTATCGAGGTTGAGCAGCGACTCATCGATCTTCTTGATCAATTTGCGCTCACGGTCACGGGCGCGCAGTTCCATGCTGAAATCGGATTCCTGTGTGGCGCGGTCATTCGGGTCGGGGAAGTTGGCGGCTTCATCCTGCATGTGGTGCACGGTGCGGTCGACTTCTTCCATCAGATCCCGTTTCCAGGCCAGCAGAATGTTGCGGAAATGCGCGACCTGTTCTTCATTCATGTACTCCTCGCCACGTTTCTCAGCATAGGGCGCAATACCCGGTACCGGGCCGGCGTGAGAAGACAATGAGAGTGGAGCGGGTTTCCGGGCGGCCTTCTTTTTCGCCGGCCTGGATTTGCCGGCGGCTTTTTTTGCAGGGGCTTTTTTTGCAGCCGCTTTTTTCTTTGCGGCGGCCTTTTTGGCTGGCGCCTTTTTGGCAACGGCTTTCTTTTTGGCAACGGCTTTCTTTTTGGCGACAGCCTTTTTCCGGGCAGCCGTTTTCCTTGCTACCGCTTTTTTCGCTACAGTCTTCTTTGCAGCAACTTTTTTCTTTGCCTTCGCCCTGGTCTTTGCAGCCTTTTTCTTGGCAGCCATTCAATCTCTCCCAACCAACAAAATAAAACAAGCCGTGCTCTATAGCAGAATCCGCGATTGCAGGCAAGTATTTAACGCCGGGCGAATCCAAGTGCGGTAGTTTCCGGCTGTCCATGGGTCGAGTCAAGCGCGAAAACAACAAATTCCCCGATGGCCGATTTTACTTGTTGCAGGTTTTGTCCGTGCTGTAGGCTAATACGCCCGCGATATGATACTTATGCCCGCCTGGCAGCATGGCTGCCACCTGAATTAAAAGCAGATGACTGGAATGAACAAACTGACAACACTACTTTTTGATGTTGATGGCACACTGGCGGAAACCGAGGAAATTCACCGGCAGTCCTTCAATGCGGCCTTTGAGCAGGCGGGGCTGGACTGGCACTGGTCACAACAAATGTACACCGGGTTGCTGGCTGTCACCGGCGGCAAGGAGCGTATCCGCTATTACCTGGAAAAGGATTTGCCGGAATTTACCGCTCCCGGGGATCTCGATGCGTACATCGCGGCCCTGCATGTCGCCAAGACGGCGATTTACACGGAAACCGTAGCGGCGGGAAAGCTGCCGATGCGGCCCGGCGTAAAGCGCCTGCTCACTGAGGCGCGGCAGGCCGGTCTGCGCCTGGGTATTGCAACGACGACAACGCCGGCCAATGTATCGGCACTGCTGCAACACAACCTGGCGCCGGACGCGGAAAGCTGGTTCGAGGTGATCGCTGCCGGCGGGGTCGTGCCGGCAAAGAAGCCGGCACCGGATATCTACCACTACGCCATGCAGGCGATGGGCATCAGTGCCGGGGAGTGCCTGGCCTTTGAGGATTCCGCCAACGGTTTGCTTTCCTCGCGGGCGGCGGGTCTGCAGACACTGGTGACGGTCAGCGCGTATACACTGGATCACGATTTCAGCGCTGCGGCGCTGGTGCTGGACCACCTGGGTGAACCCGATAATCCGTTCCGGGTTATTTCCGGAACGGCGCACGGCCACACCATGGTCAATGTCGATCTGTTGCGCACCCTGCATTCCTGACGGCAGCGGGAGGTACTACATTGCCAGCACAGCGCCTCGCTTCCATCACCCCTTTCCACGTCATGAAACTGCTTGCGCGGGCGCGCGAACTGGAGGCGCAGGGGCGTTCCGTTGTGCACATGGAGATCGGCGAGCCGGATTTTGTAACGCCTCAGCCGGTAACAGATGCCGGTATCCGTGCACTGCAACAGGGGTTGACGCACTATACGCCGGCAGTGGGGCTGCCCGAGTTGTGCGCGGCTGTTGCGCGCCACTACCGCGACCGGTTTGGTGTCAGTGTCGATGCCCGGCGGATTCTGATAACCCCCGGTGCTTCCGGTGCCTTGCAGTTGATACTGGCGGCGCTGGTCGATCCCGGCAGCCAGGTGTTGATGGCGGACCCCGGTTATCCCTGTAACCGGAATTTTGTCTACCTGTATGGGGGTGAAGCGGTCATGATCCCGGTCGGGCCGGAGCACGATTACCAGCTGTCCGCCGCCGCACTGGAACAGCACTGGAGCGAACACAGCAGCTGTGTGATGCTGGCCAGCCCGTCCAACCCTACCGGCACGGTCGTTTCCCGTAGCGCCCTGCAGGCCATGCTGGAAGTGATCCGGGCGCGTGCCGGTGTGCTGATTGTCGATGAGATCTATCAGAACCTGTGCTATCACGGCGAGCCGGAAACGGCGCTCGCACTGGGCGAGGACATGTTCGTCATCAACAGTTTTTCCAAGTATTTCGGTATGACCGGCTGGCGGCTGGGCTGGCTGGTAGCGCCCGAGGCGTATATTGATCACCTCGATATGCTGGCGCAGAACCTGTTTCTGGCAGCGTCGACGCCGGCCCAGCACGCCGCGCTGGCCGCTTTTACTCCCCCTGCAAGGGATGTGCTCGAACAACGTCGCGGCGAATTCCAGCGCCGCCGTGACTATCTGCTGCCGGCGCTGAGAGAACTCGGCTTTGGCATCCCGGTCGAACCGCAGGGCGCCTTTTACCTGTATGCCGATTGCAGCCGCTTCAGCGCTGACAGCTTTGCCTTTGCGACTGAATTGCTGGAAAAGGCCTGTGTCGCCATAACGCCGGGTATCGATTTCGGGGACTACCGGGCCGCACAGCACGTGCGCTTCGCCTATACGACATCGCTGCAGAAACTTCAGCAGGGTGTGCGGCGACTGGCGGATTTTATTACGTGAAACAACGGGTGGATTGAATCATGAAAGACTTGTTCAGGGGCGCGGGTTATTTGCTCGAGGGCTTTTCCCTGTTGCGTAAACCCGGTCTGCGGCGCTTTGTAGTGATGCCGTTGCTCATCAATATCCTGTTGTTCGGCGGCTTGATCGGCTGGGCCTACGGCTGGGTGGACGGGTCCTCGCGCGCCATGATCGGCGGTTTGCCCGAGTGGTTGCACTGGCTGCGCTATATCGTGATACCGGTCTTCGTGCTCACCAGCCTGGTGGTGATTTTTTACGGGTTTTCTATCCTGGCCAATCTGATTGCCGCGCCTTTCAACGGCTTGCTGGCGGAAGCGGTGGAACGCCATCTGGCCGGCACGGAGCTGCAGGGTGACTGGCGCCAGCTGTTGCGCGATATCCTGCCCAGCATCATGTCCGAGTTGCGCAAACTGCTTTATTTTGCGTTGCGTGCGCTACCCCTGTTGCTGCTGTTGCTGGTTCCGCTGGTCAATGTGGCGGTGTCCGTCCTGTGGGTGCTGTTCAGCGCCTGGATGATGACCGTGCAGTACATGGATTACCCGATGGCCAACCATCACCTGTTTTTCAGGGACCAGCGCGCACGCTTGCGCAAGCGTCCGTTGCTGGCGTGGAGTTTTGGCGGGCTGGTGATGCTCTGCACGCTGATACCGGTGGTCAACTTCATCGTCATGCCGGCGGCGGTTGCGGGTGCCACTGCGATCTGGGTCAGGGAAAACGGTCTGAACCGGTAGGAGCAGGCTTGCCCGCGAACGGATCCGCCCCTGCCGGTTTATGCATGGCCCCGGCGAGCCAGCAGCGCTGCCCCGAACGCCGCTTCCTGGTGCTGCGCGCGGGTTACGGGCACGCTTAACAGTTGTCGGCGAATCTCCATCCAGCCGTTGTTTGCCGCGCCGCCGCCAACGGTCAGCACCTGCTCCGGAAAGGGTGCGCCCAGCTCGGCCAGCAAACGATAGGCGCGCTGTTCGATGTGCGCCAGTCCCTCCAGTATGCCCTGGAAAAATAGTGCATCCGAGGACGGACGGGGTTCCAGCACGGGTTCCATCAGCGGGTCCCGGATCGGGAAGCGTTCACCACGCGCAGGCAAAGGATAGTAGTCCAGCCCGGTTGGCCGGTGCGGGTGCATCAGCCGTGTGTAGCGGTGCATGTCGCAACGGCCGAACAGGCTGCGCAGCACGGCGCCCCCCGCGTTGGAAGCGCCACCCGCCAGCCAGCGATCGCCCAGGCGGTGACTGTAGACGCCATAGTCCGCTGCGCTCACCGGCCGCTCGGACAGTACCTTGACGACCAGCGTACTGCCCAGCGCGGTGACCGCCGTGCCGGGCGTGCCCGCACCGGTGGCAATGAAACCCGCGGTGCTGTCAGTGGTGCCCGCAACCACTGCCGCATCGGACGGCCAGCCCCAGCGTTGGCGCGCGACAGCGCTGACAGTGCCGATCAGCGCTCCCGACGGCAGCACCTGCGGTAGTTGCCGAGGTGCGACAGACAGTTTGTCCAGCCATGCCGGCCAGCGGCGTTGCAGCGGGTCGTAGCCGGTTTTCAGGGCATTGTTTTCGTCACTGCAGGCAAACCGTCCCGCCAGTTTGCCTGCCAGCCAGTCGGCCTGGTGTAATGCGAGGTAGTCGGTGTCGGTGAGACTGTTGCGGAGCCAGAGCAGTTTGGCCAGCCCGGAAGCGGCACCCAGCGCGGCACTGTCGGGCGGCGCAACCGCGGCAATGAGCCGGGCTTCCGTTACGGCCCGGGCATCGTTGTACATCAGTCCGGGGGTCAATGCCGTGCCGTCGCGCGTGCACAGCAGCAGCGTGCCCGAGGTGCCGTCCAGCGCGATACGGCTGACCTGTACGGGGTCGATGTGTCGGTTGAGTGCATCCAGCGTCTGTGCCAGGGCCTGCCACCAGATCCCGCTGTCCTGTTCAACGCAGTTCCCGTCCCGTTGCGGGGGCGGGAGGTCGCGCCGGGCCCGTGCCACAATCCGGGCGCGCTCATCGATAGCGCAGGCCCGGCAGGCGGACGTACCGACATCAATTCCGATAAACAGACGCATAGACATTTTCGGTAAACGCCACAGGAGCGCCGTACTTCGGCGCGATTGTTACGCTTTACAGTCGCGCTCAGGCGACCGCGACTGCGGGATACCCCCCCCCTGGCCGGCTCAGGGTAGTTCGACTTTCCGGGGGATGTGCCAGTCAGGGTCCCTGTGCTCGGCAACCACGGTGGTATAAATCCCGCCGCGCACATTGAATTCAGCCGTCAGCCGCATGAAGCGCGGCGCGCAGGTCGCAACCAGCCGATCCAGAATGCGGTTGGTGACATCCTCGTGAAAAGCGCCTTCGTCGCGAAACGACCAGATATACATCTTCAGTGATTTCAGCTCCACGCAACGCCGGTCCGGAACATAATCAAGATTCAGAACGGCGAAATCCGGCTGGCCGGTTTTCGGGCACAGACAGGTGAACTCCGGTATGCGAATGCGGATGGTGTAGTCGCGTCCCGGGTGCGGATTGTCAAAGGTTTCGAGGGTTTTACCGGCTTGTGTCGACATGCGCGCAAGATACAGGAACAGGTCCGGGCAGTACAAGTCAGCCCGGAACAAGGAGTTGCGTTTGATATGTAGAAATAACCGTATATACAGGGTATGCCGGGGCAGGTTTCGGGGGCGGGGAGAGCGGAAAATGTTTGCATCGCCAGGACGCAAAGGTCCCAAAGAAAAACATTTTTCTTCCCTGGCGATCTCTGCGCCCTGGCGGTTCAAAAAATCTGCCGGCGTCATTTTAGCGGCGATGCGGGGCTGACGGATTTTTCGCCACCGGACGCTTTAATTTATGCGGAAACCGTGTCAAGTCTTGTCACCGCTGTTGCAGATCGGTATCGTCCACGGATGCGGCTAAGCAAGCTCAAACTTTCCGGTTTCAAGTCCTTTGTCGATCCTACAGTTGTGCAGTTCCCGTCCGATCTGATCGGCATCATCGGGCCGAACGGCTGTGGCAAATCCAATGTGATCGACGCGGTGCGCTGGGTGATGGGGGAATCGTCCGCCAAGAACCTGCGCGGTGACTCGATGGCGGATGTTATTTTCAACGGTTCCAGCGCGCGCAAGCCGGTCGCGCAGGCGTCCGTGGAACTGGTGTTCGACAATGCCGATGGCAGTATCGGTGGCCAGTACGCCAACTACAGCGAGATCGCTATCCGGCGCCAGGTGGCGCGCGACGGGCAGTCGGGGTATTTCCTGAACGGTACACGCTGCCGGCGCCGCGACATTACCGATATTTTCCTCGGCACCGGACTCGGTCCGCGCAGTTATTCGATTATCGAGCAGGGCATGATCTCGCGCCTGATCGAAGCCAAACCCGAAGACCTGCGTGTGTTTTTCGAAGAGGCCGCCGGCATATCCAAATACAAGGAACGCCGCAAGGAAACCGAAAGACGCATAAAGCATACGCATGAAAATCTCTCCAGACTAAATGACTTGCGAGAGGAAATTGAGAAACAGCTTGAGAAACTGAAACGCCAGGCCCGTGCCGCTGAACGCTTCAAGGTGTTGCGCGAGGAAGAACGCCGGGTCAAGGCAGAGTTGCTGACATTGCGTTATCACGAACTGCACGAGGAAAGTGGCGACCGGCGTCGGCGTATCCAGGAACAGGAAACACGCCTGCAGGCGCTGACCGCCGAATTGCGCGCCGTGGAAGCGGCGCTGGAGACAGGGCGCGCCGAGCACATCGAGGTGTCGGATCTTTTCAACGAGGTACAGGGGCGCTACTACGAACTCGGCGCCGAGGTCGCGCGTGTCGAGCAGGCTATCCAGCACGGCAGGGAAACGCGCAACAGCCAGCAGGAAGAGCTGGAGAAAACCGAACAGGCCTGGAATGAAGTGCAGGCGCACATCAGGATCGACAGCGAACGCCTGGAATTGCTGGCCAGGGAGTTGGCTGAAATCGAGCCGTTGCGCGAGCAGGCAGAGTCCCGTGCCCGGGCTTCGCGCGCGGCGCGTGAGCAGGCGGAGCAGGAAATGCAGGCCTGGCAGTCCGAGTGGGAGGCGTTCAATACCCGCGCCAACGAATGTTCGCAGACCGCCCAGGTCGAGCGTACCCGCATCGACCACCTCGATCGCCACCTGATGCAGCTCACGCAGCGCCGGCAACGTATCGAGCTGGAACAACAGCAGCTCGACGGCAGTGCGCTGGAAGCCGAAATCGCTGATCTGGAAACGCTGGCTGAAGAACGCCAGCAGCACGCACAGCAATTGCAGGAGCAACTGGAAGCATTGCGCGCGCGCATTGAGTTACTGCGCGAATCCACCCGTGCCCAGCAGGGTGAACTGAACGAGGCACAAAACCAGCAGCAGTCACTGCACGGTCGTATGGCTTCCCTGCAGGCCCTGCAGCAGGCGGCGCTGGGCGAGCTGGGTGAGGGTGAGATCAATGGCTGGCTGAATGCGCGCGGTCTGTGTGATGCGCCACGGCTGGCCAAGCAGCTGGATGTCGATGCCGGCTGGGAGCGCGCGGTTGAAACCGTGCTGGGGCATTACCTGGAAGCCGTGTGTGTCGACGCCGATGACGAGCTGGCGACGGCGCTGGGTGAACTCGGGCACGGCTCGTTGTCGCTGGTCGATACACGTGCAGCTGAAAATGCTGCATCGGCTGCCGGTGGTGACCTGCTGGCCGGCAAGGTGCGCGCGCCCTGGTCACTGGCCGGTCTGCTGGCGGGTGTGTATATCGCCGACTCACTGCCGACCGCCTTGCAGCTGCGTGCCGGCCTGGCGGAACACGAGTCCGTGATTACTGCGGACGGTGTATGGCTGGGAAGGGGCTGGTTGCGCGTGGCCCGCGACGAGAATGCCCAGGCAGGTATTCTTGAACGAGAGAAAGAAATCAAGCAGATAGAAGAACAAATTGAAGTGAACAGGAAGGTCGTTTCTGACCTGGAAGCGGCGACCGAGGCGCGCCGTGAAGAGTTGCAGCAGGAAGCCAACCAGGCGCACCGCCAGTTCAGTGAAGCGCGCGCCCAGCTGGATGCGCGTCGCACGCGCCTGGAACAGTTGCATAAACGCAGTGCCGCGCTGCACAGGGAAGCCGGTGAAATCGGTACGCAGCAGGACGAGGACAATGCGGCGGTCGCTGCGGCGCGCAAGAGCCTGCACGCGGCACTCGCCGGTCTGGACAGCCTCGCGGACGAGCGCGAACAGCGGCAGGCGCAACGCGACCGCCTGCGCAGCACGCTGGAGGAAGCGCGCGCCACCGCCCAGCGCGACCGCGACCAGGCCCATGAGCTGGAACTGAAATACCGGTCGTGGCACACCGAGCAGGAAACCACTACCCAGAACCTCGAGCGTATGCGCAGCCAGCAGAGTCACCTGCAGCAGCGCCGCGACGAGTTGCGCAAGGCGCTGGCGGAGAGCGAAGCACCGTTGCAGGCCATGGAAGAAGAACTGGCCGAGCAATTACAGAAACGCCTCGCGGTCGAGGCCGAGCTGGCTGCCGAACGGAAAAAGGTCGAGGCCATAGAATTCCGTTTGCGCGAAGGCGAACAGGAACGCCACCGGAAAGACGACGCCGTGCAGAAACTGCGCGAGCAACTGGGTCAGGAAAAACTGGACTGGCAGGAAACCAGGGTGCGCGGCGAAACGTTGCTCGAGCAGATCGGTGCAAGCGGCTTCGAGTTGTCGACCCTGGTGGAAGAGCTGGTCGAAGATGCCACGGTGGAAACGTGGGAGCAGGAAGCCGAACGGCTGTCGACGCGTATCCAGCGACTGGGTCCGATCAACCTGGCGGCCATCGAGGAATACGAAGAACAGTCCGAGCGCAAAAAGTACCTGGATGCCCAGCACGAGGACGTGTCCTCGGCGCTGGAAACATTGCAGAACGCGATTCGCAAGATCGACCGCGAGACGCGCACGCGTTTCAAGGAAACCTTCGACAAGGTCAACAACGGTTTGCAGAAAATGTTTCCACGTCTGTTCGGTGGCGGGCACGCCTACCTGGAAATGACGGGAGAGGACCTGCTGGATGCCGGCGTGACGGTCATGGCCCGCCCGCCCGGCAAACGCAACAGCACTATCCACCTGCTGTCCGGGGGCGAGAAGGCGCTGACTGCCGTGGCGCTGGTGTTTTCCATCTTCGAACTGAACCCGTCGCCTTTCTGTATTCTCGATGAGGTCGACGCACCACTGGACGATGCCAATGTTGGCCGCTTCTGTGACATGGTGAGAGAGATGTCCGAGCGTGTGCAGTTTATTTTCATTACCCATAACAAGATCACCATGGATCTTGCGTATCAGCTGACCGGCGTGACCATGCACGAACCCGGCGTATCCCGCCTGGTGGCGGTCGACATCGACGAAGCGGTACAACTCGCGGCGGTCTGAGTATGGATGACCTGCGCCTGATCCTGTTGCTGTTTGGCGCCGGGGTCATACTCGCCGTTTTTGTCTGGACCCGTTTCCAGAACCGTCCCCGTAAAACCACCGCCGATTGTTCCGATCCGACGCTCAGGCAGCGCGAGACGGATGAACCCGACGAGGAGGCGATCGCGCAGGAACTGGCGCGTATGGAACAGGTGATGTCGGGCAGTGAGTCCGGGCGGGTCACCGCCACAAATAGCGAGCGACTGCTGATTATTTCCGTGGTGGCCCCGCAAGGTGGCGTGTTTTCCGGGGATGCCCTGTACAAGAGTCTGCAGAACAACAAGTTGCAATTCGACGAGCGGGGTATCTATCAGCGCGTAACCGTCTCCGCCGGTCGGCAGGAGGCCGTTTTCGGCGTCGCCAACCTGGTGAAACCCGGCGCCTTTCCGGCGGAAGACATGCGCGGTTTCTCGACGCCCGGGATTACGCTGTTCCTGCAGTTGCCCGGTCCGCTGGACCCGGTCGAGGCCTTCGACGATTTCGTGCATACCACCGAGCGCCTGGCGGTGGAACTGGGTGGTGAGCTGCAGGACCAGAAACAGTGTGTGATTACCCACCAGGCGCTGATGCAGATACGCGAAGGCATCGTCGAGGACCGGTTCCTGCGCAGGGCCGCGTCATAACGGGCCTGTCGAAGAAGAAGGTGGACCCGGCACGTCGTGCGGCGCAGCTCCGCGAGCAGATTCAGCTGCATAACTACCGCTATTACGTACTCGACGATCCGCAGGTTCCCGACGCCGAATACGACCGCCTGTTGCGCGAGCTGCAGGATCTCGAACAGGCCCACCCCGAACTGCTTACAGAAGATTCTCCCACCCGGCGTGTCGGCGCCGAACCACTGAGTGCATTCGGTGAGGTGCAGCACGAGGTGCCGATGCTGTCGCTCGATAATGCCTTCGATGACGAGGAACTGGGCGAGTTCGATCGTCGCGTACGCGAACGCCTGGAACTGGAAAGCGTGGACTATGTTGCGGAGCCGAAGCTGGATGGCCTGGCGGTAAGCCTGTTATATGAAGATGGCGTGCTGAAGCGCGGCGCCACGCGCGGCGACGGCAACCGGGGCGAGGATATCACGCTGAACGTGCGTACTATCAAGTCGGTGCCGTTACGCCTGCTGGGCGATGACTACCCGCAACGGCTGGAAGTCCGGGGTGAAGTGTTTATTTCCCACGCGGGCTTTCGCAAACTCAACGAACGTGCCGTGCAGCAGGAACAGAAAACTTTTGTAAATCCCCGTAACGCGGCCGCCGGCAGCCTGCGCCAGCTGGACCCGAAGATTACCGCCCAGCGTCCGCTGGAGATGTATTGCTATGGTACGGGGCTGGTCGAGAACGGGCGCCTGGCCGAGCGGCACAGCGAGATACTGCAACAGCTGCGCGGGTGGGGTCTGCGTGTCTACCCCGGCATCGAACGCGTGGCGGGTCTGCAGGGTTGTATACAGTACTACCGTGCGCTGGAGAAACAGCGCAGCAGCCTGCCGTTCGATATCGATGGGGTGGTATTCAAGGTAGACCGCCTGGATCTGCAGCGGCGGCTGGGTTTCGTTGCGCGCGCCCCGCGCTGGGCGATCGCACGCAAGTTTCCCGCCGCGGAAGAGCTGACCCGGGTAGTGGCGATCGATGTGCAGGTCGGTCGCACCGGCGCCATTACACCGGTGGCCAGACTGGAACCCGTGTTTGTCGGCGGTGTGACGGTGACCAATGCCACATTGCACAACGAAGACGAGGTCCGGCGCAAGGACGTGCACGTTGGCGACACGGTCATTGTTCGCCGTGCAGGTGACGTTATACCCGAGATCGTATCTGTTATCCTGGACAGACGGCCGGACGATGCAAAGGCTTTTGTGATGCCGAGCCACTGCCCGGTGTGCGGTTCGGATATCGAACGGCTGGACGGCGAGGCCGTGGCGCGCTGTACCGGTGGCCTGTACTGTGAAGCGCAGCGCAAGGAAGCGATCAAGCATTTTGCCTCGCGGCGCGCCATGGACATCGAGGGACTGGGTGACAAGCTGGTCGAACAGCTGGTGGACCGCAAGCTGGTGGCGGACGTGGCCGGGTTGTACGACCTGTCAGCCGAGGCGCTTGCCGGTCTTGAGCGTATGGGCGAGAAGTCGGCGCACAACCTGGTCAGGGCCCTGCAGAAGAGCAAGGATACAACGCTGGACCGTTTTCTGTATGCCCTCGGTATTCGCGAAGTCGGTGATGCCACCGCGCGGACACTGGCCGGCGAATTCGGTAATCTCGATGCGCTGATGCAGGCCTCGCAGGAACAGCTGGAAGCCATACACGATATCGGGCCGGTGGTGGCGCAGCACATCGTGCAGTTTTTCCGCCAGCCACATAACCGGGAAGTTATCGTGCGCCTGCAGGACGCGGGTATCCACTGGCCGGATGTCGAGCCCGTCACCCACCAGCCGCTGCAGGGCAGGACCTATGTGTTGACCGGTACGCTGTCCGGCATAACGCGGGAAGAGGCGAAACAGAAACTGCAGGCGCTGGGGGCGAAAGTATCCGGCAGCGTGTCAAAAAAAACCACGGCGCTCATCGCCGGTGCAAAGGCCGGCTCCAAACTGGCAAAGGCAGAGGCGCTGGGTGTGCCGGTACTGTCGGAGGATGAGCTGGTCACATTGCTGGGAGAACGCTCATGAGCAAGCATCCGGACAGTCCGTGGCTACGCCTGCTGGGTGTTGAACTCAGCCCGGTCAGTCATACCGAGCGTGTGATCTCCGCCATCGGCGGTTTTCTGGGGATCTATGGCATCCTGCAGGTCAGCAGTGCATTTGTCGGTCCGCTTGCCGCGGCGCTGATAGTGGCTTCCATGGGCGCCAGCGCCGTGTTGCTGTTTGCCGTTCCGCACGGTCCGCTGTCCCAGCCCTGGCCGGTGATCGGCGGACACCTGGTATCGGCGGTCATCGGTGTGAGTTGCGCGAAGCTGGTGCCGGATACCCTGCTGGCTGCGGCACTGGCGGTGGCGCTGGCGATTGGTGTCATGCACTACCTGCGTTGTATCCACCCACCCGGCGGCGCCAGCGCGCTGGCTGCGGTGGTGGGCGGTGAAAGCGTGCATGCAATGGGTTACCAGTTTGTGATCACGCCGGTGCTGCTCAATGTGCTGGTGATCGTTACGGTTGCCGTGCTGTTTAATTATCCCTTTGCGTGGCGTCGCTATCCGGCCGGTCTGAAGAAAAAGGCCGGGTCTGCCGACGAGCCGCAGTTGCAGGCCCGCTCCTCGATTTCACACGAGGACCTGGTGTACGCATTGCACGAAGTCGATTCCTTTATCGATGTATCCGAGCAGGACCTGCTGGCGATCTACCGGCTCGCGACCCGGCGTTCGGCCGCCAGCCGGTTTCGGCCCGGGGATCTGCGGGCGGGGCACTGCTACAGTAACGGCAAGTATGGCAGCCAGTGGTCGGTACGGCGGATTGTCGACGAGTCGGGTGCGGCGGATGACCCGGAAAGCATGCTCATCTACAAGGTCATGGCGGGTGACGGGCGACGCACCAGCGGGGTGGCGACGCGACAGGAGTTTGCCGACTGGGCCAAGCACGAGGTTTACCGGGACGATGAAAACTGGCACCGGGTAGATCCGCAGGGAGACAATGGTGCTGGATGAGATGCGTTACTGGCCCCTTTTGCTGGGCTGGACCCTGGTCGTCCTGTTACTGCTGAACGGCTGGAAGCGTCCCGCGACAGTTGCCGCGGCCGGTATGGCCATTGTCAGCTATGCCGTGTTGTCCGCAGGGCAGGGCGGAGCATGAAAGCCCGCATTCGCAAGGCCGAGCGTCATTTGCAACGTGTCGATCCGGTGCTGGCGGACGTTATTCGACAACAGGGCCCCTGCACCCTGATGCAGGATCCCAAACCGCACTTTCACACCCTGGTCTGGGCCATTATCAATCAGCAGCTGTCGGTGCGTGCGGCGCAGACCATTTTGCGGCGCCTGCAGCAGCGTCTTGCGACAGAGCTGTTTCAGCCGCAGCATTTTTACCGCGTACAGGAACGCAGTCTGCGCAGCTGCGGGCTCAGCGGTGCGAAGATCCGTTACATCCGGGAGATCGCCAGGCGCGCGCGTTGCGGGGAGCTGGACCTGGAGCAGCTGGAACAGCTGGACGATGAACAGGTGTCCGGGTTGTTGATGGCGCTGCCGGGTATCGGGCGCTGGAGCGCGGATATGTTACTGATGTTCTCGCTGGGGCGACTGGATGTGTTGCCGATCGGTGACCTGGCCCTGCGCAAGTCGATCAGGATGCACTATGGCCTGCCGGAAGAGGCCGGCTATGACACCTACCTGGCGCTTGCCGAAAAGTGGCGGCCGTATCGAACCATCGCGAGCTGGTATTACTGGGCTGCCGTGGATTAGTTGGGCGTTTCCCAGGCCATCGGGTATAGCAGGTCCAGTACCTGGTTGAATGCTGCCGCGCTCTTGTCGATGGCGGCGGTAATGGCATCCCTGTCGATTTTTGTCAGCGTCAGCGCTTCCGGCCTGATGGCCGAGACGGCTGCCGTTGCGATGTCCATGGCATTCAGGTCGGAATCCAGCAGCGCGCCGTAGGGGTCGTAGAACTGTGAGCCCAGCGGGTCCTTGCTTTCCTGTGCGCAGTGCGTGACCTGATTGGCAATATGCAGCAGCGCGGCTTCCAGGTGTGCATCGTGTGCATCCTGCGGATTGTGATGGTAGAGCACCGATATGCACAGGTTTTGCGGCATGTTCCAGTGCTGCAGCAGGGCCTGGCCGGTCTCGGCGTGATCAAAGCCCACCAGTTCACGTTCGATATCGCATATGTCGCGGTCGGATTCCAGGCGCATGGATTCGGCCAGGGTGATCTGGTCCGGCAGTTTGGTCAGCATCAGCAGACGACCGACATCGTGCAGCAGGCCCGCCGTAAACAGGCGTTCGCTGTGCAGTACGTTGCAGCGCTGGGCGAAGTTGCGCGCCAGCAGGCCGCAGTACACGCTGTGCTGCCAGAATGCGGCCATGTCGATCAGATTGCCGGGGATACGCGAGAACACTTCCGCCGCGGAAGCCGCCATGGTCAGGTTGCGCAGTTCACGCATACCGATCATGTTGACGGCGCGTGTCACTGTGTCGACTTTTCTCGGCAGGCCGAAATAGGCGCTGTTTACCAGCTTCAGCAGGCGGGTGGTAAGGGCGGTGTCCTTGCCGACCACGTCGCCGATATCCTGGGCGGTGGTATACGGAGAATCAGCGAGTGCCTGAACCTGTATACAGACTTCAGGGAGCGAGACAAGACGCACATTGCGTGAAACCAGGTCCTGCGGGGTCACGGGCATTCCTTTTACAAGCGGTGAAACCGGTATTGCTGAGTGTGGCGGCGTTACAGCGGCTTACTTTAGAGCTTTGCCCGGGGTCGCCGGGGTGTAATATCCTGTTAATATAACATGCTGTTTTAAAATGGAAATAAATAAATCGCGTGCAGGGGTGCACAGGCACATTATGTGTGTCGGACCGGACTGCCGGGGCGTGTTAAAATGCCGCCTTCAGCGATTGTCTCTACCAGGGGGGTGACAGATGGAAGCCACCGGATGTTCCGCAGCAGAACCGTTCGCACTCAGGGTGCTCGGCGATATGATGGAGCCCGAGTTCGAGCACGGTTGCGTCATCGTGGTCGATCCGGAAGGTCATGTGAAGGACGGTTGTTTTGTGGTTGCCAACCATAACGACGAATTCTATTTCCGCCAGCTGGTCATCGACGGTGAGCGCTTATTGCTGAAATGCGTGAATCAGGCCTACGACGAGGTTATCGAGCTGGCGGGTATCGAATCGATCCACGGTGTCATTGCCCAGAAGTCGGGCACCCGGCGCAAGGACCGGAAACGCTACGACTGAGCATCGTGCTCCGCTGCCGTGCCTGCTATTTGCTTAACTGTTCCGGGCGCAGCTTCGGCGTAAAGTAATCGATGGCGCTGTCCTCGTCGACCGGTTCGCCGTTGCCGTTTACCATATCCTGCTCGTAGTCACTCCAGCCGCGCATACCGGTTTTCAGCGATCTGATCTTCCGGTACCCCATCTGTTGCAAAACATCAGCAGCAAGCACGCTGCGCTTGCCGGAGCGGCATATCACCACGATATCGCGGTCACGTGCCTCTACAAGCTCGGGACGGGTCTCTTCGTAATCGTAGTCGCAGGCGGTTTCCAGTATGCCGCGCGGGACATTGATCGCTCCCTCGATATGCATGGCGTCAAATTCGTAGGGCTCGCGAATATCCAGCAGCAGCAGGTCGGGAGTGTTCTGCAGTGCCTCTTCCAGGTCCCACGGGAACAATTCCTCAACTGTCTGCAGGGCTTCTGCGATGAAGTCCTCGATGGTCTTCACTGTGTCAGCCTGGTTTGTCATATCGTTCAGTGGACACTGTCGTGGTTGCCGCGTTGTCCCTGTTCGACGGCCATGACCGCTGCTTCGACACGGGAGTGGACGCCGAGTTTGCGCAGTATGGCCTTTACGTGCAGTTTGACCGTGCCGTCGGAGATGCCCAGGTTGCGCGCGATGACCTTGTTGCTCTGGCCTTCCGCCAGCAGGCTGAGAATTTCACCTTCGCGTGGCGTCAGTTCGTCGAAAGGCGAGGCTTCATCCGGCAGGGTGCCGTCTCCCTGCACCACCTTGGCCAGCACCGGGGCAAGATCGGGTGCCACCACGGTCTTGCCGGCAACGATATCCCGCAGCGCCAGCACCAGTTCGTCGGGTTCCATGTCTTTCAGCAAATAGCCCTGGGCGCCGTTGCGCAGCGATTCGACCAGGTCGTGTTCGTCCGTGCTGGTGGTCAGCATGACGACGGGATTCTGGAAACCGGTTTCGCGCAGTTTTTTCAACACGCCGATGCCGTTGATGTCCGGCATGCGCATGTCCAGCAAGACAATGTCAGGGTTCAGGTCGGCAGCGCACTGCAGGCCTTCGCGACCGTCCCCGATCGACGCGATGACATCGATATTGCGGTGCGCAAGCAGGCCCTCCAGCCCGACCCGGAACAGGGTATGGTCATCGATCAACAGAACGCGCAAGGTCATGATCAGCCTGCCGAGCGAACCGGAGGTTCTACTGTCACAGTCGGGCCGGGTGTCGTGGCACCGGCGTCGTGGGGAAAACCGAGAATGATACGGGTGCCTTCGCCCGTATCGCTTTCGATCTTCAACTCTCCGCCGATACGGGTGGCGCGTTCCTGCATGATTTTCAGGCCAAGGTGCTCACCGGGACTGCTGTCCAGCACCTTGCTCTGGATACCGATGCCGTCATCCTCGATCAGTATCATGTAGCGGTTTTCATCACCGGCCCGCAGCATGACGCGTACCGCGTTGGCTTCACTGTGTTTGCGGATATTCGCCAGTGCTTCCTGGATGATGCGCAACACCTGGATTTCCACTTCGGCAGGCAGGTCCACGCTGTCCCACTCGATCTGCAGAAAGGCACTGATACCCGAATTGCGCCGGAAGCGTTCCACGGCCTGTTCGACAGCGGGCAGCAGACCGCGTTTGTCCACCGGTGCGCGGAAGTGTGCAATCAGCTCGCGCAGTTCGGTATAGGCTTCGTCCAGGCTGTTCTCGATGAGTTCCATTTCCTGCCACAGGGCGGCTTCCGAGCCGCTGTGCAACAACTCATCGAGTACGCGTACCTGGAACTTGAGGCTGGCCAGGCTCTGTGCCAGTGAATCGTGCAGTTCGTTGGCCAGCCGGGTGCGCTCTTCCATGATGGACAGCAGGTTGGCTTCCTCGTCGAGGCGCGATTTCTCTATTGCCATGCCCAGGTGATGACCGATGCTGGTCAGCAGGTTTTTCATGTCCTCGCGCTCGACCAGTCCGTGCTGTTCGGTAAACAGGTTGTATACGCCCAGCACCTGTCCGCGGTAGCGCAACGGCACGGCTACCATTTCAATGCTGTTATTTTCGAAGAACGGCCGGCCGGCGAACTGGTTGCAGCTGTTCAGGTCCTCGAGGGCATAGACTTCGCCCCTCTGCGCTGCCTTGCCGCACAGGCAGCGGTCGACGCTGATGAGTTGTTCCTGCTCGACGACTTCCGGGGCGAGGCCGCTGCTGGCGATCAGTTTCATATTGCCGTCGGGTGTCAGCATGCGAACCGTTCCCGCGCGCGCCGCAACCACATCCTTGAGCGTGTGCAGAAAGCGGGTCAGCAGATCTTCGAGGTCACGCGCCGCGTTGATGTTGGCAGCGACGTCATAGAGAATTTCCAGGGAGTGGGTCTTCTGCTGGATGCGATTGGTCTGCTTTTCCACTTCGGACTGCAGGTCTATGGATAGCGATTCCAGGCGTTCGCCGAGCAGGTTGATGTCCTGGTACAGGGTGCTGAAGTCCGGTAACGGCGATTGTGGCAGGCGCGCACTCAGGTGGCCGTTGCGCATCTGTCTGACCCAGTCACGCAGTTCGGTCAACGGGGTGAGGAAATCCCGCCGCGCGCTGTACACGGCGAAAGACAACAGCATGACACCACCGATCAGCAGGATGCTGTTGGCGAGGTGCAGCCAGCTACTGGTGTTGGCTGAAAGGTAAAACCAGATATTCAGAATGCCAAGGATAAACAGCAGGATGCCAAGCGCAGACAGTGCCCGCAGGAACTGACGCGTGGTCGGCCAGTCCAGCAGGTGCAGGCGGCGCTGGCGATCGCTTTGTCGCCGGGCGACATAGTCATAGTCGCCTTTAACGCGATAATCCGGATTCACAAGCGCCTCGCACTGGTTTTCATGCGGCCATTATAGCGCCGATCAGCCGTAAAGTGGGCGTTCTAGCCCTGGCTCTGCCGGGCCGGGTCGTTGGGGTTGATGAAGATGATTTCCTTGTTGCCGTCCAGCTCCACGTAGTCGATCACGGTGCCGTTGAGTAACTCGGCACTCGGTGATCCGACAATGATATCAATGCCCTCCGAGTGAAAGCTTTTGTCGTCATCGTGGCGGATGTCGTCAAAGCCCAGTGCATAGTGAAAACTGCCGTCTTCCATGCGGGTGACCGCAATACGCAGGGGCATGCCTTCACTATCGCTCAGTTTGGCGGATTCGAGGATTTTCCCGGCGGCATCCGGGGTGACTGTAATCATGTCGTTTTACCTTTTACTTGAGTGTTGATCGTCGCGGGTGCCGGGCCTGTCCGGGTGTGCCTTGCACTGCGCGACGAATGCGAGGAAATGCTGTGTCCAGCGGTTGCTGCGTGTGTTGCGCTGGTGGCTGTAACAGGCCAGCAGGTTCCGGTAGACGTAGCCATCGTGTTTTCCGTCCAGGCCGGTACCACGCAGGACCCTGAAGGCATAGTGATCGGGAGCTTCCAGCCGCTCCAGTGCGGAATAGTGAAACTCGTGGCCCGCAACCGTCCGGCCGCTATCCGTCGTCGGCCAGGGGAAAGCAGCGGTCGTTTCCAGGCGCACGTAGCCGCGCCCCTGCGGGCGTTCGTGCATGACCGCATCGCCGGGTATGACGCCCGCCATCGAGCAGCTCCGGTCTTTCCATGTCAGGCTGCGCGCCAGGTACATCAGGCCGCCACACTCTGCATAGGCGGGCAGGCCTGCCTCGATAGCGTCCCTGACAGCGTGCCGCAGGGATGCATTGGCCTGCAGCGCTTCCATGCAGCTCTCGGGGAAGCCGCCGCCGATGATCAGGCCGTCGATCCCGGGCAGGATCCGGTCACGCAGCATGTCGATAGCAATCAGTTCGGCACCGGCCTGCTGCATGGCCTCAAGATCCCCGGGATAGTAAAAGCCGAACGCTTCGTCCCTGGCGATGCCGATGCGCAGCGGTCGGGGCAGGGGATCGATATGAAAGGGTGAAGCGGCCGGCGCCGGTGGCAGCGGCGCAGTCGCTGCGATATCCAGCACCGCATCGAGATCGACCTGTGCCGCGATCGCGTTGCCGATAGCACCGATCCGGCGTGCAGCATCATCCTGCTCGTTGCTGGGTATCAGTCCCAGGTGCCGTTCCGGTATCTGTAGCCCGGGATCCTTGCCGACCGCGCCGATCACGGGGATGTCGGTGTAGTGTTCGATCACGGCACGCAGCTTGTTCTCGTGACGGCTGCCGCCGAGCTGGTTGAGTATCACGCCCCGGATGCGGATATCGGGATCAAAAGCCTGGTAACCGAGAATCAGCGGCGCAATGCCGCGCGTCATACCACGCGCGTCCAGCACCAGCACCACGGGAGCGCCGAGCAGTTTTGCCAGGGCGGCGTTGCTGTTGCTGCCGTCCAGGTCCAGGCCGTCATACAGGCCCTTGTTGCCTTCGATAATGCCGATATCGGCTCCGCCGGCGTAAAACCCGACGGTATCCTTTATCTCGGCACTGTCCATGGTGTAGAAATCGAGGTTATGGCAGTCATGGCCCGCCGCGCGTCCCAGCCACATGGGATCGATATAGTCCGGGCCTTTCTTGAACGGCCGGACGTCGGTTCCGCGCGCGCGCAGGGCGGCACACAGGCCCAGTGTAACCGTGGTTTTCCCGGATGATTTGTGTGCGGCGGAAACGAATATCTGCGACATACAGGCTGGCACCGGAAAACAGAAGGCCGACAGCTATGCACTGCCGGCCAGGAAATACAGCGTGATTAACGCGCTCAGTCCGCTTTGGCGGCGTGCGGGTCTACAACGTCGTCCGACAGCGATACGGGCAGGAAACGCAGTACGCGGACCGCGATTGTGACCACCAGTAAGGCGACTGCGACACCACCGACACCCAGTGTGATTTCCCAGATCGACGGGCTGTAGCTGTTCACCACGCCATCGTGGAAAGAGCTGCTTACTTCATAGCCGGGGAATATGTCCAGCGGGTAGGCCTGGCCGCCGATCAGCAGTACGTATACCTGGGCCATGCCGCCGATGATGACCAGCAGGCAGGCGGTGGCGATGGCAGGTCGTGACTTGCCTATGCCGGGGTGATACACCATGGCCAGTGGCAGCAGGCTGCCGATAAGGATCTGCACGATCCAGAACAGGCTGGTGTAGATACCGCCATCCATCAGGATAAAGCGTTCCACGCCGTGATGCTCGGTGGCATACAGGTTGCTCAGGTGATACACCATGACAAAGTACAGCACTGCGGCGATGAATACGCCGAGCAGGTTTTTCAGCCGGAAAATTATGGCATCGCCGAGCGGGCGTTCGGTCCACTTGTAGGCGGCCATCAGCACCAGTATGAAGATGGCCAGTCCGTAGGCAAAGGACATGATGATGAACATGGGCGCCAGCATGGCCATGTCGTAGGCCGAGCGTGCCACCAGCCAGCCGAAGATCGAGCCGGTACCGGTGGTGAGGATCAGGCGCCAGACGAAGGCGAAAATGCCTGCGGCCCGGTAGTATTTGTTCATTTTGCGTTCCATCATCATCCACAGATAAACGATGGTCACGGCCAGAAATCCGTTGTAGAGGATAATGTTCCAGGCGAAGATGGATTTGAAATTATAGTAGGTCATAGCCACGATCAGCCGGTCGGGGTGGCCCAGGTCGAGTACCAGCACCATCAGGCCGCCCAGCAGCAGGGCGATGGAGAGCAGGCCGGACAGCCGGCCCAGCGGCTTGTACAGCGGCTTGCCGAACACGGTGCCGATGGAGGCAACGTTCAACGCGCCCGAGGCGGCCACGATCAGGAATATGGCAAACACATGGGGCATGCCCCACACGATCTGGTTGGTCATCCCGGTCACGTAGTGGCCCGAGTGCTCCATGTACAGGAATGCACCAAAAGCGAGGGCGGCCAACAGGCCGAGCCCGCCCAGCAGCACCCAGAATCCGGTGCTTTTCCCTTCAATTTCACGATAGTTCAGCGCTAGTTTCATGGGTCGATTTGCCAGTTTCGTTAAAGTTTCAGATGCCGCGGTAGCGTACGCCGGTGTTCAGTCCAAGGTCAGCGCGCAGTTCAACGCTGTCAACCTTGCTGAGCTCCCGGGAGATTTCACTGTTTGCATCGTACAGGTCGCCGAAGATCAGCGCGTTGTGGTTTCCCGCGCTGCAGGCCTCGACGCAGGCCGGCGTGTCGTCATTATCGACGCGCTGAACACAGAGTGTGCAGGATTCAACCGTGCCCTTGCCACGCGGTGCCCAGGGTAACTGGTCGTGCAGGTCTTCGTGGATGAAGCTGCGCGCCTTGTAGGGGCAGGCCATCATGCAGTAGCGGCAGCCGATGCAGATGTGCTTGTCGACCAGCACGATACCGTCTGCGCGTTTGAAAGACGCGCCGGTCGGGCAGACATCGGTGCAGGGCGGATTTTCGCAATGCTGGCACATCAGGGGCAGTGTGGCGGCAAAACCGGTCGCCTTGTTGCGAATATCGACCTTGCGGATCCACTGGGCCTGCTGTTCCTGGTTGGAGTGTGTTTCGGTTTCACCCCAGCCGTTTTCTTCCTTGCAGGCCGAGACGCAGGCATCGCAGTTGCTTGCGCATTTGTTGGTATCCACCAGGATACCCCAGCGCTTTTCGTTGCTG
>JBHHXO010000011.1:0-25674 GCA_046757125.1 Thiogranum sp.
AAGAGGGCGCGTGACGGTGATTGGCGCAGGCGTGGCCGGTGGCAGCGCCGCACGGCTGGCCGCGGCGCTGGGCGCCGAGGTAACCGTGTTCGATCGCAAGCGCGACCGGCTGGAAGCGATGCGCGAACTGGGTGACAACGTGACCTCCCTGTACCCTTACCCGGACAGTGTCGGCCGGGCCGTGGTCGAGGCCGACCTGGTGATCGGTGCGATATTGATTCCCGGTGCGCGCGCGCCACACGTGGTGACCGCAGCGCACGTGCGCGCCATGCAGGCCGGCAGCGTGGTGGTGGATATCTCTGTGGACCAGGGCGGCTGCATCGAGACTACGCGCCCGACCGATTACCGTGCGCCGACCTACGTCGTCGATAACGTGGTGCACCTGGCGGTCACCAATATGCCGGGTGCGGTGCCGCGCTCCGCTTCGCAGGCATTGTCTGCAGCGCTGACCCCATACCTGTTAGACTTGGCCGACGGCGGGCTTGACGAGAATCCCGAGTTGCAACACGGACTTAACGTCGCGGCGGGCAAAGTCCGCCATCCTGCCTTGCTATCGCTCAGCGAATCAAAGTAAAATGCTCGAACTTTTAGTATCTTAAAACATATACCTACTGAAATTTCTCATCTTGGCACAGGCGCGTCGAAAAAAAGCGGAAGCACCGGGCATTCACCCGCACGTTACCAAGGGGCTGCGTGAGGGGACGCTGTTCATCCTCTCGGCGCTGGCGGTCTACCTGCTGCTGTCACTGATGAGCTACCACCCGCAGGATCCCGGCTGGTCGCACCGCGGGCCTGCACATCTTATCCAGAATTTCGGCGGCCTGGTCGGCGCCTGGTTTGCCGATGTCTTTCTCTACCTGTTCGGCTATCTCGCCTACCTGTTTCCGCTCATGGTCGGGTTCAGTGGCTGGCTGGTGTTTCGTGGCCGCAGCCCCAGCGGCGGCATCGATGTAAACGTGCTGTCGATTCGCTGGGCGGGTTTCCTGCTGACGGTGGCTTCGGGCTGCGGGCTGGCGACCCTGCATTTCGTCATAGAGCCGGGCACCCTGCCACTGGACGCCGGTGGCGTGTTCGGCAAACTCGTCGGCGACAACCTGGCCGGCCTGTTCAACCCGCTGGGCGCGACGCTGTTTCTGCTGGCGCTGTTCCTTACCGGGGTAACCCTGTTTACCGGTTTGTCCTGGCTGAACGTGATGGATACCACCGGCAGGCTGACACTGGAGGCGCTGGCCTGGCTCGGCGCCCGGTTCAAGGAATACCAGCTCCGCTTTGCGGCGCGGCGTACAAAGCGACAGCGCGAAGAGGCCGTTGCGGCGAAGCAGGAGAAACACAAGATCCTCAAGCGCAAGCCGCCGCGCATCGAACCGGTTATCAAACAGGTCGAGACCAGCGAGCGGGTCGAGCGCGAACGCCAGGTGCAGATGTTCGATGCGCCCCCCAATACCGAACTGCCGCCGTTGTCGCTGCTGGATGAGGCTTACGTCCACCAGGAAGGGTATTCGGAGGAGGCGCTCGAAGCCCTGTCGCGGCTGGTCGAGATGAAGTTGCTGGATTTCGGTATCGAGGTCGAGGTTGTCGCCGTACAGCCCGGGCCTGTGATTACACGCTTTGAACTGCACCCCGGGCCGGGCGTCAAGGTCAACCAGATCAGCAACCTCGCCAAGGACCTTGCGCGTGGTCTGTCCGCCATCAGTGTGCGCGTGGTCGACCAGATTCCGGGCCGTTCGGTAGTGGGGCTGGAGATTCCCAACGAGCACCGCGAAATCGTTGTGCTCAGCGAAATCCTCAAATCGGCGGAATACGATGAATCGGGTTCACCGTTGACGCTGGCGCTGGGCAAGGACATCGGCGGGCATCCCTCGGTCGTGGACCTGACGAAAATGCCACACCTGCTGGTCGCGGGCACGACCGGTTCGGGCAAGTCCGTTGCCGTGAACGCCATGGTGTTGAGTCTTTTGTACAAGACCCTGCCCGCCGATGTGCGCATGATCATGATCGATCCCAAGATGCTGGAGCTGTCGGTCTATGAGGGCATTCCGCACCTGCTCGCGCCGGTGGTGAGAGACATGAAGGAAGCCGCCAACGCGCTGCGCTGGTGTGTCGGCGAGATGGAACGGCGTTACAAGCTGATGTCGGCACTGGGTGTACGCAACCTGGCGGGTTACAACCGCAAGGTGCGCGAGGCGATCGACAAGGGCGAGCCGATCCCCGATCCCATGTTCAACCCGGAAGAAGTACTGGAAGAGAACCCGGAAGTACCGACGCTGCAGCCCTTGCCAATGATCGTCATCATTATCGACGAACTGGCCGACATGATGATGGTGGTCGGCAAGAAGGTCGAGGAACTGATTGCGCGTCTGGCGCAGAAAGCGCGCGCGGCCGGTGTGCACCTGATCCTGGCGACCCAGCGTCCGTCCGTCGATGTGCTTACCGGCCTGATAAAGGCCAACATCCCGACGCGTATCGCTTTCCAGGTGTCTTCCAAGATCGATTCCCGGACCATCCTGGACCAGGCCGGCGCGGAACAGCTGCTCGGTCACGGTGACATGCTCTACCTGCCGCCGGGAACCGGTATCCCGGTCCGCGTGCACGGCGCCTTCGTGGACGACGCCGAGGTGCACCGGGTGGTCGCGCACCTCAAGGGTCGCGGCGAGCCCGAGTACGTTGAAGATATTCTGCAGACGACGGCCGACTTCCTGCCCGGCAGCGGCGGGCAGTCGAACGGCGACGATGCCGAGGGTGACGCCCTGTACGATGATGCGGTGCGCATCGTTACCGAGACCCGGCGCGCGTCCATATCCGGTGTGCAACGGCGGCTGAAGATCGGTTACAACCGGGCGGCGCGCATGATCGAGCAAATGGAATCGGCGGGCATCGTCGGGCCGCAGCAGACCAACGGCAACCGCGAAGTGCTGGCGCCACCGCCGCCGGAGCTGTGAAGCCGATGTCCAGGCCGTTTATCGCGTACCCGTTTGTCTGTTTGTGTGTTGCGTTCCTGCTGTTGGCGGGCGCGGGCCGGGCCGTCGCCGATCCGCTGGAGGCTTACCTCGCCGACCTGCAGACGTTTCAGGCGGATTTCGAGCAGAGTGTGGTCGACAGCAATGGCGAACAGGTGCAGCACTCCAGAGGCAAGGTGTGGATTCAGAAGCCCGGGCGTTTCCGCTGGGATTACCAGACGCCTTACCGGCAGCTGATTGTCGCGGACGGCAAGCGGCTCTGGACCTGGGACGAGGACCTCGAGCAGGCAACGGTGAAACCGGTCGATGACGCGCTCAGCAGTACGCCCGCCATGTTGCTGAGCGGACTGCGCCCGCTGGCGGAAGTGATGAAATGGAAAGCGCTGGAGCGTGAGGACGGCAGGCGCTGGTACAGCCTGAGCCCGCGCCAGAGTGATTCGGCCGTAGAGCAGGTGCGTCTTGCCTTTGTCGCTGAGCAGCTGTCGGTCATCGAGGTCAACGACAGCTTCGGTAACCTGACGCGCATCATATTCACCGCGATTCAGCGCAACCGGGAACTGGATCCCGGTTTGTTCGAACTGAAACTGCCCGCCGATACGGACATCATCGGCGACACCCCATGAGCCGCGCCGATCCGGCGCGCAGCTTCAGGCCCCTGGCCGACCGCATGCGGCCGCGCACGCTGGACGAATTCGTCGGCCAGTCACACCTGCTCGGAGCGGCCAAACCGTTGCGCCAGGCGGTGGAAAGCGGCCAGTTGCATTCCATGGTGTTCTGGGGCCCCCCGGGCAGCGGCAAAACCACCCTTGCGCATTTGCTGGCAGAGCGTTCCGGTGCCGAGTTCGTGGCCCTGTCGGCGGTACTGGCCGGGGTAAAGGATGTGCGCAGGGCGGTTGAGCTCGCACAACAGCGGCAGCAGGTGGAAGGCCGCCAGACACTGCTGTTTGTCGACGAAGTGCACCGCTTCAACAAGGCCCAGCAGGATGCCTTCCTGCCCTACGTCGAGGACGGCACGCTGCTGTTCGTCGGCGCCACCACCGAGAATCCTTCCTTCGAACTCAATAACGCCCTGTTGTCGCGTGCGCGCACCTATGTGCTGAAACGCCTTGACGACGAAGACCTGGTCAAGGTGCTGGAGCAGGCTTTGCAGGACAGTGAGCGTGGGCTGGCGGCATTCGCTGCGAGCATTGACCGGACCGGTCTGGCGCGCATTGCACAGGCCGCGGACGGAGATGCAAGAAGGGCGCTCACGCTGCTGGAAATCGCCACCGACCTGGTCGGCGAGGGCGAGCCGATCGACGAGCAGATCATTGCCGAAGTGATCAGCGGCGGTGTGCGCCGTTTCGACAAGGGCGGTGAAGCCTTCTATGACCAGATCTCCGCGCTGCATAAATCGGTGCGCGGTTCGGCCCCGGACGCGGCACTGTACTGGCTCATGCGCATGCTGGATGGCGGTTGTGACCCGCTGTATGTCGCGCGCCGTGTGGTGCGCATGGCCTCCGAGGATATCGGCAATGCCGATCCGCGCGCGCTGACACTGGCGCTCAATGCCTGGGATACACAGGAGCGGCTGGGCAGCCCGGAAGGGGAGCTGGCGATTGCACAGGCGGTTTTGTACATGGCGTGCGCAGCCAAGAGCAATGCCGTGTACATGGCCTGCAAGGCGGCAACGAAAGATGTCAGGGCGAAGGGATCGCTGGAGGTGCCGGTACACCTGAGAAATGCGCCGACCCGGCTGATGAAGGAACTTGGGTACGGCAAGGCTTACCGCTATGCGCACGATGAACCGGAAGCCTATGCGGCGGGGGAGAGCTATTTTCCGGAAGGCATGCAGGGGACGAAGTATTATCATCCGGTGGAGCGCGGGCTGGAAATCCGTATCCGGGAAAAGCTGGCGCACCTGCGCGAGCTGGACAGACAGGCCGCGGCTGACGACAAATGAATGCGTACCCTGCGGGCTTCCGGTAACATGGGCGCCCGATGAACCAGGTCCTGGCCATAGCCGGCGGCGGTGCCGCCGGGGCGCTGTTGCGCTACTGGATTTCCAGTGGTGTATACCTGCTGGCGGGGCGGGATTTTCCGTACGGGACACTGGTGGTGAATGTATTTGGCAGCCTGTTGATGGGCTTCCTGTATATCTGGCTGCTGGAGCGTGTCATGGCAGGCGCGGCCATGCGGGCGTTTGTGCTGATCGGTTTGCTGGGGGCCTTCACCACGTTTTCCACTTTTTCGATGGAAACGCTGAACCTGATGGAAGCAGGGCAGATCGGCCGGGCGGTGCTGAATGTGCTGCTCAGCGTCTTCCTCTGTATCGGTGCGGCCACACTGGGTGTCATGCTGGCGAGGCAACTATGAACTGGGAAACTGTTACTTTTGTACGCGTCTACCTGACCGAGGCCGACCGGACGCTGGAGCCCCTGTTGAAGCGGCTGCACGACCAGGAGAAAGTGCGCGGCGTATCCGTGTTTCGCGCCATGAGCGGTTTCGGCGGCAGCGGTGTGGTGCACACGGCATCGCTGGTCGACCTGTCGCTGGACCTGCCGGTGACGGTCGAGTTTTTTGACCTGCCGGAAAAAGTCGATGCCATTCTCGAACACGTATCCGACCTGGTGGAAGCGGGCCATATCGTGCGCTGGCAGGCCGAGATGAATAACTGAATTATTGTCAACCACCCGTCATTGCGAGCGCAGCGCGGCAATCTCCACACGATTGATACCGAACGAACAGGTTACCGCGCTGCGCTCACAGTGGCGATATATCAGAACCTAAACAGAAGAAAGCCATGCTAGACCCGAAATTGATTCGCAACCAGCTCGCCGAAACCGCTGCACAATTGCAGCGGCGCGGTTTTACCCTTGATGTCGAAAAAATCGGGCAACTTGAGACGCAGCGCAAGGACATCCAGGTGCGCACGGAACAGTTGCAGGCGGAACGCAACAGCCAGTCAAAATCGATCGGCAAGGCCAAGGCCGCCGGCGAGGATATACAACCTTTGCTCGACCAGGTTGCAGGCCTCGGCGAGCAGCTGGACAGCGCCAGGCAGGAACTCGAAGCGGTGCAGAACCGGCTCAACGACATCCTCATGGGCATCCCCAATATTCCCCATGAATCGGTTCCCGCCGGAACAGACGAAACACAGAATGCAGAGGTGCGTCGCTGGGGAGAACCCGCCGCTTTCGATTTCGAGGTAAAAGATCACGTGGATCTGGGTGAAGGCCTGGGTGGAATGGATTTCCAGTCAGCGGCAAAGCTGTCCGGTTCCCGTTTCGCGGTATTGCGCGGGCCGCTCGCACGCCTGCACCGCGCCCTGACCCGGTTCATGCTGGAGACGCACACGCAGCAGCACGGCTACCAGGAATGTTACGTTCCCTACCTTGTGAATGCCGACAGTCTGCGCGGCACCGGGCAGTTACCCAAGTTTGAGGAAGACCTGTTCGCAACCCGCGGCGAGGATCCCCTGTACCTGATTCCCACCGCTGAAGTACCGCTCACCAACCTGGTGCGCGATGTCATACTGGATGCGGATCAACTGCCGTTGCGACTGACCGCACACACGCCCTGTTTCCGTTCCGAAGCCGGTTCCTATGGCAAGGATACCCGTGGCCTGATTCGCCAGCACCAGTTCGAAAAAGTGGAGATGGTGCAGATCGTGGCGGCGCAGGATGGCGCGCAGGCGCTGGAAGAACTGACCGGGCACGCGGAAACCATACTGCAACGGCTGGAGCTGCCGTACCGCGTGGTGACCCTGTGTACCGGGGATCTCGGTTTTTCCGCTACCAAAACCTATGACCTGGAAGTCTGGCTGCCGGGCCAGCAGGCCTACCGGGAGATATCATCCTGCAGCTATTTCGGTGATTTCCAGGCCCGGCGCATGCAGGCCCGTTACCGCAACCCGGAAACAGGCAAACCGGAACTCGTGCACACCATCAACGGTTCGGGTTTGGCGGTCGGACGTACACTGGTTGCCGTGATGGAAAATCACCAGCTGGCGGATGGATCGATCCGGGTTCCCGAGGTGTTGCAGTCGTATCTTGGCGGGCAGGCGCTTATCAGCCCCTAGTATGACTGGCCTGGCAGGAACCAGGCTCCCGTGACCCGGGACTTATGCCTCTCGCTATTTGCACGGCACTACGGCGCAAGGTCTTTCACAACGCCGACCACGGCATCTGTTAACACGGCCAGATCATCGTTACCGATGATAAAAGGCGGCATCAGATACACCAGCTTGCCAAACGGGCGCACCCACACCCCGGCTTCGACAAATGCCTGCGTGATGCTGTTCATGTCGACCGCCTGCTTCATTTCAATTACACCGATAGCACCCAGTACACGCACGTCCTGCACCTGCGCGTAATCGCGGCAGGGGGCAAGCCCTTCACTCAATCCCTGCTCTATGCGCCGGATGTTGTCCCGCCAGGGCGATTCCAGTAGCAGGCGCATGCTGGTGAGTGCGGCTGTGCAGGCCAGCGGGTTGGCCATGAAGGTGGGGCCGTGCATGAATACACCGGGGTCACCCTGATCGATTACATCGGATACGGCCTTGCTGGTCAGGGTGGCGGCCAGGGTGAGGTAGCCACCGGTCAATGCTTTCCCGACACACATAATATCCGGCGCGATGTCTGCGTGTTCGCAGGCAAACAGTTTGCCGGTGCGGCCAAAGCCGGTGGCGATTTCATCCAGGATCAACAGCACATCATGGCGGTCGCAGAGCGCGCGTGCCTGTTGCAGGTAGTCGGCGGAGTAGAACCACATACCGCCGGCGCCCTGGACAATCGGTTCCATGATGACAGCGGCGGTCTGCCCGGCGTGTTTTTCCAGCGCCTGTGCGAGGGGAGCGATGTCATCGTTGCTGCACGTTGCGCCAAAACGGCAGCGGGGTTGGGCAACAAAAATATTCTGCGCCAGTACATCGTCGAACAGGCTGTGCATGCCGGTGTCGGGGTCACAGACGGACATCGCACCAAAGGTGTCACCATGGTAGCCGCAGCGCAGGCTGATAAACTTCCGGCGCTGCGGGTGGCCACTGGCGTGCCAGTACTGGATGGCCATTTTCAGGGCCACTTCGACAGCGACGGATCCCGAGTCGGAATAGAAAATGCTGCTCAGGTTCGAGGGTGCAATAGCGAGCAGTTGCCGGGTCAGTTCGATGGCGGGACTGTGGGTCAGTCCGCCGAACATCAGGTGCGACACTTTTTGTATCTGGTTTTCCAGTGCGGCGTTCATTACCGGGTGGTTGTAGCCGTGGATCACGCACCACCAGGAGGACATGCCGTCGATCAGTTCGCGGCCATCGGCCAGTTGCAGCCGCACGCCGTGCGCGGATGTGACGGTGAAAACCGGCGCGTCGGACTGCATGGCGCTGTAGGGATGCCAGATATGGTTCCGGTCGGTGTCTGCGCTGGTATCCGGGTTGTTCAAGCGGATATTTCGATCAGTGTCTCGTCCGGGTTGACGCTGTCGCCCCTGGCAACGTGTATGGCGGCTATGGTGCCGGTGATCGGCGCCTGGATTTCGGTCTCCATTTTCATGGCTTCCGTGACCAGCACCGGGTCTCCGGCCTGTACGCTTGCGCCAACTTCTACCAGCACATCGATGACTGTGCCCGGCATGGTGGCGGATACATCGCCGGGTTTGCCGGCCCTGGGCCGCTTGCTGCCGCTCCGTGCACCGCTGTCGCCGTCGCCGTCTTCCAGTTCCGACAGCGTTTCGATCATGATCTCTTCGGGTACGCCATCCACCGTCATGTAGAAGGGGCGGTCGCTACGGGTGCGGTGCCCGATGCCCGTTATCTGGATGTGGTGGGTTTCGCCGTGCAGGGTGACATTGAATTCGGTCGGTTTCCTTGCGTCGTCTCCGCCACCGATGGCCATGGGTTCCAGTGCTTCGGGAACCAGCGTGCCGGCCGCGCGCTGTTCGAGAAATTCACGGCCGATGTCGGGGAACATGGCAAAGATCAGGATATCCTCTTCGCTGCCGGCGAGCTCGCCGATTTCGGCACGCAGGTTATCCATTTCATCATCGAGCAGGTCCGCCGGCCGGACCTCGATGACATCCTCGTTGCCGATCGCCTGCTGGCGCACCACGCTGTTGATTTCACCCGGTGCACGTCCGTAGCGGCCCTGGAGGTACAGTTTGACTTCGTTGCCGATGGATTTGTAGCGTTCGCCGGTCAGCACATTGACCACGGCCTGTGCGCCGACAATCTGCGAGGACGGTGTAACCAGCGGCGGGTAGCCCAGGTCTTCGCGCACGCGCGGGATCTCGTTCAGCACATCTTCAATATGGTTCAGCACGCCCTGTTCACGCAGCTGGGTATACAGGTTGGAGATCATGCCGCCAGGCACCTGGTAGACCTGCACGCGGGTATCCAGCCCGGTCATCTCGCTTTCGAACTGGTGGTATTTCTTGCGCACTTCCCGGAAGTAGAAGCCGATGTTCTGCAGTTCTTTCAGATCGAGACCGGTGTCGTATTCCGTGCCCGCCAGCGCGGCCACCATGCTTTCGGTCGGTGGATGCGAGGCGCCGCCGGAAAAGGACGAGATGCAGGTGTCGATGTGCCGGCAGCCGTTTTCGATGGCCTTGAGCTGGCACATTTCCGCGGTTCCGGCCGTGGCGTGGCTGTGCAGGTGGATCGGCAGGTCGATGGCCCCGTCCAGTTCGGCGAACAGTTCCGCGGTGGCCATCGGCGTCAGCAGGCCGGCCATGTCTTTTACCACGATGCTGTCACAACCCATGTCCACCAGCTGTTTCGCCATAGCGGTAAACTGCGCAATGCTGTGGACCGGGCTGATGGTATAGCAGATCGTTCCCTGGGCGTGCTTGCCGGCCTCCTTTACCGCGGCTATGGAGGTTTCCATATTGCGTACGTCGTTCAGGGCGTCGAATATGCGGAACACATCAATGCCGTTTTCGGCGGACTTGTGCACAAAGGCGCGCACTACATCGTCCGAGTAGTGGCGGTAACCCAGCAGGTTCTGGCCGCGCAGCAACATCTGCAGGCGCGTATTCGGCAGGGCTTCGCGCAGTTTGCGCAGGCGCTCCCAGGGATCCTCCTTGAGGAATCTCAGGCAGGCGTCGAAGGTCGCGCCACCCCAGACTTCGAGTGACCAGTAACCTATCCTGTCCAGCCATTCGCATATCGGCAGCATGTCGTCGGTGCGCATGCGGGTTGCGATCAGGGACTGGTGCCCGTCCCGCAGTATGACGTCTGTTATGTGGACTTTGCTGGACATATCCGGGTTCCGTTTTTCCATGAATCAATAGCCGGCATTGGCAGCCACGGCCGCGGCGACCACCGCCGCCAGTTCGCGCGCCGGCCGACTGGTGCGGTAGTTAACCAGCTGCGGATGGTTTGCCACGAAACCGGTATCGAACCTGCCGGCGCGAAACGACTCTACATCCAGAACCTCGAGGTAGTAGGGAATGGTCGTCTTGACGCCATACACGCCGGTGTCATACAGGGCGCGCCGTGCACGGTTCAGCAGCTCCTCCCAGTTGAGCGCCCACACGGTAATCTTCGCACACATGGAGTCGTAGTAGGGCGGAATGGTGTAACCGGTGTAGATGGCGGCATCGGTGCGTACACCGGGGCCGCCCGGTGCAAAGTAACGGGTGATGCGGCCGAAACTCGGCAGAAAGTCGTTCTTGGGGTCCTCGGCATTGATGCGGAACTGCATGGCGAAACCGCGCCGTTTGATTTCGTCCTGCCTGAATGAAAGCGGTTGCCCGTCCGCGATATGGATCTGCTCGCTGACGATGTCGATGCCCGTAATGCTTTCCGTCACGGTATGTTCGACCTGCAGGCGGGTATTCATTTCCATGAAAAAGAAATTTTCGTCGCTGTCCATCAGGAACTCGACGGTACCGGCATTCTGGTAGCCCACGGATCGCGCCGCCCTGATGGCATAGTCACCGAGCATGGCGCGCTGTTCCTCGCTGAGCTGGGGCGAGGGCGCGATTTCGATCAGTTTCTGGTGGCGGCGCTGGATGGAGCAGTCGCGTTCGAACAGGTGGACCACGTTGCCGTGGCTGTCAGCGAGTATCTGTACCTCGATATGACGCGGCCGGTCGACGCATTTTTCCAGGAAGATATCTGCTGTGCCAAACGCCTTGCGGGCTTCCGACAGCACCCGTTCATAATTACGCCGCAACTGCTTTTCGCTGTCGCAGCGGCGAATACCCCGGCCGCCGCCGCCCGAGGTGGCTTTCAGCATGATCGGGTAGCCGATGGTGTCAGCCAGCGCGAGCGCTTCGTCGAGGCCGGTGAGACTGGCATCACTGCCGGGCACCACCGGTACGCCGGCCTCCTGCATGCTGCGCCGGGCCTCGATTTTGTTGCCCATGCGGCGGATAACCTCGGCGTCGGGTCCGATGAACCGGATCCCGCGGCGCGCGCAGATGTGCGCCAGCTGGGGGTTCTCGGACAGAAAGCCGTAACCCGGGTGCAGCGCGTCGCAACCGGTGGCCTTGGCCAGGTTAACGATACGGTGGGCATTCAGATAGCCGGCTACCGGGTCCGGGCCGATGTTGTAGGCTTCGCTGGCCTTCTTGACGTGCAGCGCGTGGCGGTCTGCGTCCGGGTAAATGGCCACCGAATCGATACCGGCTTCCTGGCAGGCGCGTACGATCCGGACCGCGATTTCCCCCCGGTTGGCGATCAGTATTTTCCTAATCAAGGATACCTGTCTCCTGTCAGCCCCTTGCCAAGCATGGCGGCATCCCGGGCGCTGCACCTGGAAAGCGTCTTAAAGAGCTTGTTTTTCTACGCAAAAGTCAGCCGGGTGTCAACCGTACGGGGCGGCTGCAGTGTGACTAACATCCCGAGTTTTCAGCATCTTAGCTTTGACAGGGCGCCTGTGTAGCAGGTATCATGCCGCGCTTATGTTGGATTGCCTGCCGGAGCGTATTGAGCCTGTGGGGCTCGCGGATGCCGGGCGTTCCTTTCGCGGTGAAGTACCCGTGAGTGAACTGATGCGTCTGGGCCCTTCCCTGTCATCGACAGATGGTGCGCTCAGGGCTGAACTGGAGTTTCGTCGTGATGAGCGGCGTATCCGGATTCTGGCGGGACACATCGAGGGTAGTGTAGAGCTGGTTTGCCAGCGTTGTCTGAAGGCGTTGAGGTTTCCGCTGGAAATCGATTTCAGGCTGGGTATCGTCGCCGACAACGATGAGATCGACCGTTTGCCGGATGGTTACGAACCGATTCTGGCGACAGGCGAGCCGCTGCGTACATTCGACGTAATTGAAGACGAGGTATTGCTCGCAATACCGTTAATACCGCTCCACGAGGGAGTGGACAGCTGCGACAGCGGCTACGTAAACAGGCCCCGCGCGGAAAAAGAGAATCCGTTTGCGGTGCTGGAAAAGCTTAAACTCTAGATACAGTAAAGCAGGAGATACTGTCATGGCGGTTCAGAAAAGCCGGAAGACACCCTCAAGACGTGGCATGCGTCGTTCACACGACAGCCTGAAGGGCGCAACCCTGTCTGTAGAACAGACCACGGGTGAAACCCACCTGCGTCATCATGTAAGCCCAGATGGTTATTACCGCGGCCGCAAGGTCATCAACAAAGATTTTGACTGATCCGCGTTACGGTATCACCGTTTCCATCGAACATTCCATAGCACGCTGCTTCGCCCTGTTCGGGAAGCAGCGTGTATTTTTTTGGCATGACTGATCGTCTGGTTATAGCGCTCGATGTCATGGGTGGAGACTCCGGTGCGGAGGTCGTGCTGCCGGCGGCGTTGCGTGCGCTGCGGAAACGTGCCGACCTCGAGCTGATACTGGTGGGGGACCGGGAACTGATCGAGCGGGATCTGCAGGCCCTCGGCGCAGCCGGTAACAGCCGCCTGATTGTCCGGCATGCCTCCCAGCATGTGGACATGGATGAACAGCCTTCCCATGCCCTGCGGTTCAAGAAAGATTCGTCGATGCGTATTGCCATCAACCTGGTAAAGGAAGGGGAGGCGCAGGCGTGTGTGAGTGCCGGTAATACCGGCGCATTGATGGCTACGGCCCGTTACGTGCTCAAGACCCTGCCGGGTATCGACCGTCCCGCGATCTGCACCGCCTTGCCGAGCATGACGGGGCATACCTGGATGCTCGACCTGGGCGCCAATGTCGACAGCAGCGCGGAACAGCTGTTCCAGTTCGGGCTGATGGGGTCGGTGCTGGCGGGTGCGATTGACGGTACCGGCAACCCGCGGGTCGGGCTGTTGAATATCGGTGAAGAAGAGATGAAGGGCAGTGACACGGTCAGGGAGGCATCCAGTCTGTGTTCCAGCGGTGTCCTGAACTATGTCGGTTTCATCGAGGGTGACGATATTTACACCGGCAAGGTGGACGTTGTTGCCTGCGACGGGTATGTCGGTAATATTGCCCTGAAGAGCAGCGAGGGCATCGCCAAAATGATTTCGTTTTATATCAAGCGGGAGTTCTCCCGCAGTATCCTGACCCGGCTGGCCGCACTGGTTGCGCTGCCGGTACTGAAGGCTTTTCGCAGGCAGATCGATCCGCGCCGTTATAACGGCGCCAGCCTGCTGGGTTTGCGCGGCATCGTGGTCAAGAGCCACGGTGGTGCCGATGTGCTGGCGTTCGCCAATGCCATCGATGTTGCGGTTGTCGAAGTCGAGCAGAAAGTCCCCGAGCTCATCAGTTCACAACTGCACAGTGTGCTTTCCAAGAGGCAGGCAGGTTGAAGTACTCGAGAATTACCGGCACAGGCGGTTATCTTCCCGACCGGGTGATGACCAATCACGATCTGGAAAAGATCGTCGAGACATCGGATCAGTGGATCCGTGAACGTACCGGTATCAGCAAGCGCCATATCGCTGCCGAGGGCCAGAACACGGTCGACCTTGCCGAGCACGCCGCACGGCGCGCGCTGGAATCCGCCGGCCGGGATGTCCAGGATGTCGATCTCATCATTGTGGCGACCACAACACCGGACCAGGTATTTCCCAGTACCGCCTGCCTGCTGCAAAAACGCCTGGACCGGCACGGTTGCGCCGCGTTCGATATACAGGCTGTTTGCACCGGGTTTGTGTATGCCCTGTCGATCGCTGACAAGTTCATCAAGACCGGGACGGCAAAATGTGCGTTGGTTATCGGCGCCGAGACCCTGTCGCGGGTGCTCGACTGGACCGACCGCAGTACCTGTGTGCTGTTCGGCGACGGGGCCGGTGCGGTCGTGCTGGAGGCCAGCGACGAGCCGGGCATCCTGTCCACGCACCTGCACGCGGACGGCGCCTATGAAGGACTGCTGACCGTGCCCGGTGGTATCAGTCAGGGCTACGACAGTTTCAGGGACGGTAACGGTTACGTGAAGATGAAGGGCAATGAAGTCTTCAAGGTGGCCGTCAACACGCTGGGACGCATCGTCGACGAGACGCTGGAAGCGAACAGCATGAGCAAGTCCGATATTGACTGGCTGGTGCCCCACCAGGCCAATATCCGCATTATCCAGGCGACCGCCAGGAAGCTGAAAATGTCGATGGATCACGTTGTCGTGACGGTTGACGAGCACGGCAATACATCGGGCGCCTCGGTGCCGCTTGCGCTTGACGTTGCGGTTCGTGACGGGCGCGTGAAACCGGGTGAGACGCTGCTGATGGAAGCCTTTGGCGGCGGTTTTACCTGGGGTTCGATTCTTCTCAAGTTCTGATAGATTTTCTGTTATGGCTCAATCCAGTTACAGCTCCGACTTTGCCATGGTGTTTCCCGGCCAGGGTTCGCAGTCGGTCGGCATGCTGTCGGCGCTTGCTGCGGCATTCCCGGTGGTCAGGGACACCTTTGACGAAGCCTCCGCGGTGCTGGGCTACGACCTCTGGCGGCGCAGCAGCGAAGGCCCGCTGGAACTCCTCAACCAGACGGCCTGCACCCAGCCGGCATTGTTGGCTGCGGGCGTGGCGACCTGGCGCTGCTGGCGTCAGCGCAGCGAGCGCTTGCCGGCCATGCTGGCGGGGCACAGTCTGGGCGAATACACGGCGCTGGTGTGCGCCGATGCCATCGATTTTACGGATGCTGTCAGCCTGGTGGAAAAACGTGGTAGGCACATGCAGAACGCAGTGCCCGAAGGGAGCGGCGCCATGGCGGCTATCCTTGGCCTGGAAGATGAACGGGTGAAAGACATTTGTTCGCAGGCTGCACAGGACGAAACGGTCAGCGCGGTCAATTTCAATTCCCCCGGCCAGGTGGTGATCGCCGGGAACCGGGCCGCCGTGGAACGTGCCATGGAACTGGCAAAGCAGGCGGGCGCCAAACGCGCCCTGCCATTGCCGGTTTCCGTCCCCTCGCATTGCAGTCTCATGCGACCCGCAGCCGAAGCCTTCGCTGCCGACCTTGCCGAAGTGAACATCAAGGCGCCGGTTATCCCGGTGCTGCACAATGTCGACGTGCAACAGCACGATACAGCGGACGCCATACGCGATGTGCTGGCCGCACAACTGTACGAGCCTGTGCGCTGGGTGGAGATCATACGCGCCATGCGCGCAGCGGGTATCCGCACGGTATTTGAAATGGGTCCCGGCAAGGTGCTTGCGGGGTTGAACAAACGTATCGACAAAACCATGCCGGGCATTGCCGTCCAGACCGACGCGGACCTGGACAGGGCGCTGGCGCTGGTGGAACAGACAGGGAGTTGAATGCTATGCCTTTGACAGAAGAAATCGTGCTGGTTACCGGCGCCAGCCGGGGGATTGGCCGGGCGATCGCGTTACGGCTGGGCAGTCAGGGCGCGACGGTGACCGGTACCGCAACAACCGAAAAGGGTGCGGCGGCCATTCAGTCCACGTTCGATGCACAGGGCGTAAAGGGCCTGGGCCTGGCGCTGGATGTGACCCGGGCCGATTCCATCGATGCCGCCATGAAACAGATCAGGGACAGCTTCGGCAGTCCGACGGTGCTGGTCAACAACGCCGGCATTACACGCGACAACCTGCTCATGCGCATGAAAGAAGAGGAATGGTCCGATGTCATCGATACCAACCTCGGTTCGGTATTCCGTCTCAGCAAGGCCTGTTTGCGCGGCATGATGAAGGCCAGACGCGGCCGTATTATCAATATCGCTTCCGTGGTCGGCGCCACCGGCAACCCGGGGCAGGCCAACTATTGTGCGGCCAAGGCCGGGATGATCGGGTTCACCAGGTCGCTGGCGCGTGAAGTCGGTTCGCGTGGTATTACCGTGAACGCCGTTGCGCCGGGTTTCATCGACACCGATATGACGCGTGCGCTCCCGGACGAGCAGCGCGATGCCCTGGTTACCCAGGTACCGCTGGGGCGGCTGGGCGAAGTCGACGATATCGCCCATGCAGTGGCATTTCTGGTATCCCCGCAGGCGGCCTATATAACGGGAGAGACATTGCACGTGAATGGCGGGATGCACATGAGCTAATCCATCAGATTAGCTATTGGTTTTAATATACTGATATTTAGTTTAATTTAATATAAGTGCTGCGTGCTGATTGGTGTGAAACCGCCGGGGTTCCCGGGTACTCCGGCGACTGGAATGGTTATACACTTTTCAATACACTACGCGCGCAGCTTGGAATGATCACAAACAACTGAGGAACTTTCAGCGATGAGTAATGTTGAAGAACGCGTCAAAAAGATTGTCGTCGAACAACTGGATGTCGGCGAAGACTCTGTCACCAACGAAGCATCTTTTGTAGATGACCTGGGCGCGGATTCTCTGGATACCGTGGAGCTGGTTATGGCTCTTGAAGAAGAATTCGAGTGCGAGATTCCTGACGAAGAGGCGGAAAAGATCACCACCGTCCAGCAAGCGATTGATTACGTCTCCGCACACCTCGGTTAATTATCACGTCCATTGCTATCGGGGTGCCGGCCGCCTGATCCGGCGCCGGCGCTCCGGTGTAATCCACTGTTCTGCAGAACTCTTGGAGTAACACCCTGTGTCGCAACGCCGCGTCGTGGTCACCGGACTGGGCATCGTCAGCCCGGTCGGACTGACAGTCCAGGAAGCCTGGGATACTATTATTGCGGGTCGCAGCGGTATCCGCACCATCACGGAATTTGACGTAGAGGATTTCCCGGTGCGCTTCGGCGGCACCATCAAGGGGTTCGATGTGTCCGACTACATGTCCAGGAAGGATGCGCGCAGAATGGAATGCTTTATCCATTACGGCTTTGCCGCGGGTACGCAGGCAATCCGCGATGCCGGTCTTGAGATTACCGAAGCGAATGCCGAGCGTATCGGTGCATCCATCGGTTCCGGTATCGGTGGCTTGCGCGGTATCGAAAAGAACTACGATGCCTATCTGGAAGGCGGTCCGCGCAAGATATCCCCTTTCTTCGTTCCCGCCAATATCATCAATATGATCGCCGGCAACCTGTCCATCAGCTACGGCCTTAAAGGCCCGAACATAGCAATGGTCACGGCCTGTACCTCGGGTACGCACAGTATCGGCGAGGCCGCCCGTATCATCGCCTACGGTGATGCGGATGCCATGCTGGCCGGCGGGGCGGAAATGGCGACGACACAGACCGGCCTGGGCGGCTTTGCCGCGGCCAAGGCTCTTTCCACGCGCAATGACGATCCGCAGGGCGCAAGCCGGCCGTGGGACCTGGAGCGGGACGGTTTCGTACTGGGTGACGGTGCCGGTGTCATGGTGCTGGAGGAGTACGAGCACGCCCGGGCGCGCGGTGCGAATATCTATGCGGAGGTTTCCGGCTACGGCATGAGCGGCGATGCCTACCACATGACGCAGCCGTCAAGGAACGGCGAGGGTGCGGCGCGCTGCATGCGCAATGCCATTCGCGATGCGGGCCTGAACCCGGACCAGATCGACTATATCAATGCGCACGGGACTTCTACGCCCGCGGGCGATCTTGCCGAGGTCCAGGGCATCAAGACCGCGCTGGGCGACCACGCGTACAGGGTCGCGGTCAGCTCAACCAAATCCATGACCGGTCATTTGCTGGGTGCTGCCGGCGGGGTGGAAGCCATATTCTCGATACTGGCAATCCGGGACCAGATTGCACCACCGACCATTAACCAGGTTACAGCCGACCCCGATTGCGACCTGGATTTCGTACCCAACGAAGCCCGCAACATGACAATCAATGCTGTGATGTCCAATTCATTCGGTTTTGGCGGCACCAACGGCGCGATTGTTTTTACCAAACCCGGCTAGTGCTCTATCAACATGCAGGTAACCACCGAAGCCAGCTTCGACCTGCTTGACCTGCATGCCCTCGATCCCGGGCGTTACCCGCACCTCCTCGAGAGTTCCGCGCGCGGGCCGCAGGGCCGTTACGATATCCTGTTCGCCTTTCCCGCTGAGATGCTGGTGCTGCGTGAGTTGCACGCCTTTGATTTTCTGCAGGCGCTGGATGCGCACTGGGAAGCCGCCGCGCAGGGCAACAGCTATCGGGGAGAATTGCCGTTCCACGGTGGCTGGTTTCTGTTCCTTGGCTATGAACTCGCGGCTCAGGTCGAGCCCCGGCTGGGTTTGCCGCCGGACGGTTCGGCGCTGCCGGTCGCAAGCGCAACCCGTATCCCGGCCGCAATCATCCATGACCATCACAGTGGTGAACGCTGGATTGTTGCCGAACAGCATGACCATATCAGCCGGATCAGCGCAGACATTGCCCGCCTGAAGCCTGCCGGTCACCCGTTGCCGGTTTCGCTGGATGCGAATGAAGATCCGCCACAGCCCTACCTGGAAGCCGTGGAACGCATACTCGAATACATTCGTGAAGGCGATGTGTTTCAGGTCAACCTGTCGCGCCGCTGGTCTGCGGACTGGCCACCGGCGGCCGACAGTCACAGTCTGTACCGGCAACTGCGCACGGCCAATCCCGGGCCCTTCAGCGGCCTGGCCACCTGGGGGGATGCGGCGGTGCTGAGCTCTTCGCCGGAACGCCTGGTCGAAACCCGCGCTGACCGGGTGCAGACCCGCCCGATCGCAGGCACGCGTCCAAGGGGGGATAAGACGGATGCCGACAGGTCGTTCTCTGACGAGTTGATGGGACACCCCAAAGAGCGCGCCGAACACATCATGCTGATCGACCTGGAACGCAACGACGTGGGACGCATCGCGGTTCCGGGCAGCGTCAGGGTGAGCGAGCTGATGACACTGGAATCCTACGCGACGGTGCACCATATCGTATCCAACGTCGAGGCGCGCGTCCGGCCGGGGGTGACGCCGGGGCAGATTATTCGCGCACTGTTCCCGGGCGGTACCATTACGGGTTGTCCGAAGGTGCGCTGCATGGAGATTATTGCCGAACTCGAAGGGACCGGCCGCGGAGCCTACACGGGGTCGATGGGTTACCTTAACCACGACGGCAGCATGGATCTCAATATTCTTATCCGCACCCTGGTGCGCAGTGGCGAGCGTTTGCAGTTCCGCGCGGGTGCCGGGATTGTCAGCGACTCCATCCCGCACAACGAGCTGGAAGAGACACGCGCCAAGGCGCGCGGCATGTTGAGCGCGCTACGGGGAACGGGTCTGTGAACGGGATACGCTACTTTGTAAACGGTCAACCGGGCGACCGGGTCAGCGCGGCCGAGCGCGCGCTGCAGTACGGCGACGGCCTGTTTGAAACCATCCGTGTGCGTCACGCTGCGCCGGAATACCTCGCACGGCATATGCAGCGCCTGAGTACCGGTTGCGAACGCTTGCAATTTCCCCCGCTCGACCGGGCGCTGGTCAGGCGCGAACTGGTGGAACTCGCGGGGCAACAGCAGGACGCGGTGCTCAAATACACGCTCAGTCGAGGTGTCAGCAGTCGCGGTTACCGTTTCGGCCCCGAACCGGAAGTGACCCGCATTGCCGCTGTTCAGCCGTTACCGCACTGGCCTTCGGATCCGCAACAGAACGGCGTGCGCACACGCGTTTGCAGCACGCGCCTGGCGACCCAGCCGTTGCTGGCCGGAATCAAGCATCTCAACCGCCTGGAACAGGTGCTGGCGCGGGCGGAGTGGACCGATGCGGATATCGTGGAGGGATTGATGCTGGACCGGCAACAGCATTTGATCGAGGGAACCATGAGTAATATTTTCATAGTGAACGGCCGTGAGCTGCTGACCCCGGAGCTGTCGGGGTGCGGTGTGGCAGGTGTTATGCGATCTGTTATTCTCGACCTTGCGGCCGCGCTGGGACTGCCGGTACGGACAGCGCCCGTAACCATGGACGACGTGAGCGCTGGCCAGGAGATCTTTGTCTGTAACAGTCTGATCGGGATCTGGCCGGTGGTGTCTGTCGAAGGCATCGGGGAATTTGCCGTGGGCAGGCTGACGCGCCGGTTGCAGCTGGCGTTGCAGGCCGGCGGGAATGACGATGACGGTAACTGGTATATAACGTGAGCCAGGCGGAAAACAACAAACGCAGCGTGCGCGATACCGTATTCCGGATAACGGGCCTGCTTGTTATTGCAGGCAGCTTCATGCTGGCGTGGCTGGTCATGGATTTCCAGGCGTTCCGCCAGAACCCGCTCTCCATTCCTGCGCAGGGTGTGCGCCTGGTGGTGGAGCCGGGCAGTACCCTCAGGTCGATCGCCGCTCGCCTGGAACAGCAGAAGATCCTGGATAACGCCGTCTACCTGGTAGCGCTGGCGCGTTACCTCGGGCTGGATGCGCGCATCAAGGCCGGGGAGTTCAATCTGCAGGCCGGTATTACGCCGGAACAGTTACTGCAGCAGCTCGCCGACGGCAAGGTCGTGCAGCACACCATTACCCTGATCGAGGGCGAGACCTTTGCGCAGATGATGCAGCGCGTGCGTGCTGACCCGGTGCTCGTGCACAAGCTGGAAAGTAGCGACGCTGAAACAGTGATGGCCGCGATCGGCCGCCCGGGGCTGCACCCGGAAGGACGTTTTCTTGCCGAGACCTATCATTTTCCCCGTGGCACTTCTGATATCGATTACCTGCGCCGTGCGTTTCAGGAGATGGAGACCTTTCTTCAGGAGAGCTGGCAGGAACGCGACGATGACCTGCCGTTGAAGACGCCCTACGAAGCGCTGATCCTCGCTTCCATCGTGGAAAAGGAGACGGCAGTCGCAGAGGAACGCCCGTTGATTGCCGGTGTATTCGTGCGTCGTCTGCAAAAAGGCATGAAGCTGCAGACCGATCCAACTGTCATATACGGCATGGGCGACAGTTACAAGGGCGATATACGCTATCGTGACCTGCGCCGCGATACGCCCTATAACACCTATACACGCTATGGTTTGCCGCCCACGCCTATTGCAATGCCGGGCAAGGATGCAATACTTGCGGCACTGCATCCGGCACCGGGCAAGGCCCTGTACTTTGTGGCCCGCGGCGACGGCAGCCACCAGTTTTCCAGTACCCTGAAACAACATAACAGCGCCGTCGACCGCTACCAGAGAAAACGTTGAATTCATGAACCAGGCAAATGCGCGCGGGCGTTTCATTACACTGGAAGGCGGAGAGGGCGCCGGCAAGTCCACCGCCCTCGAATACCTGTGCGCACGTTTGCAAAAAGCCGGCATCGACGTCCGCCGTACCCGCGAACCCGGTGGTACCGGGCTGGGCGAAAAGGTGCGTGAACTGTTGCTGGACCCGCAACACACCGGCATGCATTCCGATACGGAACTGTTGCTGATGTTCGCGGCGCGCGCCCAGCATTTGCACGAGGTGATACTGCCGGCGCTGGCGCGTGGTGAATGGGTGCTCTGTGACCGCTTCACGGATGCCACCTATGCCTACCAGGGCGGCGGGCGCGGTATCGACATGCAGCGTATCGGTTTGCTGGAAGACTGGGTGCAGCAGGGCCTGCAGCCGGATACGACGCTGCTGTTTGAGTTACCTGTCGCTCAGGGGCTGGAACGCGCCGGGAAGCGCGGGGCGCTGGACCGCTTCGAACAGGAGCAGCAGGATTTTTTCGCGCGCGTGCACGACGCCTACCTGGCGCGTGCCGCGCACAACCCCGGGCGCTTCCGGATTGTCGATGCCGGCCGGGAACTCTCGGTTGTACAGCAGCAACTGGACAGTATTGTTGGCGGCTGGCTTGAGCAGGACACCTGATGCTTGATTGGCTGAACAAACCCTGGCAGCAGCTCGACCAGGCGCGTAGCCAGGGACGCCTGCCGCACGCGTTACTGATAAAGGGCCAGGAGGGTGTCGGCAAGCACGTGCTGGCGGAGCGGCTGGCGGAGGCTCTGCTGTGCGAGCAACCCGGTAACGAGGGACAGCCCTGCGGGCATTGTCAGGCCTGCGGCTGGCTACAGGCCGGGACCCACCCCGACCTGTTCAGGGTCCGGCCCGAAGAGGCGGGCAAGGCAATAAAAATCGACCAGATCCGCGCGCTGAACACCAAACTGGCCATAACCAGTCACGCCGGGCAGTACAAGATCGCCATCATCCAGCCCGCGGATGCCATGAATGTGAACGCAGCCAACAGTCTGCTGAAAACACTGGAAGAGCCGGCCGCTAGCACACTGCTGCTGTTACTGACCGCTGCCCCGGGCCGCCTGCCGGCCACTATCCGCAGTCGCTGCCAGCAACTGGAGGTTGCGACGCCGGATGCGCGCAGCGCACAGCAGTGGCTGATGGACGAAGGTCTAGCCGCGGACGATTGTGCGCGTTATCTCGCACTGGCCAATGGCGCGCCGTTGCGGGCGCAGCAGATGGCCGATACGGATGACTGCGCGGTGCGTGACCAGCGCCTGGAACAGTTGCAGGCCGTGTTTGCCGCTCGGCTCGACCCGGTTCACACGGCAAAGGAGTGGCTGGAGCAACCCGGGCAGCAGACGCTGGAGTGGTGGCGTATCTGGTTGCAGGAATTGCTGCGCTGGCAGCTGGCCGGGCAGTCGCCGCCTGAAACTGATGTGGCGCAGAAGTTGCAGCAGATTACAGAAACGGTAGACTGTCGCAAGCTGTTTGAAATGACAGACAGGATCACGCAAGCATTGAATGCGACGGGTTCCGGGTTGAACCGGCAGATGATGCTGGAAGATTTACTGATTTCCTGGGCGAGGCTGGCTGAGCCGGTTTCGACCCGGACCGCGGCAGGTAACAGGTAGTCAAACTTTATGGCGAATAAACCGGTTGGTGGAGCACGGCAGGGCATTCTGTCACTCACTATCAAAGACAAGAGCGCGCTGTACGCGGCCTATATGCCCTTTGTGAAAAACGGCGGCCTGTTTATCCCCACGAACAAAAGCTACCAGCTCGGCGACGAAGTGTTCATGTTGCTGACGCTGATGGATGAAACGGAGAAAATCCCGGTTGCCGGCAAGATTATCTGGGTTACCCCCAAGGGTGCGCAGGGCGCGCGCGCGGCGGGTATCGGCGTGCAGTTCAGCGACCAGGACGACGGTTCCGCGCAGAAGAAAATAGAGACCTACCTGGCCGGCGCGCTGGCCGCCGACCGCCCCACCCACACCATGTAGCAAAGACCATGCTGGTCGATTCCCATTGCCACCTCGATATGCTGTGCCCGCAACAGCAGTCTATCGACGACGTGCTCGAACAGGCTGCACAGCAGGATATCGAGCACATGCTGTGCGTGTCGGTCAGCCTGGAACGGTTTCGGCCCATGATGGACCTGATTGCGCCCTACACACAGATCTCCGCGTCCGTGGGTGTTCACCCGGACGGCACCGATGTACAGGAGGCCGACCCAGCAACGCTGGTCGAACTGGCGCGGAACGACCGCATCGTGGCGATTGGCGAAACCGGGCTGGACTACTTTCGCATCGAAGGCGATGTCGAATGGCAGCGCGAGCGGTTTCGCAGTCATATCCGGGCAGCCCGGGAAGCGCGCAAGCCGCTCATCGTTCATACCCGTGCCGCCCGGGACGATACCCTGACTATTCTTCGTGAAGAGCGCGCCGGCGAGGTGGGCGGTGTACTGCACTGTTTTACCGAGGACTGGGACATGGCGCGCGCCGCGCTGGAGTTGAACTTCCATATTTCCTTCTCCGGTATCGTGACTTTCAAAAACGCCCTGGAGTTGAAGGAGGTGGCGCGCAAGGTGCCGGCTGACCGGATACTGGTGGAGACCGATGCGCCTTACCTTGCCCCGGTTCCGAAGCGGGGCAAAACCAACCAGCCCGCCTTTGTGCGCTACACCGCGGAGTATCTTGCGGAACTGCGCGGCGAGACGCTGGAGCAGCTGGCGGGCACTACCACGGATAATTTCTACCGCCTGTTTGCCGGGGTCCGTCGCCCGGTTACAGAGTGACATTGATGCGGTTTGCCGCTTATCCAGAGCATTTCATATCGTTGTTTTAACTGAACTATATCGCCCGCAACTCTCACGTTGTTCGTTTTGCGTGCATTTGGCTTGAATCCCGCACCCGAGTACGGTAAAAACTGCGTCAGGACAAGCATATCCCGGGAACAGGCGTCGCTATAACAGACGACCGCCAAAAATAATGAGATATGCATAAGGGATTGCTGTAGTCGTTGCTTCCCCCGATATCTGTGATTGCCCGATTGACGCATGACTGATTGCCGGGCGCTTCTGTCTGTCGTTTGGCCGGTAATTTTTAATTGCGCATTGTTCTTGTTTGGGGGTGGGAATCCAGTGCCGTTACGCGCTCTTTTTCGGGTATTAGTCGCCTTCTCGTTGTGCACCGCCGGATTTTACGCCGCAGCGGATGTCCAGCCTTCATCGGGCCCGATCTACGGCGGCACGGCGATTACGATCACCGGCAATAACTTTGATTCGAGTTCGGATGTCTACGTGGACGGAAATCAGGCCACCGGTATCGTTGTGGTCAACAGCACCACGATTACGGCGGTAACGCCAGAGGGCTTCATCGAAGGTGCGGTTGATGTCGACGTGCAGACGACCAATGACGCTTTCTCTTTTCCCGGCGCATTTACCTATGTGGCGCCTACTATCACTTCTGTTAACCCGGCACAGGGATCGATAATCGGAGGCACGAATGTCACCCTTTCGGGGACGTTATTTGCTGACGGCATGCAGCTTAGTTTTGACGGGAACCCCGCCAGCAACATAGCGGTCGTTGATAGCAATACGATGACCGCCACAACACCTGCGGGTTTTGTGGAAGGTCCCGTGAGTGTTGATATCGATTACCTGAGTACATTTGCTTCCCTTGCCAATGGTTTCACCTATCTACAGCCCCGAATTGACGCCATCACGCCGTCATCCGGAAGTGTCGACGGGGGTACGCCGGTCACGATCACAGGTGCTTACTTTGCCAGCGATGTCAGCATCGATTTTGACGGGACCAGCGCTGCCGGCGTGACCTTTGTTGACAGTAATACGGTAACGGCCGTGACACCGCCTGGCATATCCGGACAGGTATCCGTTGATCTGAATATCGGTGGAGGTACCGGGTATGCCTCAACGACGTTCACCTACATCGATCCGGCCATTGCATCGGTCGTTCCGAATTCCGGGCCGGAAAGCGGCGGCACCGCGGTGACGATTAGCGGCACCCTGTTTGATCCTTCTGCTACGGTTGAATTTGACGGAATCAGTGCTACCAGTGTCACGGTAGTGGATAGCAACACCATTACGGCCACGACGCCTGCCGGGGCCGGTGTGGTGGATGTCACGGTCACAACCGTCAATAGCCAGGCGGTCCTGGGTCTGGGATTCACCTATATTGCAACGCCGCCACCGCAAGTAAGCGGTGTCACCCCTCAAAGTGGCGACTCAAATGGTGGTTTGCCTATTACCATCACGGGTACTGATTTCCAGAACGGCGCCAGTGCCCGTCTCGGCGGTACGCCGATTAACAACCTGACGA
>JBHHXO010000012.1:0-25177 GCA_046757125.1 Thiogranum sp.
GGCTCGCCGCGCGCTCCGGAACATTAACCTGGATTGCTTCCGGGCGCGAAGCGCGGGTGCTGGAAAAAATGGCTGCCGGCGAGCAGCTGGGTACCCTGGTGCATCCAGCCAGTGACCCGCTGACGGCACGCAAACAGTGGCTGGCCGGTCGGTTGCAGGCCAGTGGCAGGCTGTACCTGGATGCCGGGGCCGTGCAGGTCCTGCGCCAGTCCGGGTCCAGCCTGTTACCGGTCGGCGTTACCGAGGTAAAGGGCGATTTTCAGCGTGGTGACCTGGTCAGCTGCCATGATGCTGCCGGTGTGGCCGTCGCGCGCGGCCTGGTCAACTACAGTGCCGAAGAGGCGCGCAGCATTATCGGTCATACCAGCGCAAGGATAGAGCAATTGCTTGGCTACGTGGATGAACCGGAATTGATTCACCGCGATAACCTGGTGTTGCTGTGAGTGGCGGGGGGATACAAAAAAGCCGGTCAGGGACCGGCTTTTTCGGGAACCAGGATGTTGTTCTCTGTCAGCCCTGCAGCGCGCGTACGTGCTGCCCGAGGCGGCTCTTGTGACGTGCGGCCTTGTTCTTGTGGATCAGTCCCTTGCCAACAGACTTGTCGATCACAGGCACGGCTTTCTGATAAGCAGCCTGGGCGGCTTGCGCATCGCCGCTGGCAACTGCTTTAACGACATTCTTGATATGGGTGCGCAGCGCGGAACGCTGACCGGCATTGCGCTGACGGCGGTTTTCCGCCTGACGGGCGCGTTTACGTGCTTGGGCCGAGTTTGCCAAAATGGTGCTCCTGTTCCTGATTCCAAAGAGCCGGCTACTATACGGATTTCCCATGGAATTGTCTATGCAGACTGAATCCGGGCGCAGGTCCGTGAAATCGCTGCCGATGTCCCTGAAATGACTCGCAAACTCGTAAAAAGTACCGTTACCGTAGGCGCTATGACCTTGATTTCACGGGTTTTAGGTCTCGTGCGCGATATGGTGTTCGCGCGTTTCGGCGTCGATGCGGGGATGGACGCTTTTTTTGTTGCTTTCAAGATCCCCAATTTCATGCGTCGCCTTTTCGCAGAGGGGGCCTTTGCGCAGGCCTTCGTGCCGGTGCTCAGCGAATACAAGACGCAACGCGAGCATGCCGAGGTCAGGGCGCTGGTGGATCGTGTGGCGGGTACCCTGGCGGGGGTGCTCGGTTTGCTGGTGCTGGCCGGTGTGCTCGCCAGTCCCGCAGTGGTGCTGCTGTTCGCGCCGGGGTTCTGGAGCGACCCGCTGAAATTCGACCTGACCGCGTACATGCTGCGCTTCACTTTCCCGTACCTGTTGTTTATGGCGCTGGTAGCGTTCGCCGCGGGGATTCTCAACAGTTACGGACGCTTTGCCGCCGCCGCCTTTGCGCCTGTGTGGCTGAACGTGGTGCTGATCGGTGTCGCCCTGCTGGTGGCTCCCGGTCTCGAACAGCCCGTCGTTGCCTTGTCCTGGGGCGTGCTGGCAGCCGGGTTCGTGCAACTGGCTTTCCTGTTGCCGGCGCTGCGTCGTATCCAGCTGTTGCCGAGGCCGCGCTGGCGCCCGCGTGACCCGGGTGTGCGCAAAATCATGAAATTGATGGTGCCGGGCATCATCGGTTCTTCGGTGTCGCAGATCAACCTGTTGTTCGATACACTGCTGGCATCGTTCCTGATAACCGGCAGCGTCAGCTGGCTCTATTATGCCGATCGGCTGGTCGAGTTCCCGCTGGGTATTTTCGGTATCGCGCTGGCTACCGTGATTCTTCCCGTGCTGTCCCGCGCGCATGCCAGCGGTTCTTCAGAGTCGTTTTCCCGTACCGTCGATGCCGGCCTGCGCTGGGTGCTGATCATCGGACTGCCCGCTGCCGTGGGGTTGATCATTCTGTCCAGGCCGGCCGTGTCGACCCTGTTCCAGTACGGGGAGTTCGGGCAGCAGGACGTGGATATGGCCGGTCTTGCGCTGGTGGCTTACGGCCTGGGGCTGCCCGGCTTCATGCTGGTCAAGGTGCTCGCGCCGGCTTTTTTTGCGCGCCAGGATACCCGCACCCCGGTAAAAATCGCCATCCGCGCCATGCTTTCCAACATGGTGATGAATGTCCTGTTCGTGGTGCCGCTGGTGTTGTTGAATGTCCCTGGCGCACATGCCGGACTGGCGCTGGCAACGTCTCTGGCGAGCTACCTCAACGCCGGTCTGTTGTACCGGCAACTGCGCCGGGACGCTGTGTTTCAGCCGAACGCCGGCTGGTTGCGCCTGCTGGGCCAGTTGCTGTTCGGTCTTACGGTCATGGTCGCCGTGGTCAGCTGGGGCGCCCCCGGTGCAGAACTCTGGGCGGAAATGTCCGGTGCGCAGCGCGCTATGCAGATCGGCCTCTGGATCGCCGCCGGGGTAGCGAGCTACCTGCTGGCCCTGCGTGTGGCGGGGATGCGCCTGTCCATATTGTGGTCGCCGGCGGACAAATCCGGCCGGGCATTATGACAGCGCCGGTAACTTCATTATAATCCAGTGTTTTCACCAGTACCCGCCCGATGCGACTGATACGAGGACTTCACAACCTGCATCCTGGCCACCAGGGTGGAGCGGTGACCATCGGGAATTTTGACGGTTTGCACCGGGGGCACCAGGCCGTGTTGCGGCAACTGCACCGGTACGCGGCCCGGCACCGGCTGGTAACCACGGTAATGACGTTCGAGCCGACGGCACAGGAGTATTTTTCACCGCAGACCGCGCCGGCGCGCCTGCAACGCCTGCGCGAGAAACTGGCCATGCTGAGAGGGCTGGAGGTGGACCAGGCGCTGTGCCTGCGTTTTGACCGTAAGCTGGCGGAACTGAGCGCGGAACGCTTTATCAGCCAGATCCTGGTGGACGGACTGGATGTGCGTTACCTGGTGGTGGGCGATGACTTCCGCTTTGGCAAGGGTCGCAGCGGCGATTTTGCGCTGTTGCAGGAGGCCGGTGAACAGTACGGTTTCGATGTGGTCGCTACCGGAACCTTCCTGGAAGGTGACGACAGGGTCAGCAGCACGCGTGTTCGCGAGGCGCTGGCCGCAGGCGAACTGAGGTTGGCGGAGCGCCTGCTGGGACGCCCCTTCCGGATTTGCGGGCGTGTGGCGGCGGGGCAGAGACGTGGTCGGACTATCGGTTTCCCGACGGCCAATATTCATCTGCACCGGGCGGTTTCGCCGCTGAACGGCGTGTTTTCGGTGCGCGTGCACGGGCTGGCAGAGCGACCGTTGCACGGTGTTGCCAATATCGGTACGCGGCCAACGGTGGACGGCAGCTACCGTGTGCTGGAAGTGCACCTGTTCGATTTCGGGTCGGATATCTATGGCCGGCACCTGGACGTGGAATTTTGCAGCAAGCTTCGTGACGAAATGAAATTTGAATCGTTCGAGGCCCTGAAGCAGCAGATTGGCGCTGACGCCGAACAGGCGCGGCGATTTTTCAGTGAGCGAGTGAGCGCGAGTGAGTAACTACAAAGATACCCTGAACCTGCCCGGGACGAAGTTCCCCATGAAGGCGAATCTCGCCAACCGGGAGCCGGAAACGCTGAAATACTGGGGCCAGATCGATCTGTACGCAAAGTTGCGCGAAATCGGAGAGGGGCGTCCCAGGTTCGTGTTACACGATGGACCGCCTTACGCGAACGGCGATATTCACATCGGTCATGCGGTCAACAAGGTGCTCAAGGACATCATTGTCAAAAGCAAAACCCTGAGTGGTTTCGATGCGCCCTACATTCCGGGCTGGGATTGTCACGGTTTGCCGATCGAGCTGAACGTGGAAAAGAAAGTCGGCAAGGTGGGCAAGAAAGTCGATGCCGCGACCTTTCGTTCAAAGTGTCGCGACTATGCACACAGACAGGTGGACGGTCAGCGCAAGGACTTTATCCGGCTGGGTGTCGTGGGCGACTGGGGGCATCCTTACCTGACCATGGATTACCGCTTTGAGGCCGACATCATCCGTGCGCTGGGGCGTATCCATGCCAACGGACATTTGACCAAGGGTTACAAGCCGGTGCACTGGTGTACCGACTGTGGCTCGGCGCTGGCCGAGGCGGAGGTCGAGTACGAGGACAAATCCTCGCCGGCCATCGACGTGCGTTTCCGGGTGCTCGACGAGGAAGCGCTGCTGGCGCGATGCCACTATGCGGAAGGTCATAAAGGGGAGGGCCCTGTGTCGGTGGTTATCTGGACCACGACACCCTGGACCCTGCCGGCCAACCGTGCCGTTTCTCTCAACCCCGAACTCGACTATGCGGTAGTACAGGCCGACCTGGGTCACGGGCCGGAACGGCTGGTGCTGGCGGAAGCGCTGCTGAAAGATGCGATGCTGCGCTATGACTGCGAACGTTACCAGGTGATTGCCTACTGCCGGGGTGAACAGCTGGAACACCTGATGCTGCAGCACCCGTTCTATGCGCGCGAAGTGCCGCTGATACTCGGTGATCACGTCACGACGGAAGCCGGCACCGGCGCCGTGCATACCGCGCCCGGTCATGGCCAGGACGACTACGTGGTGGGGCAGCGTTACGGCATTGCGGTGGATAACCCGGTTGGTTCCAACGGCGTTTTTGTCGAGGGCACGGAACTGTTTGCCGGCAAGCACGTGTTTGCGGCCAACGATGATGTTATCGACGTATTGAAGGCGAAGGGTGTGCTGGTACATATCCAGGCCCTGCGGCACAGCTACCCGCATTGCTGGCGGCACAAGACACCGATTATCTTCCGTGCCACGCCACAGTGGTTTATCAGTATGGATCACAGGGGGCTGCGCAAATCCGCGCTGGCGGCCATTCGGGATGTGCAGTGGCTGCCGGACTGGGGGCAGGCGCGTATCGAGGGCATGGTCGAGGGGCGGCCGGACTGGTGTGTTTCCCGGCAGCGCACCTGGGGTGCGCCCATGGCGCTTTTCATCCACCGGCAGACGGGCGATTTGCACCCGGACACCGCGCGCCTGATCGAAGAGGTTGCGCTGCGCGTGGAACGGCACGGCATCGACGCCTGGTTCGAACTGGATGCGCAGGATCTGCTCGGGGACGAGGCGGCGCAGTATGAGAAAGTAGGCGATACCCTGGATGTCTGGTTCGATTCCGGAACGACGCACCAGTGCGTGCTGGAGCGCCGCAGGGAACTCGGCTTTCCCGCTGACCTGTACCTGGAAGGTTCCGACCAGCATCGCGGCTGGTTCCAGTCTTCCCTGCTGACGTCTGTTGCCATGCACGGCAAGGCGCCTTACCGCCAGGTATTGACCCACGGTTTCACCGTCGATGCGCAGGGGCAGAAAATGTCCAAATCGAAGGGCAACGTGGTGGCGCCGCAGAAAGTGGTCAACAGTCTTGGTGCGGACATCCTGCGGCTGTGGGTGGCGGCGACCGATTACCGCAATGAAATGTCGGTCTCCGACGAGATTCTTAACCGCACGGCGGACGCCTACCGGCGTATGCGTAATACCGCGCGCTTCCTGCTGGCGAACCTGGCCGGGTTCGATCCCGTGGAACACGCCATGGCGCCGGAAGACATGCTCGTGCTGGACCGCTGGGCGGTAGCGCGCGCACGGCAGTTGCAGTCCGGTGTGGTTGCAGCCTATGAAGACTACGAGTTTCATCATATCTATCAGAAGGTGCATAATTTCTGCGCCAGCGACCTGGGCGGTTTCTACCTGGACGTTATCAAGGACCGGCAGTACACCACGCAGGCCGACAGTGCCGCGCGCCGCTCGACCCAGACGGCGATGTACCTGATCGCGGAAGCGCTGGTGCGCTGGCTGGCACCCATCCTCAGTTTTACCGCGGAGGAAATCTGGCGCAACCTGCCGGGTGACCGGGAGGAGTCGGTGTTCCTCGAGACATGGTATGAATTGCCGGAAATGTTCCTGCCCGGTGAAGCGGCCGGTGAGGAATTCGGTATGGCCTACTGGCAGGATGTGCTGGTGCTGCGTGATGCGGTAAAGAAAGAAATCGAGAAGCTGCGCGTGGCCGGCGCTATCGGTTCCTCACTGGACGCGGAGATCGATCTTTACTGTGACGCCGGCTGGCTGGAAAAACTTTCGCGCCTGGAGGACGAACTGCGTTTCGTGTTGATTACCTCGTACGCGCGTGTGCACCCGCTCGATGGCAGGCCGGACGATGCAGTCGATGTCGATGTTGGTGGCGGGCGTATGGCTGTCCGTGTAACCGCTTCCGCACACGACAAGTGTGTGCGTTGCTGGCACCACCGCGAAGACGTGGGTGCCAGCGTGGTGCATCCGGAACTTTGTGGCCGCTGTATCGAAAATGTCGATGGCGGCGGTGAGCAACGCAAATATGCCTGAGTCTTGTGCAGGAGGAAAACAGACACAAACAGGGGACAGACCACGTTTTCTCCGTTCGGAGAAAACGTGGTCTGTCCCCTGTTTGTGCTGTTTGCTGTTTTGATGGGTAAATGGCTGGGTCTGTCCGTGGTGGTGATTGTGCTCGACCAGCTTACCAAGTACCTGGCCGAGGCCAGGCTGGTCTATGCCGAGCCGCTGGCTGTTATCCCGTCGTTTAACCTGACATTGCTGTATAACCGCGGTGCGGCATTCAGTTTTCTGAGTGATGCAGCCGGTTGGCAGCGCTGGTTTTTCGTGACGATATCCCTTGCAGCCTCGGTATTCCTGGTGTTCTGGTTGCGCAAACTCGGGCCGGAGCAACGGCTGCTGGCGCTGGCCCTGTCGCTGGTGCTGGGTGGCGCAGTCGGAAACCTGGTCGACAGGCTTGTGCTCGGGCACGTGGTCGATTTTATTCAGGTCTACTACCGCGATTTCTACTGGCCCGCCTTCAATATTGCCGATTCGGCGATTACCGTGGGTGCGGTGTTGCTGGTGTGGGACGCGCTGTTTGCCAGGCCGAAGGTAGCCTGAGGTGCAGATCGGGATGGGTTCCAGGGTAACGATGCATTTTGCCCTGCGGCTGGCGGACGGTATGCTGGTCGAAAGCAGCTTCGATAATGAACCGCTCAGTTTTATCATGGGCGACGGCACCCTGGACAGGGGGCTGGAGCTGGCCCTGCTCGGGCTTGTGCCGGACGACAGGCAGACGCTTGCGCTGATGCCCGGGCAGGCGTTCGGTGTGCGTGATGAAACCGCACTGCAACGCTTGCCGAGAGCGCGTTTTCCGGAAGATATATCACTGGAACGGGGCCAGATCGTCGGTTTTACCGGCGAGGACGGAGAGGAGGTGGCCGGCGCGATCATCGAGACCGGGGACGATTACGTCAAAGTGGATTTCAATCATCCGCTTGCCGGCAGGGAGATCGAATTTGAAGTTCATGTGCTGGCTGTCGAAAACCCGCCGGAGGGGTGAGGCTGAACCGTGCGGCCGGCGCGTATAATAACCGGGGATCAGGTCAGGCAGGTTGGTTTATGGATGTCATGGTGGCAAACCCGCGCGGTTTTTGCGCCGGTGTGGATCGCGCTATAGAAATCGTGGACAGGGCTCTGGAACTGTTCGGCGCACCTATCTATGTGCGTCATGAAGTGGTCCATAACCGCTATGTCGTCAGGAACCTGCGCGACAAGGGCGCGGTATTTGTCGATCAGCTGGACGAGGTGCCGGATGACGGAACGGTCATTTTCAGCGCGCACGGCGTGTCGCAGGCGGTGTATGCGGATGCCGGGCGGCGTGGCCTGAAGGTATTCGACGCAACCTGCCCGCTGGTGACCAAGGTGCACCTGGAAGTCGTGCGTTTCAGCCAGGAGGGCAGGGAATGTGTGCTGATCGGGCACCAGGGCCACCCGGAAGTCGAGGGCACGATGGGGCAGTATAATGTATCGAACGGTGGCGGCATGTATCTCGTGGAGACCGTCGAGGATGTACATACGCTTAAAGTCAATGATCCCGAACGGCTGAGCTACGTTACCCAGACCACCCTGTCGGTGGATGATACCGCCCGGGTTATCGATGCACTGCGCACGCGGTTTCCTGCAATCCAGGGGCCACGCAAGGACGACATCTGTTACGCCACCCAGAACCGCCAGGATGCAGTCAGGGATCTGGCCGGCCGGGTGGATGTGTTGCTGGTAGTGGGATCGCCCAACAGCTCGAATTCGAATCGCCTGCGGGAGCTGGCGGAGCAGCAGGGGGTTATGTCCTATCTGGTGGATGACCCGGCACAGATAGAACGCAAGTGGCTTGCCGGCTGCTCCCATGTCGGTATCACAGCAGGCGCGTCCGCGCCCGAAGTGCTGGTGCAGCAGGTGATCGCGCAGGTGCGAAGCTGGGGCGCGGTTAACGTTGTGGAACAGGCCGGTCGCGTGGAAAACGTGGCGTTTACGCTGCCGCGCCAGTTAAGGGCCGGGCCCTGACCCTGGCGGGGTGTTCCGCGGTCATCGCCAGCACTCGGCAACCGTCTTGCCGGATGCCTGGCCTTTTTGCAACTGGTTGGTCAGCGTAAGCGTACCGCAGGGGTCGTCGGCCTGGGCGGCGGCGCTGATGGGGGCCGCGGACAGTGTATACGTGGATGTCGTTGCGTTTACGCTCAGGTTGTAGGTGGCCGGGCCGCTGCCGTCTACCGGACAGGTGGCTGCAAAGAGACCGGCGGTGATTATATTCCGGTACTGGTTCTGGTTTCTGGAGAAGTCCCGTTCCATGGCGCTCGCAAGCTGCATCAAACCGGCCGTGCATTCGGCCCGGCGGGTCTGTTGCATCTGGCTGGTGTAGGCCGGGTAGGCGATAGCTGCCAGTATGCCGACGATGGCAACGGCTATGATGTATATCCTTCTACTGTAGGCGGACGGGGCCATCTGAATGCCTGCGATTGTTTTTCCAGTTTGCAGGCAGTATCCATATCGCATCAATATAAGCGTTTTGCCCGCTGTCACCCGTTGGTTTGGGGTAAAACCCGACTTTAACGCCAGGCCGGATGTCTGACAGGGTGGCTGACAGCCCTTTCCCCTTGTACACGCGCACCTTGTCGCTGATCCGGAAAACCCGGTCGTCAACGACCGCCGTGCTGCTGTCACGGTCAAACGAGTTGATTTCACCGGTAAAGCCGAAGGTCCTTTGCCGATCGGCCCAGGCCGGATTGAGGCCCGCCAGTAAACCGGAAACCAGGAGTAATGTTGAGATCAAACTACGCATTTTCATAATGATGTCCTCAAATTCGCATTGTTGAACCGTACTATGGGTATCCCGGGTTCAGGTTGTCAGGGCGCCTTCAGTTCGCTCCACGACATGCGTGCAGGTGACGGCGGCAGGGACGTCCGTATGTTGTCTATATTCACGCTGCCGGTAGAGTCCGCAGTAACCCGCTTGTTGGAAATGAAGCGGCTTTCGGCCGGGACACCGTCCGACTGGGTGCCCACGACGATGCTGGTGCTGAGTTTGTCGCCTGCATCGAACGTGCCGTTGTTGTCGACGTCGATGGGAGCAAACACGGGTGCGCCACCGGTCAGCAGGTCGACGGCCATCAGCCAGCCCGAGCCGCCCACACTGCACATATTGCTGCTGGAAGACGTGGGGATCACGGTGTTGAAGAACACGATCGAGCCAAACGCCAGCGGACTGGTTACCGAACGTTCCCCGGCGGTCGGGAGGTCGATACGCCAGCCTTTTTCGCTGCTCGAATAGGGGACGGTGTTTTCGGTGACAGTACGGACATTACCCAGCGTAGCATCGGCGGTTGTGGTAATGGTCTGCGCCTGCAGGGAATCCCGGTTCAGGTTTGCCGTGCCGGAATCCCAGACGCCATAGAAGGACTGCAACTGGGTGCTGGCATTGTCCGACTGCACCAGGTACTGGCCGGTGCCGAAGAATACCAGCAGGTTGGGTGCAGTAGCGGCGGCGAATTTCGTCGGGTGTGACGCCACGTCAGGCTCTACCATGATCGGCTGACGATTGGCCGTGGTGCAGGGTACGGCCGAGCACGCCTGGAACAGTGGCTGAAACGCCGGACTGGTCCCGTAGGCCGGTTGCCAGTTGGCGGTACTTGTTTTGTCCTCTACATTGAATACCCACATGTTACCGAACAGGTCGCCGGCGTAGATGCGGTCGATGGTTCCGTCACCGTTCAGGTCCACAAGCCGCGGGGTGCCCAGGCCATTGCAGTCACTGGCCGCATTGCCGCAATCCTTGCTGGTGCTGTCGATGCTGCCGGCACCCGTGTCGATCACAATGGGGGAAGATGCGTTGCTGCCATCCAGGTAGACAATAAAGAGTTTGGCTTTGCCATCCCCGTTGGGATCGTTATTGTAGCCGTTGCCGAAAATGGCGGCCCATTCCCCATTGTTCATCTTGCCTATGCGGATGTCGCTGAAAGTGTAGCCAAGGTCGTTGTGGGTGAATTCCCACAGCACATTGCCGGCTGCGTTGCTCGCCAGGTCGGACGGGTCGGTTACATCGATGGCGAACAGTCCCTTGCCACCACCACGCAACGCGCCTACCAGTATGCTGTGCCATGCCTCGGTGCCACTGCCGGTGTCGATAAATGCGTCCTGCACGGTCGGCGACAGGTCGACATAGTAGCTATGTACATAGTTCGGGTCACTGAGATAGTGCAGGCCTTTATTGGCCACGGTAGAGAACAGCGAGGCCGGGAAATATCCGAACACTTCATCGCCGTCTTCATCCAGTGCGTGCAACATCCCGTCATTGGAGCCGACATAGGTGATACCGGCGCGCGTACTGTTGGCTATGGCAAATGCAGAATAGGGCGAGCCGGGCTCTATGCTGTCCGGATAAGGTGTTGCCGGCGGCCCGACAAAGAACGGACTCGAATGCACAATGTCACCCAGTGCGCTGTTACGCTGACGCAGGGTCTTGCTGGTGAAAGTCGAGCCGTCTGTCACTGTATCGCTGCCACCCGGGTAACTGCAGGTGCCGGGGCCCGCCACTTCACAACTACGGTCCCCACGCAGGTAGCCCAGGCGGGCCATGCCGCTGGCTTCATCACCGAGGCTGCCGCTGCTGTCGGTGCGCAGATCGTCCTTCTGGTCGGGACTCAGCGTGCTCCAGGTGAAGTCGACGCCATTGCCAGAGGTACTGTTATAGGTGATCAGCTGTCGTGACGCGGGTGTCCTGCTGTCGATGTCGTCCGATGCAGCCCAGGCAGTGCCGCTGATGGTGGCTATGCCGGTAGTCGTGTTGATAAGAATGTCCTTGGCAAGCAGGTCACCGGACCAGCGATTCGAGTTGAATATGGCCTGGTAGATACGCGTCCCGGCCTGCAGGCTTGTTGAATTGAAGCTTACTGCCGCCGCCGTGCCGGTGCGTTCCTGGATGTTTGAAATATACTGACCAAGAGAATCGATAAGATTCTGGGGGTTCTCCGCACTGAGAAACTGGCCGCGGCCGTTGTACGCGGCGTGGCGCATATCATCGATGGTCGTCGGCTGGTTGGCAACGGGTTGTGGCCACGAAAAGCCGGTGTCTCCAGGCTGGGCGTTCGGGTCGAGGTTTCCGCTGAGGCCAAAGGCGACGGTATAGGTCACCATATGCTGGGCATTGTTGTTGTCGACGCCTGCAATAACGGGAACCTTGTCAGCCAGGGATGACAGGTCTGTTTCGTAGTAGTGCATTGCGACATCAGCCAGTGTGTCGCTGAATGTGTCGGCATAAAGGCCGCCATCGAAGGGGCCGGCACCGTCGGTATCGGTATTGCCTACATTCGGGTCGCCGCCATTCCACTGGCCGTCAGACATGAGGATGGTGAAATTCTGCTGGCATTCGCCGCCGTCGGCAGCGGACTGGATGGGCGACGGTCCCCAGCTTGTCTGGTTTCCCTCGTAGTATTCGCCAACCCGCTCCAGCGCCCGTCGTAACGGCGTGCCACCGGTGGAGTCGATACGGAAAAGACTCTCCAGCAGATCCTCTTTGTTGGTAGCCGCATTTGAATCCACGGGTGTGGTTATATCGTCAATGTCGGATATGGCGGCGATAATATCATTGTTGTCACCGGTGAGGCTGTTGCTGTCCGTTCCGTTTATGGTGGCCAGGCCGGCGCGTGCAGTGGAGTCACTGATGATGGCCGACAGCGCGCGTTTGGCTACATACTCGCGTTTGCGGTAATAGGTAAACCAGTTGGCATAGTTTCTCTGCGAGTTGGGGTTTGCCGGTGTGCCGGTGGCAGGCAAGGAGTTGACGGCCACTCCGGCGGCCAGCGAAGAGACGTCGCCGCACTCATCTGTAGCGCTGACCGGGTCTCCACCCCACCATGCAGCATCATTCGGACCGTCATATTCATTGTCGCCGTCCGCATCGTCCCACGGCCAGTAATAGTGCCCGCTGATGTTGACGGTGGAACCGGGTGTATAGGGGTTGGAGCGCGCGCTGTTAATGGTCATGTTACCGTAGGGTTTTCCGGCGCTGTCAACGCCCTGCCAGGGCGTGTAGGTTGCTCTCGGATCGTATGCCATTACGTTAAAGCCGCGGCAGAACAGGCGTGCGAGACGACGATCCCACTCGGCACTGTAGGGGCCCGGAGGGTTATAGTCGGTAGAAGAACTCAGTATGGCGGCGCCCGACTGGTACGTGCCCTTGTTCAGCAGGTCCTCCCAGTTCATGCTCCCGGAATCGTCGATCATAAAGAAGATGTTTGGCTGTACAGAGCCGCTCTGTAAAAACAACGGGCTGGTTGCCAGCGTCCCCGGGGCTGCCATAATGTTCGAGAGCAGACACAGTGCCAGTATGCCGGCTATAGCGCTGCTTATGATCGGTTTGTTGTGCTGTCGTTTGGTGGTATTCATGACATGGTCCTCGGGAGAAGCATTAGCCTTGTCTGTGCATCCTGCCCTGACTTAGAGGAGCGGCGTCCGGAAGCTGCTCTGTAAAATGTAACGGGCCGTGGGCGCGGTGCCCTCGCCCCAGCCGATCGCGGTGATCCGGAATGCGTACTGCCGGGTATCCGGTTTTTTGTTGGTGTAACTGGTCTTCGGGGGTTCGCCCACCCGTCCCATGTACTCGATGACGTAACGCGGCTGCCGCGACAGGTTGTTCATGGTGGTAACTGCAACGGAGTTGCCTGATGCCAGCCAGTCATCATCGATAAAGGCGGACATCGATGTCACGGGGCGCGTGGCAACACCCACCAGTGGCGCGCGTTGTGAATACAGTCCGTCGACAGGATTTGTTGCGTTGAAATTGGTTGCCAGGTCAGTAACGCTGTTGATATTGGCAAGCAGGAAGGTTTCCCCGGCGCGTAGCGCGACTTCCGCAGCCTGAAGGGCTATCTGGCGCTGCGCATTGTTGTTGGCCATTTTTTCCTGCAGTGTGGTAGAGCCCATGGAGGCAATGCCGATTATGGTCATTACCAGCAGGATAAGCAGACTGACAGCCAGCACAGCGCCGCGCTGGGAGTTGTGCCCGGCCGGGAATGCGTTGGTGTGTACATAATCAGTCATCTTCTGTCTCTCCATTGTTTCTGGCGTCACACGCCCCGGTTGCGCAGGCGAATGGTAGTAGTGAACTGCTTGCTGTATGACCCGCCAGGTACGTTCTGCACCGTGTTAAACGTGAGGGTAAGGCGTACACTGCTAACATTGTTCCACTGGGTGGCAGTAGGGATCTGGTCTGCACGCAGGTACTGTTCGATGCCGGGTGTGGCATCGTTGTCTATACCATAGAGGATCTGCATGTCCTCTACTCCTTCAACCAGTTCGTTGGTTTGTGTGATGTCGGCACAACCGTTGCTGTTGGAATAAAGCGAGGTGCCGGTGCCGGAAGTGCTGGCGCAGATTTCGTATGTCACCGTGCCCACCTGTGCGGCACCTGCAACGGAGGCGAGATCGGCGCCAAAAACGGTCTGCAGATCCTGGCTGCTGTTGGACTGGCCCTGGTTGGGCCCCGAAATTGCGGGAACACCGGCAACATGTTCAATAGTCCCGCCGCTGGTGGCCGGGTCGTTGGTAATCATGAATACCGCGGCAGTCGCGCAGTCGCCAACCACGAGAAGGTCGAACCGTTGCAGGCTGTTATACCCTACTACCGTGTCATCCAGTTCAATATCGCTGGTCGGAGAATTCATCGGCCCTGTCAGGGGGATGCCGCCACCGCCACCCGCCCTGCGGATACTGATAGTATCGCTGCCGTTCGCGCCGGTGCCGTCGGTTCCGAAAATCGGCGTGGAAAAGTCGTATGCGCTGCCAAGGGTCTGGTCAGTCAGGACATTGACAAACGGCTTGAGCGGGGCGTCGCTGTCCAGGCAGCCAAGATAGCCCGCGGCGCTGATATCTTCAGACAGGCGGCCCAGCGCGAAGCGGGAGTTTTCCTGCAGGCGGGAATTGCCCTCCTGGGACAGGAAGGTGTTCTTGGTGCTGGCGAAGATTTGCACCACGCCCGCCATGAGTAACAGGCTGATGAGCATGGCAATCATCAGTTCAACCAGCGAGAAACCTGCCATATACCGGCGTGCGCGCTTGTCTGATTTACGTATTGTCGTCATTTTCATCGCTCTCATTACGGCTGTGTGGTAATTGACAGGCAACGCAGATCGGTTGAATCATCGGGATCGCAACCGGTGCCGGAGGCGCCGTTACGCGCTTCGTCCCAGCGCACGGTGATGGTGAATAAACCGTTGCCCGCATCGCTTATCGTGCCCTGTCCGGCCGGTAACGACGCTAACAGCTGGTTCCACTCGGCAAGATCGTTTTCGACTATTTCAGATGCCGAGCAGGTGGACGACTGGCAACTGCCCGAGGCAGCAGAGGGTGAGGTTGTCAGGTAGGCGCTTGCCACGCCGGAATTGGCGCGCATGCGGTCCGCCATATCGCTGGCGATATAGCTGGCCCGCGTCTGCATGGAGGCATCGGCGTTGTTGCGCATACTGGTAGCCTGCAGACCCGCGACACCCAGCAGCCCGATCGACAGGACCAGCATGGCTACCAGGACCTCGACAAGAGTAAATCCGCCCGCCCGGAGTGTTGTTGCGCTATGTTTTGTTCCGTGATTCATGGTGTTTACCTTGCCCTGATTAACTGCATCCGAACTGGCTGTTCAGGCTGACGCCGCCGGTTGCCATGATGCGCAATTGCCTGCCGGTTTCCCCGCTACGGTCGTCGCACAGGGTCAGCGTGAAATTCGGGTTGCTGACGGCGCCCTGTGCGTCTACGGAAAAGCTGCTTTGTCCGGAGCTCAGTGTTGCGCTTACGGTAGCCGGTAATGGTTCGACGACACGCAGGACTTCGTTCGCGTCAAATCCGCCATCGCCATCACTGTCCACCCATACAATCCACCCCGATTGCCAGTTTGAGCCGCTGCAGTTGGTCTGGTTGCTGCTGACGCAGACGGAAGCGGAACGTCCCTGCGTGATTGCCTCGCTACGGGCTATATTCAGTGTTGATACGAAGGTGTTAGTGGCCGCCGTCAGGCGGTTGTCACGAATAAAATCGCGCATAGCTGGTATGCCCGTGGTCAGCAGGATGGCGGCGACTGCCAGCGCTACCATGAGTTCAATCAATGTAAATCCGCGTTCTTTCTTCATGAGGCTAACCTAAGCCCGTTCGGGCAGCGTCGTAAATTCAATTCCGATCAATGGAGCCGATTTCGCGATAAGCGGCTGTTGGCCGCGAACGCGGGAATACCGCTCTCCGCTTTTATATAGGGGATTGATTCGGAAAAACTTTAAGGTGTGCCGGTGACTGGTTGTTGTATGGCGACCGGCGGTCGTTTTCAGTCCGCAGACGGTACGGACCAGTAGGCGGACAACAGCAGGCGAGCGTCAGAGGTGCGTGCAATGGTGCTGGCGATGGACTTCAGGCTGACCGCCTCCGGGCCATTCCGGTTCTGCCATTCAATACGAGCTTCGGCCTCGCCAAGCGGTTCATTCCCTCTGAATGAAACCGTAGCGTTGAACAGGGTGCCGGCGCGCCCGACCTGCATGGGTGGCTCTGCGATCAGCTCGGTTCTAATTGACTGTTTAGCCAGCATTATTTCCAGGTGCTGGGAGCCCAGCAGGTAAGCATTTCCGGTTGCGTGAAGCCTGCTCGATCCGGACCACAGGCGGGCCTGCAATTGTCCGAGGCCCAGTAACCCGATGCTCAGAACGAGCAGTGTGATCAATGCCTCGATCAGGCTGATGCCCCGCGAGCATCTTTGCATGGCTAGAAATCCTTCCAGGTGCCCGGCACCCGTACGCTGCGCAGGACCGGGAAATCGAGCCGGGTCTGTTCGCTGTCTGCAATCTGTATGTTATTGAGTTGCAAGCCTGAATTGCTAATGTTCAGGCTACCGTCTACAACCAGTGAGCCAATGATCGAGACGTCCTCGCCGGCGACAGGATCGGGACAGCCGGCATCTATATATATGATCCCGTAAATAGTGGTTCCGGTTGAAAAAACAGGGCAGCCGGTTTCCGGCGGGAAGTACAGTACTACCGGGTTGTTTACGCTGCCCAGATCGGTGCTCCAGGTATGTCGTCCTGTCCCGGACGCCGGTGCTACCCGGTAGTACTGCTGTTGCGGCAGGGATCGCTCCCCTTCGGCGAGTAGCAGGAACTCTTCCCTGCTGACCGAAAAGACAAGCGGCCATACGCCGTTGCCCATGTCCATGTTTCGCTGTGCCCCGTTATGGATGTCTGTCGCTCCGGGCAACGGGCATGTAGCGGATGTCCCTGACCATACGGCATCCCCGGCCTGTCCGGTGTCTGCATGCTGTGGCCGGATATCGAGGGTGCGTGGCAAGCCCGTCGGGCAGCCGTTGATGACCAGCGGTGGCAGCGATTCCGCCAGCGGTGTCAGTACGGAGAGCAGGCGTACGTACTGACTGGCGCGCGCCAGAATGTTCGAGCCGTCGTTTCTGCGAGCCGTCGCCTGTATTGAAATCGTGCGGTCGAAACCAGCAGTTCTGCTGAATACAAGTTCAGTGTCAATCTCCGGTTGATCCATTGGCAGCGTCAGGCTGCTGGTCTCGACCTTGTCACCGGAATCCGTGCTCCAGGACAGGTTGTCGATCTCGCTGTTCAGGTAAACAATACCTCTTGCCAGACCTGATTCCGCCTGTAGCAACAGGCGGGTGTTCCAGTTGTCGTTACTGGAAATGCGTTGTTCAACGAGCTGTGTGCGCGCGACGGCCAGCGTGATGATGGTGATCGACATGGTCAGCACCAGTGTGATCAGCAGTGTTGCCGCACCCTGCTGCTGTGTTCGCCGCTGCGGATCAGTCTGCATCGCTGTCGCCCTCCCTGAGCAGGTCGTTGCGGAGCCTTACCCAGTGGGTGAGGGTGATGCCCGTATCCGGCTGGTTGCCGAGCCGGCCACCAATCCGGATTTCCACGCCGCCCTGAACAAGTTGTGGTGATCCGGAAGCGCAGTCACTGTCGCTCTCCAGCAGATTCAGGCATTGCGATACTTGTCTGAAGTGCAGTTGCGTGATCTCGATACCCGGATCATTGATTGTCTGCCAGTAGCCGCTTGCGCAATCGAATCCGGTGCCGCCGAAACGGGACTGTATTCCTGTGTCGCGCAGTCTGAATCCGAACTGTTCGACATTATCCCCGTCGCTCAGTTCGGCGCAGCCAGGGTTATCACAGTCGCCCACCCCGAGGAGACCATCCTGATCCAGGTCGTAGGCGAACAGAATGCAGGAATCAGGGCTCTCCCCGTCATAGGAACCGGTATGTACCTGGTTGGCCGGATTCTGGAACGGGTTGTCGGAGGGCGCCAGCAGGTCGGGAGAGAAGGCCCGGTAGCCGGCGCGCTTCAGGTCGCTGCTGATCAGATGCATCAGGCCCTGCAGTTGCTGGTGCAGGTATGCCTGCTGCAGTTGTTGCGAACTGTGGTACGCCGTTGCACTGTATATCGTCAATACGGCGGACAGGGCGATCAGCGCAATCACGCTGGCGATCATCAGTTCGACCAGCGTTATTCCACGCTGTGATTCGCAGGGTTTCAGCATGGAGAGTAGCCGGGCTTGTCGGGTGCGCAGACTCTTATTCTGCCCAGTGTGCTTACCACAACGCGTAACTCCCCGGCAGCGTTGCGCAAAGAGACTGAATCCGCGCTGGCGGTTCCGCGTATGGGTGAAAAACGGATAGTGCGTGTAGTGTCGGAGCCGTTGAGGTGCAACAGGACAGTGGGAAATTCTGCCGACAGTTGGCGGTGGACCAGATTCCGGTTGCCGTTTCCGGTAAGGCAGGGTGAAGTCCCGGCGCCGGTCACATTGCAATCACAGTCCGTGTTCTCGCTCCATCCGTAACACCATTGCCCCGCTTTTACGGATAGCGAGAAATAAACCGGCTGCTGGTAGCTAAGGGCGTGGTTTCGCGCATATTGCAGTTGCCGGGCCAGGGTCTCGCCGGCGGAGCGCAGTCGCGCATTGTCGACAAAGCGGTCCATGGCGGGTATCGCCAGGCCGGCCAGTACAGCGGCCAGTGCCAGCGTCACCAGCAGTTCAATAAGCGTAAAACCGGAATGCCTTGCATCTTCCATGATCAGGCTCCAGTACAACTTGTTCCCTGTTGTGGTGCCGAGTATAGTCGGATTTTTCCGGGGTTCAAGGATGGACCGAAGCGGTGGCAGGACCCCGGTGCCGCCGCGGTTTTCAGAGCGGAAGGAGTTGTGTCATGGATCGACCCAACACGCCGGGGTTTACCCTGCTCGAATTACTGATCACGTTGGCCATTGTTGCAATTCTCGCCTCTGTTACCGTTCCTTCCTACACCGGGCTGGTTGCCAAATCACGGCGCGCTGATGCCATGGCCGAGCTGGCGCTGGTGCAGCTTGCACAGGAACGCTGGCGTGCCGCCAACCCGGAGTATGCGCAGGATCTCGATACGCTGGGTTGGGATTCTGCGCAGTCATCCGATGGTTATTACACCCTGCAGATACTCGCTGCGGATGCGACAGATTTCCTGGTGGTTGCACAGCCGACGGGCGTGCAGCAGTCGGACCAGTGTGGAAGCTATGCGCTTGGACCCGGTGGTCCGGTATATGGCGGCGGGTATGCGGATGCGGACTGCTGGCAGCACCAGGGAGTCCTTGATTAAGCCGCCATACCGGCGCAGGCCGGTATGGCGTTTAAAATGACTGACTGTGTGGTCATCGGCGCCGGCCTGATCGGCATGCTGAGTGCATACGAACTCGCAAGCGCCGGCCTGCAGGTAACGGTGCTGGAGCGCGGTCAGCCGGCACGCGAATCGACCTGGGCGGGTGGCGGGATACTGTCACCGCTTTATCCCTGGCGTTACCCGGACCCGGTCAATGAGCTGGCGAGCTGGAGTCAACGCGCCTACCCGGATTTCTGTCAGCGCCTGGAAGAATACTCCGGTGTCGATCCACAATGGACCCTTTCCGGTTTGATGATTGCGGATATCGATGACCGGCAGGCCGTGCGGCGCTGGAGTGAGCGCTTTGAGGCCAGGCTGGACTGGCTCGAGGGCGATGGCGCGCGCAAAATCGAGCCCGGGCTCGGGCTGGTTCCGGAATCGGCGGCCTGGATGCCGGAGGTGGCGCAGGTGCGTAACCCGCGCCTTGCGCAGGCATTACGCGTCACGCTGGAGAATATGGGCGTCGAGATCCGGCCGGATTGTCCTGCCCGGGGCTGGAAAATCGAGGCCGGCCGTATCCGGGCGGTGCATACACCGGAGGGCGAACTGGGTGCCGACAGCTTCGACGTGGCCAGCGGCGCCTGGAGTACGGATCTGCTGCGTTCGACCGGTATCAGCCTGCCGGTTGAGCCGGTACGCGGCCAGATGATCCTGTACCGGGGGACGCCCAGGCTGGTGTCGTGCATAACGCTATACCGGGGGCGCTACGTGATTCCCCGCCGGGACGGCCGCGTACTGGTCGGCAGTACGCTGGAATACGTCGGGTTCGACAAAAGCACCACCCAACAGGGTCTGGACGACCTCAGCCGGGCCGCGATCGAGCTGATCCCGGAACTGGCAGCGTTGCCGATCGAACAGCACTGGTCAGGTCTGCGGCCGGGGAGTCCGGATGGTACGCCGCTGGTGGGGCCGCACCCGGGTATCGATAATCTGTATATCAATGCCGGCCACTTCCGCAACGGCGTGGTACTGGGTCCCGCGACTGCCCGGCTGCTGGCGGATCAGCTCCTCGGGCGCCCTGTAATTCTTGAAAAAACCCCCTATCTCCCTGAAAATATAGCGAGTATTGGGGCGCTTTAACCGATCTGGACTTTGTCTAAATCGCCAGCGTATACTCACTCAATGAGTGATTTGCTCCCACAGGCTGTGCTTGGCGAAGACGAAGCCGCCGGGCGCTTGCGCGAGTATGACATCCTGCCCACCCAGCAGCGTGTACAGATCGCCCGCGTATTGCTTACCGGCGATCAGCACGTGAGTGCCGACCAGGTACAGGAACTGGTCAAGGCAACCGGCAGCAGGGTCTCCAAGGCGACGGTCTACAACACGTTGGGACTGTTTGCCGACAAGGGCATCCTGCGCGAGGTAAATGTCGATCCCAACCGCGTTTTTTACGATACCAACAACAGCGTGCACCACCATTTCTATAATATCGACAGTGGCGAGCTGTCTGATATCGACCCCGGCCAGATCCCCGTTGACCAGTTGCCGGAAGCCCCCGAAGGCAGCGTGGTGGACAGCGTCGAGGTCATTATCCGGGTGCGCCAGCCGCGGGTCCCGGGCCGCTAGAAATCACTGGCTTTCTCATTGACTCGCAGTAAAATGCGGGCAAATCCAATAGCTACGATATTCTGATTTTCCCTGCAGCGGTGCCGGAAGGAGACAAGTATGGCCGTCGGCGGTTACATGAGCGGGATTTTTGGCAGTTCCCCTGTCAAACCCATGCAGCAACCCATGGGCAAGGTGCTGGCCTGTGTATCTGAACTTATTCCACTTTTTGACGCTGTGTTCCGGGAGGACTGGGACAGTGTTGCCGAATCCCAGCAGGTCATCTCCGCGCTGGAGAAAGAGGCGGATGTACTGAAGAAGGATTTGCGCCTGCAGTTGCCGAAAGGCCTGTTCATGCCGGTATCGCGTCAGGATCTGCTTGAAGTGCTGATGATGCAGGACAAGATTGCCAACCGGGCCAAGGATATCGCCGGTGTGATCCTGGGGCGGCACATGGTGATCCCCTCCGCTATCCATGACAGCTACAGGAAATTTGTACGCCGTTGCGTGGATGCCTGCGAACAGGCCAACCGTGCCATTAACGAACTCGATGAACTGGTCGGTACCGGCTTCAGTGGCCAGGAAATCAAACTGGTTGTTGAAATGATCCAGAAGCTCGATGCGATCGAGAGTGATACCGATACCTGGCAGGCGGATATACGCCTGCAGTTGTTTGCAGTTGAAAAAGAGTTGCCACCGGTTGATGTCATGTTCCTGTACAAAATTATCGAATGGACGGGTGATGTCGCTGACCGCGCCCAGCGTGTCGGCAGCCGCTTGCAATTGATGCTGGCGCGTTAGTCGCGGAGGGCGCATGGATATTATCGTCACCTACGGCGCGGTGTTTCTTATCCTGGCCGCCGTATTCGGCCTGTTCATGGCCTGGGGTATTGGCGCCAATGATGTAGCCAATGCCATGGCAACGTCCGTGGGATCCAGGGCGCTGACTATCAAGCAGGCGGTTCTCATTGCCGCGGTATTCGAGTTTGCCGGTGCTTTTCTGGCCGGTGGTCAGGTTACCAAGACGATTCGCAAAGGTATCGTCGATGCGGACCTGCTGGCCGCGTCACCCGAACTGCTGGTTTACGGTATGCTGGCAGCGTTGCTGGCGGCGGGCGTGTGGTTGCTGATCGCCTCGAAAAACGGCTGGCCGGTTTCAACGACTCACTCTATCGTCGGTGCCATTGTCGGATTTGCCATGGTGGGTATCGGCATGGACGCGGTCAAGTGGGACAAGGTAGGTTTCATCGTGGCGAGCTGGATAGTATCCCCGCTGCTGGCGGGATTCATGTCCTACAGCCTGTTCCGCAGCGTACAGAACCTGATTCTCAATACCGACGATCCGTTCAATAAGGCCAAGAAATACGTCCCCTACTATATATTTCTGGTCGGTTTCATCATCGCGCTGGTTACCTTCCTGAAAGGCCTGAAGCACATAGGGCTGGAAAACAGCACCCTTGAGAACTATGGCTACGCCATACTCGTGGGTTTTGTGATGATGCTGGCAGGCAGGTTCTTTGTAAACAAAATCAAACTCGACCCTTCTGCAGACAAGGACTTCCACTACGCCAACGTGGAGCGTGTGTTCGGTGTGCTGATGATCGTTACCGCCTGCGCCATGGCATTTGCGCACGGCTCCAACGATGTGGCGAATGCCATTGGTCCGGTGGCGGCCGTTGTCAGTATTGTAAAAAGCGGTGGCGAGGTCGCGGCCAAATCTGCCCTGCCTTACTGGGTGCTGTTGCTCGGGGGCGCGGGCATTGTGCTCGGCCTGGTGATGTACGGCAAGCGCGTGATTGCGACCGTTGGCAACAGCATCACGGAACTCACCCCGAGCCGCGGTTTCGCAGCAACGCTTGCAGCCGCCTCAACGGTCGTCCTGGCATCCGGAACCGGTCTGCCGATTTCGACGACGCATACCCTGGTAGGGGCGGTGCTCGGCGTCGGCCTGGCGCGTGGCATGGAAGCGTTGAACCTGACAGTGGTGCGTAATATCTTCATGTCCTGGATCGTTACGCTGCCTGCCGGCGGGCTGCTGTCTATCCTGTTCTTCTTTACGCTCAAGGGCGTATTCAGCTAGCCGGCGGGGTGTAAATCCGGTCAAATCCCGGTAACATGCGCCTTCCCCGCGGCACGCTGTGCAGCGGCCGGACATAACACACGCCGGAGTAGCTCAGTCGGTAGAGCAGCTCACTCGTAATGAGAAGGTCGGGGGTTCAATTCCTCTCTCCGGCACCAACCACCCCGACTCAATAAAAAAGGAAAAGGGGACGGAGGGATTAAACTTTAATCCCTCCGTCCCCTTTTCCCTTTTCCTCCGCCCGCTAGTCAAAGCGCATCGAGAGGTCGATGGCGTGTACGTCCTTGGTCAGGGCGCCCACTGAAATATAGTCCACGCCGGTTTCGGCATGGGCGCGCAGGTTGTCGAGGGTGATGCCGCCGGATGCTTCCAGTTCTGCGGCACCATCGGTTACCGTGACCGCTGCGGCAATCTCTTCGAGGGTGAAGTTGTCGAGCAGGATGCGGTCGGCGCCGGCCTGCAGGGCCTGTTGCAGTTCTTCCCTGTTTTCCACTTCGACCTCAACCGCTAGCGCCTTGCCCAGGGCGCGGGCACTCTTTACCGCCTCGCTAATGGAACCGGCTGCCATGATGTGGTTTTCCTTGATGAGAAAGGCGTCGTACAGGCCCATCCGGTGATTATGACAACCACCGCAGCGCACGGCGTATTTCTGTGCACGACGCAGACCGGGCACGGTTTTCCGGGTGTCGAGAATTCGGGTGTGCAGACCGTCGACCCGCCGGGCGTATTTACGGGCAATGCTTGCTGTTCCGGACAGTGTCTGCAGGAAATTCAGCGCCGTGCGTTCGCCGCTTAGAAGAGCGCGTGCCGGGCCTTTCAGCGTGCACACGACCTGGTGTGGTTTTATCGGGTCACCATCGGCGGCATACCAGCGTACATCGACACGGTCATCCAGGTGTCTGAATACCGCATCGAACCAGTTGCGCCCGCAGAGTATGGCGGATTCCGATGTGTATACGCTGGCTTTCCAGATCCGGCCCTGCGGAACCAGTTGCGCGCTGATGTCGCCGTTGCCGAGGTCCTCTTCCAGGGCGTTGCGGACGTCGTGATCTATCTGTGCTTCCAGTGCTTCGAGAAGCATCTATTCAGAGATTTCCAGCAGCTCGATTTCGAAAACCAGCGTGGCGTTGGGGGGTATTACACCGCCCGCGCCGTTTTCGCCGTAGGCAAGTTGCGGTGGTATGGTCAGCTTGCGCACGCCGCCTACCTGCATGCCGACCACGCCCTCGTCCCAGCCGGGTATGACATAACCGCAGTCGATGGGAAAGCTGAAGGGATCGTCACGGTCCTTGCTGGAATCGAATTTGGTTCCGTCTTCCAGCCAGCCCGTGTAGTGAACGATGGCGGTCTGGCCACGGCCCTTGCACAGGTCGCCATCGCCGATGTTGATGTCTTCGTATTTCAGTCCGCTGTCAGTGCTGGTTTCGCTCATGCTTCTGCCTTGCTGTTTTCTCTTTTAAACGGGCGTGAAAAATACTCCGTCTTGAGGCGTTGCGCCAGCCCCGCCAGCAACGCCAGGCTCAAAAGATTGGGCAGGGCCATGAGAATATTGGTGATGTCCGCGATGTTCCATACCAGTTTCAGGGGAATTGCCGCTCCGATCATCACCAGGAAGATATACAGTACCCGGTAGGGTTGTACCGCGCGCTCGCCAAACAGGAAGCGTGCCGAGCGGTCGCCATAGTAGGACCAGGCGATCATGGTCGAGAAGGCGAACAGGCTCAGGCCGATGCCCACTACGCCGGCACCGGATGCCCCCAGGGAACTCTGGAAAGCGTGGGCGGTAAGCGCGGCCCCCACCAGGTCATCCCGCTGCAGGGTATAGGCGCCGGTGACGACAATGACCAGGCCGGTCATGGTGCAGATGACCAGCGTGTCGATGAACGGTTCCAGCATGGCGACCAGGCCTTCGCGCACCGGTTCATCGGTGCGTGCAGCCGCGTGTGCCATGGGTGACGAGCCGAGCCCGGCCTCATTGGAAAACAGTCCGCGCGCCACGCCCCAGCGCATGGCTTCACCGACCGCGGCGCCGCCGACTGCCCAGGGATTCAGGGCGTGATTGAGGATGGTGGCAAGTGCGGATGGAATCCTGTCTGCATGGTTGAACAGTACCAGTATGGCGGCGCTGATATAGAGTAACGCCATGGCGGGCACGATGGCGCTGGCGACGCGGGCAATGCGGCTGACACCACCCAGTATGACCAGGCCGACCAGGAAGGCCAGTATGCCGCCGACCAGCCAGCTGTTATTGCGAACGTCCGGGAACAGGTAACCCAGGCCGTCGACGACCGAGTTGGCCTGTACCATGTTACCGATGCCGAAAGAGGCCATCAGCGCGAAGCTGGCAAACATTACCGCCGTGCGTTTCATTTTCAGGCCGTGCAGCAGCGTGTACATGGGGCCGCCGGAGATCTCCCCGTGGCCGAACGCGCCCATGAGCAGCAGGACCCAAATGATCGGGACCCGGTATATGGCGGTGACAAAGAACGGCACGAACGAAACAGAGTACGCGCCCGCGAACAGCCCAATCAACACCACCGTGGGCCCGACGCCGGGCCCGAGC
>JBHHXO010000013.1:0-24829 GCA_046757125.1 Thiogranum sp.
CTCTCGCATGGCACGCACGCGGCACACAGTGAACAGATCGCGGTTCTGCGCGCTGTCGCGGAGGAGCTCGGGCGGAATATTGCCATCATGATCGATACGCGCGGTATCGAGATTCGCACCGGCCTGCTCGATGGGGATTCCGCCATGCTGATCCCCGGTGTGAATTTCAACCTGTACGCGGATGGTCGCACCGGAGATGCGACGGGTGTATCGATCAGTTACCTGAAACTGTACGAGGAGGTGCGGTGTGGAACGCCGATCCTGCTCGATGACGGCGCAATCGAACTGGAGGTCGAGCGGGTAACGGATGGTGTAATCGACTGCCGTGTCATTCACGGTGGACGACTGGGTAATTCCAAGAGCGTAAACCTGCCCGAGACCCAGCTGGCGATGAGCGCCGTGAGCCCGGAAAACCGGGACGACATCGTCAGGGAACTGAGCTTCGCCGCAGAAAACGATGTCGACTATATCGCTGCCTCGTTTGTCCAGAGCGCGGATGACATACACAGGATGCGGGAAATACTCGTCGAGCGGGAAGTCAACATACCCATCATCGCCAAGATCGAAAACCGGGCCGGCGTGACCCACATGGAAGAAATCGTCGAGGCAGCCGACGGCATTATGGTGGCCCGGGGCGACCTGGGGGTGGAACTGCCGCTGGCCGAAGTCCCGACCACGCAAAAACTCATCATTCGCACCACGGTCAGCAATGGCAAGCCCGTCATAACCGCCACCCAGATGCTGGCCTCGATGGAGCGCAATCCGAAGCCGACCCGCGCGGAAGCGAGCGATGTGGCCAACGCGATTCTCGACGGCACCTCGGCGGTTATGCTCTCGGGCGAGACCGCCGTCGGGAAGTACCCCCTCGAGGCGGTAACCATCCTGACCACGATTGCATTACGCGCCGAAGCCTCGTTGCACGAATACGGTTACCTGCAGAAGATCAAGCCCAACCCCGCCAACGTGGTGACCGAAGCGGTCGGGCAGGCATCGGTCAGCATGGCCAAGAACCTGAAGGCGGCAGTCATCGTCTGCCTGACGGAATCCGGCTTTACCTCGCGCCTGATTTCAAAGCACCGCCCGGACTGTCCCATCCTGGCCATTACTTCCTCGGCTCTGGTAGCACGCAAGCTGTCGATAAACTGGGGTGTAATACCGATCGTCTACCAGGGTGAGCCTTCCGACGATGCCCGCATCGAGTTTGCCATTGCCGTGATCCGGAAACTCGCTTATGCCGATAGCGGCGATACCCTGATCATAACCGCCGGCCATCACCAGCTGGCCGGCGGTACTGACATGATACGGGTGGTTACGTTGTAGCTTTAATCGTCACCGTTCATGAATCCCAGCAGGTGCAACAGGCTGGTAAAGAGGTTGAAGATGGCAACGAACAGTGTGACGGTCGCCATGATGTAATTGGTTTCACCGCCGTGGATGATGTTGCTGGTCTCGTACAGGATCAGGCCCGCCATGAGCAGTACAAACATGGCAGACACCGCCAGGGACAGGCCGGGCATCGAGAGAAATACCGCGCCAAGCCCCGCCAGGAAAGCGACCAGGATGCCGGCGATCAGAAAAGCGCCCATGAAGCTGAAGTCCTTGCGCGTGGTCAGCGCGTAGCCCGACAGGCCGAGGAAGATGGCGCCGGTGCCACCCATGGCGGTCATTACCACCTGGCCGCCATTGGGCAGGCTCAGGTAGGCGTTGAGAATCGGCCCGAGGGTGTAACCCATGAACCCGGTCAGGGCGAATACGAAGGCGAGTCCCAGGCTGCTGTTGCGGAACCTGGTGGTGGCGAACAGCAGGCCGAAGTAACCCCCGAGCGTCAGCAACAGGCCGGGGTGGGGCAGGTTCAGGGTCATCGACACGCCCGCGGTCAGGGCGCTGAACAGCAGCGTCATGGACAGTAATGTATAGGTGTTGCGGATCACCTTGTTGGTCGCGAGCGCGGACTGTTGTTGCCGGCCCGTGATGATCGTTGTCGGGTTGTTCATGGTGGTTTGCCTCTGTCTGGTTTACTGGTGAGCTAGACTGATTGTTGCGCGTCCGATAGCGGCGGACGACCGTGCCTGAGCAGGTTTTGCTGGCGGCCGATTTTGCGTACCACGGTGCGCCCGGCGCGATCTACCGCGCGGGTGATGGCGACGTACAGGTCGGCCTCGATATCCTCGATGACCACGTCGGGCATCCCGGCCAGCACCACCTGCAGGTGGCAGCGTTTGTCCTCGCCGCCGCGCGGGCCGTTGATATCGGACAGGCGCATCGCGACGCGCTGGATATGCTCGTCACAGCAGAACAGGGCGAAACGCAGCCGCCGTTCGGCGTGGCTGCGCAGGGCGTCGGTCAGGGGGAAATTGAGTGCCTGGATGTCAATCTGCATAGGATTCTCCATTGCAATGCGGTTATCGCTTCACGAGCCGGCATGCTAGGGAGGTTTGATAGTCTATAAAAGTCGATTAATATGTGTATTCAGCTCGAAAAATACGAAGTATTTGGAAAATAATGATTAACTACAAGCATATGCATTACTTCTGGACCGTGGCCCGCGAAGGCAGCATCGCCCGGGCCGGCGAACGGTTGCACCTGACGCCGCAGACCATCAGTGGTCAGCTGGGCTTGCTGGAAGCGCATCTCGGAGTGGAGCTTTTCACCCGGGTCGGGCGCAACCTGGAACTCACCGAGAGCGGGCGGCTGGTATTGAGCTATGCCGATGAAATTTTTTCACTGGGTGGCGAGCTGGAAGAAGTGCTGCACCAGCTTCCGGATGGTCGTCCCCAGGTGTTCAGGGTGGGGGTGGTCGACGTGGTGCCCAAATCCATTGCCCACCGCATTCTTGAGCCTGCACTGCAGATGCCGGAGCCGGTGCGCATGATCTGTCGCGAGGCCGGTCTCGATACGCTGTTGGCGGAACTGGCGGTGCACCGCCTCGACCTGGTGCTGGCGGATCGTCCCATCCCTTCCACCGTCAGTACCCGCGGCTTCAGTCACAAGCTCGGTGAGTGTGCGGTCAGCTTTTTTGCGACAAGGGAATTGAAAAAGAAGCTGAGCGGTGATTTTCCGCGTTGTCTGGACGGTGCGCCGATACTGTTGCCCGGCAGCGGCACCCAGCTGCGTTCCGGCATCGACCGGTGGCTGGACAAACACCGTATTCATCCGCGCATGGTTGCCGAGTTCGACGACAGTGCGTTGATGAAGGTTTTCGGGCAGGAGGGGGCAGGGGTATTTATCGCACCCGCAGCGATTGAGGCGGAAGTGGAGTTGCAGTACCAGGTGGCTGCGGTTGGTCAGATCGATGAAGTGAAGGAGCGCTTCTACGCTATATCCGCCGAACGCCGGGTCACGCACCCCGTTGTCTCCGCCGTGGTGGAGGCGGCGCGTGAGTCGCTGTTTGTCGCTGACGGGTTGCAGGGTGAATCAAGATGAAAACCGTAGTCCGGAACCGGCACTGAAGCGACCGCCATCGCCTGCCAGACGTATTTCCGGGCGCGCCTCGTCTACGCACCCATGTATTACTTCAAGGTGCCCGTGCTCAGGACGGCTGTCTGGTTTGTCGGTGTTGCCGCGACGCTTTATCTGGCGTATGTGCTGTTATCGTAAACAGGTCACTTTGCCCCGCCGTTGATTCTGCCGGCGCACCGGGCGTCCCCGGGCTTCCCGGGCACGCTGCTTCCTGAAGGAGACGTTCAGTCGGAATCCGGGTGTATGTACGGTCCACTCCGTCTGTGCGATAGTCGCGCTACAGATCAGGACGCCGGTACTAAGAATCCAATGAACGAAGCTCCCAGGGGATCCTGGAAAAAATACCTCAAGAGGCGCTGGCAGGATTACCAGTGGACGGCGATTGCCCTGCTGGGGCTGTTTGCGCTGCTGCTGGGTCTGGCGGGCTTTTACCGGTATTTTGCCTCGATCTCCGAGCCGGCTTCTTTCGGCGAACTGTTGTACCGGACCCTCCAGCTCTTCACCATGGAATTCGATATTCACGCCAGCGGCTTGCCCTGGGAGCTGGACGTTGCCCGCTTCCTGGCGCCGGCGGTACTGGTGTATACCGCGGCAAAAGCGATCCTCGCCATCTTTCATGAACAGCTGCAATTGTTCCGGGTGCGGTTTGCGAACGACCACGTGGTGATCTGCGGGCTGGGGCAAAAGGGTCTGCTGCTGGCCAGGGCGTTTCGCGCAAAGGACTATCCGGTTGTCTGCATCGAACAGGACGGGCGCCACCCCGGTATTGAGCAATGCCGGGGCAGGGGGGCGATCGTCCTGACGGGAAATGCTGCCGACAGCGGGATGTTGCGCCGGGCGCGCGTCGACAGGGCAAGTTGCCTGCTGGCGGTCTGTGACGACGACGGCACCAATTCCGATATCGCCGTGCATACCCGAAAACTGGTGAGGGGAAAGACCGACCGGGTGTTGAACTGCTTTATCCATATCGCCGATCCAGAGCTCGTTTCCCTGCTCAGGGAAAAGGAACTCGAAACACAGAAAGCCGATGCCATTCGTCTCAATTTCTTCAATATCCATGACAGTGGCGCACGGGTCCTGTTGCAGGCCTGGCCGTTCCTCGCTACCGGTCCGGAAAAAACGTCGCTGCCGGCACATATTCTCCTGGTTGGTCTTGGCCCGTTGGGGGAGAGCCTCATGTTGCGTGCCGCGTGGCTCTGGAGGTTCAGGCAACCGGCGGGTGATGCAAAGCTGCGTATAACGGTGGTCGATGAGCGTGCCGGGGATAAGACCGGGAGGTTGACAGCGAGATATCCGCAGCTGGAGCAGGTATGCGAAATACGCGTTGAAGACGTATCAATCCACTCCATGGAATTCCAGCGCGCGGATTTCATCTCCAATGCGGACGGCTGTGCCGGTATCACGGGAATCTATATCTGTCCGGGCAAGGATGCCGATGCGATGTCCGCGGCCCTGTCACTGAGACACCACACGCTGGTGCAGAAGTTGCCGCTGGTGGTATGCATGTCGCGCGATGCCGGGCTGGCCGCCCTGATTGAAGGCCGGGGCGATGTCGGCCGGACCGGCAGTAATCTGCATGCTTTCGGTTTGCTGGATCGAACCTGCCAGGCGGACCTGTTGCTGGGGGGGACACACGAGTTGCTGGCCCGGGCCATCCATGCCGCCTATGTCGAGAAAGAGAGAAGACAGGGTCGAACCGAAAAAGACAACGCTTCCATGACGCCCTGGGATGATCTGCCGGAAACACTCAGGAATTCCAGTCGCCGGCAGGCGGACGATATCGGTGTAAAGCTGAAAACCGCGGGATGTGACATCAAGCCGCTGAGCGACTGGAATGCACCGTTGTTCCGGTTTTCCGATAATGACGTGGAACGTCTGGCTGAAATGGAACACGCGCGCTGGAACCGGGAACGTTTCCGGGATGGCTGGATTTATGCCGCAGGTGAAAAGAACGTCGAAAATAAAACCAGTCCCTGGCTGGTGGACTGGGCCGAACTGCCGGAGGAAATCAGGGAATACGACCGTAATACGGTACGGGAACTGCCGGCCTTTCTTGCCAGGGCGGGTTTTGAGGTGTACTACCTGAACCCGGACCGGAAAGCCAGGAATCTGTCCTGAAGTCTGTCCTTGCCCTTGTCCCCCGGCGGAAAACAGGTGATCGGTCCCTGCGGTGCAGCAGACAGGGGTGTGAAGTCACTACATAACAGGTACAGGGCAGGCCGCAGGCGGAATCCCGGTATACCCGCCCGGCAATTGGGCCAGGTGCTTGCGTCTGCCTGGCAAATATGACTATATGGCCGAGGGGTCCATGCACCTGCTGAAACCGCGGATGACGGGGTAGCCGGCATGAATGTGATGGTGCGCTTATGTATGCCCCGCCAGGGAATACACCGGCAACAGGTGTATCCCTCCGGTGTTGTTCAGGATATGACGGGTAAAACATGGCCGGGGACAGCGTGTGTTTCCGGGGTGAAATAATCTGATCAAGAAGAAGAGGGGGCCAAGATGGCTGCAAATGTTCTGGAGGTTAAGGAAAAGGTACAGCGTTATCTGACAGAAATGTTGAATAACGTACAGATTGATTCAGAGGGGGATTACAATTTCAGACACGGCTCCAGCCATATCTTTATCCGTGTCGCGCAATTTAATGATGATCATACCATTGTCCGGGTCTGGGCGCCGACAAACATGGAGGTGCCGCCTTCCCCGGAGCTGTACAAATACATTGCAACGGAGGGAAACAAGTACGTGTTCGGGCGCCTGGCCGTTCAGGAGCAGGAGAACGGACTGGCGGTCATATTCAGCGAAACGTTGCTGGGCGAGTTTCTGGATCCGGACGAGCTGAAAATGGCCATTACCGTTGTTGCAAGCACTGCGGACGATATCGATAACGAAATCCAGGACAAGTTTGGCGGCAGGACCTTCTACCAGGAGTAGGTCCGGTGCGCCTTTCACACGAGCTGGCAATAATTCTTGATCACGCCAGGGCTGTTGCAAAACGTTCCGGACATTCCCGGGTCGACCCGATACATATCGCCGCCGCACTGCTAAGGACGAAACCGGAATGGTTTGTCGCGACATTTGGCGACGATGCCGAAGGGCGGGTAGAGAGCGGGCTTGAAAAACTGGAGCGATCCGCCGGCAGCCTGGTGGATTCTCCGGAAGTCACAGCCCTGCTTGAAGTCGCAGGCGGGGCGAACGATGCTCTGGCGACCCTGACTGCCGGGCTCAGGGATGCACTGCCCGCAGTTCTGCAGCACACGGGAAACACCGATACCGCTAATAAGGCGGCCGGCCGGTCCGGGGCGGAATCCCCGCGAACATCCCCTGATCAAACAGCCGGGCTGGTCCCGTCGGTGCTGCGGAAATACATCGAAGTGGTAGACCCGGACCAGGATGTTATCGGCCGGGATGCCGCCATCGATGAGCTGATCGGGTTTCTTGGGCAGAAATCGCCGGACGTTCCCTGCATTCTGGCGCCGAAAGGGGGTGGGAAGACTGCGCTGATGGGCGGGTTGGCCGCCCGGCTCCAGCGAGATGACTACAGCGGTCCGCTGGCAGGAAAACATCTTGTGATCGCCAGCGCCGAAGCAATCATTGCCAGCCAGCGGGCCGCCACATTGCGGCAGATTATCAGGGAGGTGCCGCCCGAGGCCATTCTTGTGCTGGATGACGTCGAGGTGCTTGCCGCGCTGGGAGGTGCAGGCGCGGATGCGGACATGCTGGGCGTCATTCGCGCCGTGGTCGGCGATGAATCCCGCTTGTCCATTCTTGTCATGTGCGACAACTATTACCCGAAGCTGGAAATGCACGACGCCGAGCTCACCAGCCGGCTGGACGTGATCAGGCTGCCCGGGCTGTCCGACGACGAACTCGTAAAGATAGGCCGGCACAACCAGAGAAAACTTGAATCCTTTCACGATATAAAAATACCCGATAACGTCTTTGATGCAGCGCTGGCGTATCCGTCCGGGCAAGCCTCGCTTTCACATCCTGCATTAATGATCGATCGGCTGGACCACGCGTGTGCACGCGCAGCCCTGCGCAAGGAGCGGCAGGTATCCATCGAGGATATCGATAGAGACAGCGATGCCGGCCAGATGCCCGGGTTCGATAGTGAAAAAGTGCGATCCGGTCTGGAAAAGCAGGTGGTAGGACAGGATCATGCCCTGGATCGCGTGGTCTCGCGTCTTGCGCTGACACGGGCCGATATGGATATCCATCCGGTAAGACCGGACGGAGTGTTTCTGCTGGTCGGGCCCACCGGGGTGGGGAAGACCGCTTTTGCACGCGCGCTGGCCGAAAATGTTTTCGGCAACCAGGATGCCTGTATCAGGCTGGATATGAGCGAATACGCCCACGGCTGGGCGCTGTCGCGATTGACCGGGCCGCAACCCGGTTTTGTCGGCTATACGGAACCCGAAGGCTGGTTGACGACAAGGGTGCGTGATAAACCGCATTCGCTGATATTGCTTGACGAAGTGGAGAAGGCGCACCCGACCATATGGAATGCATTCCTGCAGGTGTTTGATGCCGGCAGGTTGACCGATGCGCGGGGCAATGTCGCCAGCTTTTCCGACACGATCATCATAATGACATCAAACCTGGGCAGTGAAGCGTTCCGAACCAATCCGATCGGTTTCCAGGCTGATTCGGATTTGGGTCCGCAGCAGGCAAACCGGGCAATCGACGCGGTAAAAGAGGCCATGTCGCCCGAGCTGATCAACCGCCTGGACGACATCATTGTGTTCAACTCGCTATCGAGGGATTCCATCCACGAGATTGCCGTCAATCAGATCGATGCTTCGCTCGAACGCATGCGTGAAAAAGGCTACGAGCTGACGGTGGATCCGTCCGTGGTCCGGCTGATCGCCGAGCTGGGGTATGATCCCGCCTACGGTGCACGGCACCTGCTGCGGAATATCGAGCGGTGCCTGTTGCAACCGCTGGTGAAACACAGGCCCGGGCAGCTGGAAGCGATTGTCAGTGATGATCAGGTTGTATGGCACTCGTGCGGGCAATGAGGGGTGTTCGGCTGTAACAACTGCCCAGACAAGGAATTGCGGTGAATTATCGTGTCCCTTCCGAGTAACCTGGCCAATCTTCTCGACTATGCACGCTCCGAGGCCAAGCGCGCCAGCCACGGCACGGTTGAACCGGTACATGTTGCCGCGGCATTGCTGCGCCAGGATGCGGGGCGCTTCGTTGCTGACTTCGGTCCCGGGACGGAAGTTGTCGTGCGCGATGTGCTCGGGGGTATCGCGCGCAGTGTCGGCAGGATTGTAGACGGGGACGATACGACGACATTGCTCGAGCGCGTGGCCGCGAGCGGGGGTTCGCGGGATGCGCTGGTTTCCGAACTGAAGAATGAGATCCCCGGGCTGCGGGCCGCGGTGCCGCAGGCCGACGTTGCGGATGAGCATACAGAGTCGGAAGCTGTTCCCGAACAGGCAGACACGGAAGTAGAGGAAAACGTCACGGTCGCGCCGATGCAGGAGCGTACCATCCGGGTGTTCGTTTCCTCGACCTTCCGTGACATGCACGCCGAGCGCGAGGAACTGGTCAAGCGGGTATTCCCGCAGTTGCGCAAGCTGTGCGGCGAACGCGGCGTGACCTGGGGCGAGGTGGACCTGCGCTGGGGTATCACCGATGAGCAGAAGGCCGAGGGCCAGGTGCTGCCCATCTGCCTGGCTGAAATCGAGAAGTCACGGCCGTATTTTATCGGCCTGCTGGGCGAGCGCTACGGCTGGGTGCCGGATGGCGTCGAGCAGGGATTGACTGAACGGGAACCCTGGCTGAAGGATCATGAGGGGCAATCGGTTACCGAACTCGAAATGCTGCACGGTGTGCTGAACGATCCGGAGATGGCCGAGCATGCCTTTTTCTACTTCCGCGACCGTGAGGCTTCCGCACAGGTCGAGGCACAACTTGCAGCACAACCCGGCTACCGGCCGGAGCCCGGGACATCCAAAGCCCGGCTGGCCGCGCTCAAGCAGCGCATTGTGGCAAGCGGCTTCCCTGTGTACAGGGATTATCCGGATCCCGGGGCCTTCGGTGCACGGGTGCTGGCAGACCTGACGGCAGTCATCGACCGGCGCTTTCCAGCGGGTGCCGAAGCCGATCCGCTGGACCGTGATGCCCTGGACCACGCAGCCTTTGCGCGCAGCCGCGCGCAGGTCTATATCGGCCGACAGGCTTACTATGACCGGCTGGACGATTACGTTGCCGGCGATGCGCCGGCCGTGGTGCTGCTGGGGGAATCAGGAACCGGGAAATCAGCCTTGCTGGCCAACTGGGCATTGCGCTACGAGGAAAAACACCCGGACGATTTTGTTTTCACGCATTTTATCGGCAGTACCCAGCAGAGCAGCGATCACATTGCGCTGATCAGGCGGCTCATCGGGGAGATCAGGCGCCGTTTCGATGTGGGTGAAGAGATACCCGACAGCCCGGAGGCGCTATGCCAGGCACTTCCGGGCTGGCTGGCCATTGCGGCGTCTTCCGGCCGTGCGATTGTAATACTGGATGCGCTGAACCAGCTGGAGGACAAGGGTAACGCCCCTGAACTTGGCTGGCTGCCGGTCCATTATCCGCAAAATCTCAGGCTTATTGTTTCCACGCTCCCCGGTCGCAGTCTGGACAGTGTCATCAGGCGTGGCTGGGGAACTTTCAGGGTGGACAAGTTGGAAAAGAACGAACGCTGCAGGATTATTCGCGAATATCTCTGGCAGTTTCGCAAGCGCCTGCCCGACAGGCAGGTGGAGCGGATTGCGGTATCCGAACAGGCGGAAAACCCGCTGTACCTCAGGGCGCTGCTGGAAGAGCTCAGAGTATACGGTGAGCACGAGAGCCTGGACGAGCGCATCGACTATTATCTTGGTGCGCCGACTATAGATGCACTGTATCAACTGATACTTGAACGCCTCGAGCAGGATTACGAGCAGGACCACGAGGGGCTGGTCAGCGCTGTATTGTCTGTCCTGTGGGCAGCACGCCGCGGTGTTTCCGAGCTCGAACTGCTGGAAATGCTGGAAATCCCCCACGCCGCGTGGTCGCCTCTGCATATTGCCATGGACGAGCTGATCCAGAGCCGCTCCGGCCTGTTGAGTTTTTCACACGACTACGTTCGTTCTGCGGTCACAAAGCGCTACCTGCCGGGCAAGCAGGAACAGATCAGTGCGCATCTCGGCATTGCCGGCTATTTCAGTGGCAGGCCCGCTGACAGGCACAGGGCGGACGAACTCCCGTGGCAATACCTGCAGGCCGGTGAGCTGGCAAGACTCAAGGACTGCATTTGCGAACCCGCAATGTTCGCGATCCTCAACGAAAACGAAAGTCGCTACGATCTGCTGGGGTACTGGCTGCAACTGAAGGAGGATTTCGATGTGGTTGAAGAGCTTGGTGGCATGATCGACCGTTTTCGCGCAGGCGACAGGGACGCAACGGAAATTGCAGGGTTGTTGCATGGCGTGGCGGTGTTCATGACAGCGATTGCCCGCTACGGGGAAGGTGAAAAACTGTTCCGCGAAGCGCTCGATATCCGTGTGCAGCACTTCGGCAGGGAACACGGGCTGTCGATTGAATCAGCGAGCAGTCTTGCGCAGTTGTTGTATTACAGGGGCGATTATTCCGCTGCGGAGCCGATCTACCGATTCGTGCTCGACACGCGCTCTGCAAGAGACGGCGAGGATCATCCTGGTACGGCCGGTGCGATGAGCGCGCTGGCCAGGCTGTACGATCACACCGGCAGGTACCGGGAATCGGAGCAACTGGCCAGGAAGGCGCTCGCCACGCAGGAGAAAATATACGGCAAGGAGCATACTGCCTGTGCCGCTGCAATGGTTACCCTGGCCTATGCGCTCCGCCACCAGGGCAACTTCGATGATGCAGAGGAGCTGAACCTTGAGGCAGTGGAGATATATAAAAACAGGCTGGGCATCAGTCATCCCGATACCGCAGCCAGTATCAATATTCTCTCCAGGTTCTATTACCACAAGGGAAACTATGACAGGGCAGAGCAACTTTGCAGGCAGGTCATAGACCTGCGCAGGAAGATACTGGGGCCGGAGCACCCGGAGACGGCGAAAAGCATCCATCACCTGGCCGTACTCCTGTACCACGGGGGTGACTTTGCAGGCGCCGAGAAGTACTACCGGATCGCTTCTGAAATCCGTGAGCGTGTTCTTGGCAGAAAGCACCCGGACACCGCCGACAGTGTCCACGATCTTGCCGTCCTGATGCAGGCAAAAGGCGATTACGACAGTGCCTTGCGCCTGTTTGGCGAAGCGCTTGATATGTACGAGATGTCAATGGGTAAAGCGCATCCGTTCGTTGCCACGTGCCTGCAAAACATGGTCTACCTGCACCAGGCTATCGGTGACAACACAGACCTGGTGCCACTCGCCCGGAAGGTCGTTGATATACGCGCGAGTCAACTGGGCGAAGGCCACGAAGATACGCTGCGCAGCCTGGAAATGCTGGCCGAACTCCAGCGCGGGAAGGATCTGACAGAGGATGCTGTCCGATCCTGCAAGCGCGCCTATGAACTGCGCAAGCAATACAGCGGGGAATACAACCAGAAAACCCTGACCGCGCTGAACGAGCTGGTATCGTTGCTGGTGCGCTCGAATGATATCCAGCTTGCGGACAGCATGAGCAATATGGCTGTCGATTTGTGTGCCCGCTACCTTGGTCCGGTGGCGCCCGGCAATGCCGTTGCCCTGCACAACAGGGCGATTCTGTTGAACCGGGCCGGCATGTACAGTTTCGCAAAAAAGCTGCTTCGCGATGCGCTGAAAATACTGGACATGAGCGTTCAGTCATCGGCCCCGTTTTTGCTGGAAGTCCAGAGCAGCCTGGCGGATGCAACAGGCGGGGAGGGTGATGTCAATGCTGCGTGCAAGCTGTACAGAAAGATACTCGCTGCCAGGGAGGAGATCTATGGTGGGGACCACGCCGGGATTGCGGACACGTGGTTCGGCATGGCGGAGGTCTGTCGCAAGCAGAATGCGCACGGGAAGGCGGCGGAATTTTATTCAAAGGCGCTGGAAATTTATGAAAACCGGCCCGCTGAAACGGACCTGGTTACGCGCGAAACGCTGGGTAGAATGGCCGTTGCACACAATGAGCTGGCGTTTCATACGGATGTTCCGGGTGAGAACTGGAGCGCGGCGGAAGCACATTATACAAGGGCGATTGAATTGCTGGCGCGCATCCCGGATGAAAAGGAATCCCTTAATATGGAATTAAACCTGCAGATTATGTATAAACTTTCCGGCGGACCGTTTGATATCGACAGGGTCAGGGAGTTGACCGATATGATGGCTGCCAACGAAGACCCAAGGGCCGAGAAAGGCAGGAAGTTGCTGGAGGCCCATTGATGATCGACGCAGGCGCGGCTCGTCTCGTGTGGCGCGTGCGAATAATAAAATTCAGGCAGGACCCGCCGTGGATTTGAAATGTACATCCCCCGCAAATGAAAAACGCCCGCGCCTGGCCGTACGGGTCGGTTTCGTCGGCCACCGCGACCCGGGTGAATGTGACACTGTTGCATTGCAGGAAACGATACGCTCCGTACTGTACAGAATCAGTCGTCAACTGGGTGACAATCACCTCGCGTGGGGGTACAACGAGGAATCGCCGGTATGCTATCTGGTCAATTCCCTGGCCGAGGGGACGGACCAGCTGGCTGCAGAGGTTTCCCGGCAGCTGGAAGACCGGTACCAGCTGCGTATCCCGGTTCCGTTTTCGCCTGATATCTACACCGCCTGCTTCCAGTACGAGCCGGAAAAATCACGCGCGACCTTCGCACGACTGGCCGGCTGCGAAACGGCCGCTGTCATTAACCTGGACTGCCCGCATGCAACGGCGGAACAGCGCAGCCGGGCCTACCGCACAACGGCCGACCTGTTACTGGAAAACTCGGATATCCTGATCGCGGTGTGTGACCTGCAACGTCCGCAGGAACGCGGCGGGACCGTGGAAACGGTACGCCGTGCAGAGCGGATCAACATACCCGTTATCCTGATCGACCCGAATTCCCCGGCCACACCGATGCTGGTTATCTGTGACGAGGAGCAGCGCTGCGAATATCCGCTGGAAATACTGGAGCAGCAGCTGTGTAATATCCTCGCGCCGCACTTCCCGGAACAAACGGTTACCCGACAGCAGGGGCCTGGTGACCGGCTGAGGCGCCGTTTCCTTGCTCCCGATGAGCGGGCAGAGCGGGAGAGAAAAAAACGCGAACAGTGTATCCGTCGCGAGCGGTTTTTTGCGGAGCCACTGGCCGGGTGTGCGCCGGGGTTGCACCTCGCAGCACGTGTGTTGCATCTTTTTTACGCTCCATGGTGGCGCTCGGTTCACTACCTGGGACAGTTTGCGGTACAGGCCCGGGTGGTAATGGAAAGGCTTGCCGGTGGTGGCCGCGGGAGGCAGGATGATGCCGCTATACCCCGGGCGGGCGCTCATGAATCCGCTATTCTGCACAACATAAGGAAATTGCAGGAGCCGTATGCTGAACAGCGCGCGCTTTCCGACCGGCTGGCCGGCTTCTACATGGAACTCTACCGCGGATCCTTCGCGCTGAATTTCATGCTCGGCGCCTTTGCCGTCCTGTTTGCCCTGTTTTCCTATTTCAATCCCGTAAACGAAATCCTGTGGCTGTGGAGCGAAATCGGAGCCCTGTTCCTGATCGCCACCAACTTCCTGATCGACCGCTGGTGGCACTGGCGCGAACGAGCGATCGAATATCGATTCCTGGCCGAGCACTTCAGGCACATGGAGGCGCTGTCGCCGCTGGTTCGTGTCACACCGTTGACGCGTATGCCCGTGCATAACCGGCACGGCGACCCGGATGCGACCTGGATGAACTGGTACTTCCGCGCACTTGTTCGCCATGCGGGTCTGCTCGGCCCGCTGGCAAGCGGGCCGGAGCGGAAAGCGCGAACACTGAACCTGGACAGGAATTATGTGGGGCAGGTGCACCGCCTGTTACAGGAGGAGTGGCTGGAAGGACAACGTAACTATCATGCCCATGTGGCACACCGTTTCCGTTTCATCGGGGTGGCTGTCAGAACGTTTACCGTAACCCTGTTCGTTGTGACGGTCGGGGCGTGTTTTGCCCACCTTTTCCATGTCACGCCGGTGCCGGAGGACGTCGTTGCAGCCCTGGGCCAGGGCGGTAACTGGCGCGAAGGCGCGCTGTTAACCATCCTGGTCGCCGCACTGCCTGCATTTCTCGCAGCATTCCACGGGCTTTCAAAACAGGGCGAGTTTGAAAGGTTGACGGAACGTTCCGAAGCCATGGCCGATCACCTCGGGCACATGGGCAAGCGGTTTGCCGGAATAACGCCCGGCAGTGAACGGGGGTACGCGGCGTCAGTCGCCAACAGGGCGGTTGATATTTCCAGGATGATGCTGGAGGAAATGCTGGAGTGGCGTGTCATTTACCTGGCGCACGCAACGGAACTCACCTGAGCGCGCCGGTATTCCGGGAATGGCTGACCCTGTTCCATCGACCCGTTCCGATCGGGAATAAGGATTTACTAATACAAAAATATCTTGCTATAATTGAGAACCATTCTCATTAGGTTGGAGCAGATCACTGGAATGTCCAGTCATCCCCTCAACGACACGCCGGCCGGCCAGAAGGTGCGCCTGGTGGCGATCAACGGTGGCAAGCAGCTTGTCCGGCGCCTGCTGGCGCTCGGCCTGACCGTGGGCTCCGAGCTGGAAGTCCTGCACCATCGCGGCAGGGGTGTGGTGGTGGCAAAGCAGGGTAACCGGGTGGCCCTGGGCAAGGGCATCGCCGAAAAGCTGCACGCTGTAAAAATCGACTGATGGCCGGTTGCTGTGAAAACGATGGCCGCGTTTCCGGACACAAGGCGGTACTGACCATTGCCCTGGCGGGCAATCCCAACTGTGGCAAGTCGGCGCTGTTCAATGCCTTTACCGGTATTCGTCAGAAGACCGGTAACTGGCCCGGTGTAACCGTCGATCGCAAGGAAGGTCGCTTTGAACTGGACGGCCGCGAAGTCGCCGCCATCGATCTGCCCGGTATCTATTCCTTCGACGCCAGTTCCCTGGATGAACAGCTCAGTCGCGATTACCTGCTGTCACGCGATGCCGACCTGGTGGTCAATGTCGTCGATGCATCCAACCTGGAACGTAACCTGTACCTGACCGTTCAGTTGCTGGAAATGGGCGTCCCCCTGGTACTGGCGCTGAACATGATGGATGTGGCGCGCAAGCGCGGCATCCGGATCGATACTGAACAGCTGTCGCAGGCGCTGGGTTGCCCGGTGGTACCGGTAGTGGCGGTAACCGGCGAAGGCAGCACCGAACTGAAGGCGCGCATGCTGGCCGTTGCCGACGGCCGGCAGCAGGGTGGTTTCCCGCTGGCGCTGGACGAGGTAGTGGAACAGGCTATCAGTGACCTGGAGCCGGTGCTCGAGGAACTGCCCGCCCCGAACCGGCGCTGGCTGACCCTGAAGCTGATCGAAAGCAGTGACAGTGGTAGTGAGCTGGAAACCCCGGTGCAGGAAAAACTGCAATACTGGCGTCACCAGATTGCCGAACGCGCCGGAGAGGACGCCGATATCCTGATTGCCGATTCGCGTTTCGGCCACGCCCACACCCTGGCGCGCAGCGTGTCGCACAGTCAGGGGCAGGTCACGCGCACACTGAGCGACCGCATCGACTACGCCGTGCTCGGCAAGTGGAGCGGCATCCCGGTTTTTCTCGCTATCATGTACCTGATGTTCCTGTTCACCATGAATATCGGCGGGGCCTTTATCGATTTCTTCGACGGTGCGGCCAACGCCCTGTTTGTCAGCGGTTTCGGTGAATTGCTCAGCAACGCCGGCGCCCCCGACTGGCTGCGCATCCTGCTCGCCGACGGCGTGGGCGGCGGCGTGCAGATTGTGGCCACCTTTATTCCCATTATCGCTGCGCTGTACCTGTTCCTGTCGGTGCTGGAAGACTCCGGCTACATGGCGCGCGCGGCCTTCGTCATGGACCGTTCCATGCGCGCCATCGGTCTGCCGGGCAAGGCTTTCGTGCCGCTGATTGTGGGCTTCGGCTGCAACGTACCGGCCATTATGGCCACGCGCACGCTGGAGAACGAGCGCGAACGCAAGCTGACCATTCTCATGAATCCGTTCATGTCCTGCGGTGCGCGCCTGCCGGTGTATGCCCTGTTTGCCGCCGCGTTCTTTCCGTCATCCGGGCAGAACATCGTGTTCGCGCTGTATCTCATCGGTATAGCGGTGGCCATACTCACCGGGCTGCTGATGAAAAAGACGCTGCTGCCGGGCAAGAGCAGCGGTTTCATGATGGAGTTGCCGCCCTATCACATGCCCACCCTGAAGGGTATCCTGCTGCGGGCCTGGGACCGGGTGCGGCTGTTTGTGAAAGAAGCCGGGCAGGTCATCATCCTGATGGTGCTGGTGCTGAACCTGCTCAACTCCATCGGTACCGATGGTTCCTTCGGCAATGAGGACAGTGAACAGTCGGTCCTCAGCGCCGCCAGCCGGGTACTGGTGCCGGCCTTTGCACCCATGGGCATCCAGCAGGACAACTGGCCGGCGGTGGTCGGTGTCATCTCCGGCGTACTGGCCAAGGAAGTGGTGGTGGGTACGCTGGACAACCTGTATACCGGCCTGGCGGAAAACGAATCCGGCGAGGAAGAGGCCCCGTTCGATCTCTGGCAGCAACTGCGCGACGCCGCGCTCAGCATCCCCGCCAACCTGGCGGTGCTGGGTGATGCGCTGCTGGATCCGATCGGCCTGGACCTGGGGAATCTTTCCGATACCCGCGCAATGGCCGAGGAACAGGGCGTCCGGCAGGGTGTGTTCGGCGCCATGCAGGACCGTTTCGACGGCCAGACCGGTGCCTTTGCCTACCTGCTGTTCGTGCTGCTGTATTTTCCCTGTGTCGCCACCATCGGCGCCATCAAGCGTGAAGCCGGGCGCACCTGGGCCATGTTCGTCGCAGCCTGGACCACGACGGTGGCCTACATTACCGCTGTCAGCTTCTACCAGGTTGCCACCTGGAGCGCCCACCCGACCAGCTCCGCCCTGTGGCTGGGCGGGTTGTGGAGCCTGTTCATCGTGTTGATCATGGTGCTGCGCCGCTGGGGGCAGCGCAAACGCGACCCCGGGGCAACAGTCAGCGTGGGAGCGGGGTTGTGATCCTGGCGGATATTCGCCGTTACCTCGAGCAGCGCGGGCAGGCCACGCTGGCCGATATTGCCCTGCACTTCGATGCCGATCCCGATGCTGTGCGCGGCATGCTGGAAGTCTGGATGCGCAAGGGCATGGTACGCCGCCAGGCGGCGACCGCTGCCTGTGGCAGCAGCTGTAACCAGTGCGATCCGGCCGCTACCGAGATCTACGTGTGGACACAGGCGCGGGTGCAGCTGCGCTAGGCCCGCGCGTGTTCCGTGATGGCCTGCTCGAATTCCCGCTGCAGTGCTTCCAGCACCTCGGGCCGGGGTTTACCCGACAGTTCGTCCATAAAGACTTTCTTGACCTCGGTAGGCAGTACCAGGGTATTGCGGCAATGCCGGCCAATGAAGGTTGCCTGGTAGCCCCTACCGTAGAAGATTTCGTTGATTGCTGCACGGACCTCGATTCCGGGCAGGCGTATTCCGTTCAGCCGTTCGAGCCACTGGTCAATTGTTGCCTGCCAGCGCCGGGTATCGAGCTGTTCAGTGCCGATGTTGAAAAGCGGCACATCGCCCATGCCGGGACGCCGGTAGTTGTAGGAATGGACGTCGTACACCAGTACCCGCGGGTGCAGTGATTCGAGTTTCTCGTACAGTGCGCCCAGTACCCTGTAGAAGGTATTGTACTTTGCCATGCTGCGTGCTTTTTCGGCGTCGCTCAGCGGCTCTTTCCAGACAGCCTGGCCCCAGGCCTCTTCGTACACACAGGTTTCCGGCGCGCGGTTCAGGTCGTATTCGTAGCGCGAGTCGTTGGCGACCACCGTGATCGGCATGTTGGCGGTAATGTCGGCAGTCCAGGGGTCTTCCTCGCGCAGACGTTGCGCATCGTCGAGCGCACATTTCTCCAGCAGATCCGGGCGCAGGCGGTGGCCGTTGTGAATTGCCGTACAGACAAAATGCGCATAGTCATCGATCCTGACCGAGAGCGCACCGTCGTCGACGGAAGCATGAAATACATCGCCTGCCTGTATAGCCGCTATGCAGCCAGCCGTGCCCAGTTCCATCATTTCCCTTCGTCCTCTCCCGTTCGCCCGTAGACCCAGTATTCTTCCAGCCTGTCGATCAGTCCGCTGGTTTTTTCAACCTCCAGCCACAGGTTGATGAAATCCCTGAACTCAGACTGGCTGTTGGGGAGCACCAGTGCAAGTGCGACCCGGTATTCGAGGCCCTGCGGTATCACAACGGAATACTCCGGAAAGATCAACGTCCAGGCCGAAGCCGATTCAGCCGAATAGAGCATGGCGTCGAGTTCCACCTTGCCGGTCAGGTATTCCCTGGGCGAATCCAGCGGGACAATTTCGGCGTTGCCGAAATATTCCCTGACTATGGGCCGGTACAGGGTCTTGTCCAGGACGTTCAATACGCCGATGCGCAGTTGTTCCCCGGCACGTATTTTCCTGAGGGTGGAGAAAGTGGAACGGCGATAGTCCCGTACGACAAGTCCGACGTGCTCGTACAGGTAGGGTTGACTGAGAGCCCACTCGCGGGCGCGTTCGGTAGTGACAATCAGTGCGCCGGCGTACACATCGATACGGCCTTCGTTCAACGCGGTTCTGGCCTGCGATTTTTTCAGCTTCACCAGTTCCAGGCTGACGTCGATATTCCTGGCCAGTTCACGCAGCATATCGATATCGAAACCCACGATGTCGCCCTGCTTGTTGCGGAAAGCGAACGGCAGGGCGTCGTCCGGGAAACCGACCCGCAGCGTGCCGCGCTGTTCGATGACGGCCAGGCGTGGTGTCGAGAGAAGATCGTCGGACAGTTTTTCCGGCAGCTTGACGATGCGTTCGTCCCCGGGCTTCTCCATCGGGGTCATCGAAACGAAGGATTCGTAGCCGGTGTATTCGTAAGGGAGCACCCGGGTCAGCACCGTGCCCAGCCCCCACATGAACAGCCCCATGGCGAGAATGCTCGCCGTCAATACCTGCAGCAGGCCCTTCTTTTTCATCCAGCCGAGCATGACGCTGGCGCCGAGCAGGCTGATGACCAGGGCGTGCATGGTCGCGAGTACGGTGGCAAACCTGGCCGTCATGACACTGCCCAGCAGGTAGAGCTGGAACAGGTCCGAGGGCAGGTGGAAGTAATCCAGCATGAAGGGCAGCGCCACGGCCATGGTGCCGAACGCCGACACGGCGCCGGTGACGACGAACCCCGGGTACTGGGATACGTCCAGCGGCGATCCCACGTACCACCCGGCAAACAGGATAAAGCCGATACCCAGCAGGGTACCGACACTGGGGAAGCTGTATGCGGTCGGTACCAGTACATCGATGGCGGTGCGGGCCTCATCGGTTTTACCCAGGTTGCTGTGTTTCCCCAACAGCTGCTTGGCCCGTTCTGCGATCATCGGTAATACCACCAGCACCGTCCCGGCGGCAAAGGCGGTGACCATGGGTGTTCTTGCCTCTCGTATTACATCCCGGTAGCTGAACGGCGTGGCCCAGGCGACGAACATCGGCAGGGTGAAAAAGGTCAGCACCACCCAGGCGCCGGCATACACCCACAGGTAGACCTGCAGGCGTGTCAGCGACTGAAGGTCCAGGGTGCCCGCCGCAGCTGCAGAGAGTGCAAAAATGCCGATCGGCGCCAGCTTTGCGACGAAGGAGGCTATTTTCATCAGCGCATCGCTGACGTTCTGCAACATGAGAAGCAGCCCGTCCTTGTTCTGGACCGGGATCAGCGCGATACCCATGGCAATACTGAACACCACGACCGCCGGGACAATGGTGTTGGCGAGCACGTTGAACGGGTTGGCCGGTATATACAGCGTAAGCGGATCGAAAGTCGCAGGTTTGGTGATCAGGCTGCTGCTGAAAAAGGATGCCGAGGTCCATTCCGGATAGGCAAAGGGCATCACCAGCAGGGTAAGCATGGTGGTCGTCCACAGGAACAGGATCAAACCTGCCCCGGCGATGCCGATACGTCTGGCCATGTCCATGTCCAGCCGTCCGAGTCCGCCGACCAGCGAAAACATGATATAGGGCAACACCGTCATCTGCAGCAGGCGGATATAGGCGTCGCCCACGATTTCCAGTTCGCCGGCCGGTTTGCCGAGCAGGGCACCGAATACGATGCCACCGATCAGGCTGAAAATAACGAGCTGGAAGGGCGATAACCTGAAGCTACGAATATTCATTGGCGCAAGTATAAGCGCAATGCCCTGTCCGGGACACAGGGCATGCCGTTTCGTCCGGTTTCCGGTTTGCTTCGATGGCAGACAGGTGAATTACAACGCCTGGGTACCTGCAACCTCCGTGCTCGTCAACGCGGCGTGCGCCGCCGCCAGGCGCGCCACCGGTACGCGCGGTCCGGAGCAGGAAACATAGCTCAGGCCGATGGCGTGGCAGAAGCTGATGGAGGCGGGGTGCCCGCCGTGCTCGCCGCAGATACCCACTTTCATGTCCGGCCGTGTCTCGCGCCCCCAGCCGATGGCCAGCTGCATGAGTTTGCCCACGCCCTTGGTGTCCAGCACCTCGAACGGGTTGTCCTGCAGTATGCCGCGCTCGTTATACATCGGCAGGAACTTGTTCTCGGCGTCCTCGCGTGAGAAGGAGAAGGTGGCCTGGGTCAGGTCGTTGGTGCCGAAGGAGAAGAATTCGGCTTCTTCGGCCAGGCTGCCGGCGCGCATGCAGGAACGCACCACTTCCATCATGGAGCCGAACTTGAAGTCCACCTTCACGCCGTACTTGTTTTCCACCACCGTGTGTACGGCATCGACGTAACTCTTGACCCGTTTCAGTTCCTGCGAGGTGCACACCTGCGGCACCATGATTTCGGGCTGTACGTCGAAGCCTTCCTTGCGGCACTCGGCCGCCGCTTCCAGGATGGCGGAGATCTGCATGGAATAGATCTCCGGGAAAGACAGCCCCAGGCGTACGCCGCGATGCCCCAGCATGGGGTTCACCTCGTACAGTGCGCGCACCTTTTTCAGCATGGTTTCCTTTTTCTCGATGGCTTCGTCGACCAGGCGCGGGTCGGTCAGGCATTCGACACTGGGGTGCTCCCGGCCGCTGTACATGAACTGTACAGCGTCTGACAGGATGTTCATCCCCATCACGGTATCCTTCAGATGGCGCAGCCGGTCCAGTTCCTCGACCAGTTGCTGCTCGGACGGCAGAAACTCGTGGATGGGCGGATCAAGCAGACGGATAGTCACCGGGCGCGGCGCCATGGCCTTGAAAATCCCCTTGAAGTCCTCGCGCTGGATCGGCAGCAACCTGTCCAGTGCCGCTTGCCGGTCCGCGGTGGTCTCCGCGACGATCATTTCGATCACGACCGGCAGCCTTTCCACATCGTTGAACATGCGCTCGGTACGGCACAGACCGATTCCCATGGCGCCGTACTTGAGCGCCCGTTCCGCATCGTGCGGGGTGTCGGCATTGGCCATGACCTTGAGGCGGGCGGCTTCGTCAGCCCAGCCCAGCAGCGTCTCCAGCTCGGAAGAGAAATCTGCCTCGATCATCGGTACCTCGCCGAGGTAGACGTCGCCGGTGGTGCCGTCGATGGTGAGCAGGTCGCCCTCGCTGATGGTCTGGTCACCGACGAATGCCTTGCGCATATGGACATCAACGTTGATGCCTTCGGCGCCCGCCACGCAGGGTTTGCCCATGCCGCGTGCGACGACCGCCGCGTGTGAAGTCTTGCCGCCGCGCGCCGTCAGGATGCCCTGCGAGGCAAAAAATCCGTGGATGTCCTCGGGTTTGGTTTCCTCGCGGACCAGGATGACACGCTGCCCGCCACGCCCCTGCTGTTCGGCGCGGTCGGCGTCGAACACCGCGTGCCCGACCGCCGCTCCGGGCGAGGCGGGCAGGCCGCGCGCCACCGGCGTATTGCGGGCGCCGGGATCGAGGCGCGGAAACAGCAACTGTTCCAGCATGTCGGGCTGGATACGCAACAGCGCCTGCTGTTTGTCGATCAGGCCTTCGCGCGTCATGTCCACCGAGGTGCGCACCAGGGCGGTGGCGTTCATCTTGCCGTTGCGGGTCTGCAGGCAGTAGAAACGGCCTTTTTCGATGGTGAATTCGAAGTCCTGTACCTCCCGGTAATGGGCTTCCAGGCGTTCGCGCAGGATCTGCAGTTCCCGGTACATGTCCGGCATCTCCTGCTGCAGCATATCGATTGGTTTAGGGGTGCGGATGCCGGCTACCACGTCCTCACCCTGCGCATTCACCAGGTACTCGCCGAACAGGCTGTTCTCGCCGGTGTCCGGGTAGCGGGTAAAGCCGACGCCGGTCGCGCTGTCGTCGCCGAGGTTGCCGAACACCATGGTCACTACGTTCACCGCGGTGCCGTTGGCCATCGCCGGCGTAATATTGAATTCGCGCCGGTAGTCCACCGCGCGTTTGCCCATCCAGGAATCGAATACCGCCTTGACGGCGATTTCCAGCTGTTCCATCGGATCGTCCGGGAACGACTTGCCGGTTTCGCGCTCCACCACTTCGAGGAAGCGGTCCGAGATTTCGTGCAGGTCGCGGGCGCCGAGTGCAAGGTCCTGTGTGGCGCCGGCCTTTTCCTTGACGGCCTCGAATTCGGCGTCGAAGGCTTCGTCGGACACACCCAGCGCGACCTTGCCGAACAGCTGTATGAAGCGGCGGTAGGCATCCCAGCCGAAACGTTCGTTACCGGTCTGGGCAATCAGGCCCTTCAGGGTTTCGATGTTCAGTCCCAGGTTGAGGATGGTATCCATCATGCCCGGCATGGACATGGCCGAGCCGGAACGTACCGAGACCAGCAGGGGATTTTCGCTGCCGCCGAAGATCTTGCCGGTTTTTTTCTCGAGTGCCCGCATCCGGGCGCGTACCTCGTCCATGACCCCGGCGGGAAGTTTGTGTTCGGTATTGCCCAGGTAATACAGACAGGCCTCGGTCGTAATCACGAAGCCGGGCGGTACGTTGATGCCGATGCGGGTCATTTCACACAGGTTGGCGCCCTTGCCACCCAGTAACATCTTGTTGCTGCCATCACCATCTTCAAATGCGAAGACATACTTCTCCTGACTGCTCATAAAGCTTCTCCCGGTAACATGCTGGTGAAACGGCCCGACAGGCCGGCAGGCCCGTAGCAGGTTGATTCTGATCTACCGTTCTGTGCAGGTCATTGACATGGATCATGATAAAGATGACCGGACCGCTATGCCGACCCCGGCCGGGCAAGGTTCATTTCCCGGTTATCGCTTTTTCCGCCTGTCCCTGTGGTGAAAAAGTTCCCGGAACCGGCGTCGGATTTTTTCTTCGGGTACAGGCTCTGGAAAATTCCATCAGGTAGCGAAGTTTTTTTACAGGACTTGCGCAGTTCGTGCAGATCCGTCGCCGGTGATGTTGCGGTAATGGCGCGGCCCTGGCGGGAGTATGCGCCGGTACATGCGCCAGCTGCGCCGGTTGGCCACCTGCGGGGTTCAGCCAGGATGCGCTTTGCCGGTGAACCCGTATCAGGGTGCAGACAGGCGCGCGGCCCGAGGTGCTCGAGCAGTCGTTCATGCCCGCTTAAAGCAAGCGAAAGCCGGTATACAAAAGGCCGGCATATAACTACTATGATTGTACAGGTGTATGTGCGCGCCAGCCGGCAATGCGAGGTAAACAGAATGTCGATCAATGGTGTCTGGAGTAGTGAGATCGGTGGCGCCTATGGCTGGGAAGCCATCGGTACGGTCTTTATGCAGGATGGCCGTTTGCTGGGTGGCGGCAGGCATCATTATTCTATCGGTGACTACCGGGAAGAGTCGGACGGAAGTATCACTTTCCATATTGATATCAATCAGTTTGGCGACAAGCGCGCACTGTTCGGGCGCAAGAGTGAACACCTGTCCATCGTCGTCAAGGCGCGGCAGAACGGTGACAGCAAGCTGATAACGGGCGAGGCGACCATGCCGGGGCATTCGGAATACGGTATCGCAGTACGTTTCAAGAGACGCGGTGAGTTGCCGGAATAGCCTGGTACAGAGCGCAGCCTGTTGAAGGGGAAGCCGGTGTTCGAATCAGCCAGGATTGCGCACGACATAGACAAGGCGGCTTTCGAGGAGCAGTTGCCGAAACTGCGCACCGATCTGCTGGAAGCCCAGTTCGATCTTGTCGAGGCAAAAAGATTTCCCGTTATCCTGATTGTCGCGGGTATGGAGGGTGCGGGCGTCATCGATGCGCTTACCAATGC
>JBHHXO010000014.1:0-24667 GCA_046757125.1 Thiogranum sp.
GATCCGACCGCGCTTCGGCATCATGCGCGCGCGCGAATTCCTGATGAAGGATGCCTATTCCTTCCACCTGGACCCGGCATCGCTGGATGCGACCTACCGGCAGATGTATGACACCTACAGCCGCATCTTTACCCGCCTGGGGCTGGAATTCCGTGCCGTGAGCGCCGACAGCGGCGCCATCGGCGGCGCGCTGTCGCACGAGTTCCACGTACTGGCTGACTCGGGTGAAGACGCCATCGTGTTTTCCAGCGCCAGCGACTACGCAGCCAACCTGGAAAAAGCCGAGGCACTGGCGCCTGCCGGAGAGCGGCCCGCACCCGCGGCCGAACTGAAAACCATCGATACACCCGGACAGCACAGCATCGAAGACGTCTCGAAGGCGCTGGGCGTGACACCGGACCAATGCGTCAAGACACTGCTGGTGGAAGGCAGCGAAGGCGGCATCGTGGCGCTGTGCCTGCGCGGCGACCACAGTCTCAACGAGATCAAGGCCGCGGGACTTGAACAGGTCGCCGAGCCGCTCGTGTTCGCCAGCGATGCGCAGATTGTCGCGGCCGCGGGCTGCGCTCCCGGATCACTGGGCCCGGTCGGTCTTGAGATCCCGGTCATTGCCGACCGTTCCGCCGCCCACCTGGGCGACTTTGTGTGTGGCGCCAACACGGACGGCAAACACCTGACCGGCGTGAACTGGGGACGCGATTGCCCTGAACCGACGGTGGCTGATATCCGCAACCTGGTCGAAGGCGACCCCTGCCCGGACGGCAAGGGTACGGCGCACATCGCGCGCGGCATCGAGGTCGGCCACATCTTCCAGCTCGGCGACCGCTACAGCCGCGCCATGAATGCCACCGTGCTGGATGAAAACGGCAAGGACATCCCCATGATCATGGGCTGCTACGGTATCGGCGTTTCCCGCGTGGTAGCCGCTGCCATCGAACAAAATCATGATGATCAAGGCATTAGCTGGCCCGACGCGCTGGCGCCCTTCCAGGTCGCGCTGCTCGGCATGAACCGGAAAAAATCCGCGCGGGTACGCGAAGCCTGCGATGAACTGTACCGGGAACTGCTCGACGCCGGTATCGACGTTCTCTACGACGATCGCGACGTAAGGCCCGGGGTCATGTTTGCCGATATGGAATTAATCGGCATACCGCATCGGGTGGTAGTGGGTGAAAAAAATCTTGATCAGGGACTGGTGGAATACAAGGCGCGGCGCGGCGGCGATAACGAAAACATCGCGCGCAACGAGATCGTGGCCCACATCAGGTCACAGTTTGAAGCAGCGCACTAGGCCGGTCCTGGCGCTGTTGCTGTGCCTCGCCTGCGGACCGCTGCCGGCGGCCACCCAGGAACGTCCTGACGCGCAGATGCGCAGCATGCTGATCGACGCCATCCAGTCCGCCGACAGTTTCGACGACCGCTTTGACGCCGAGGTCTGGCTCACCGATATGTCACAGCGCCTGAGCCACAAGGTATCCGACCCGGAAGAGCGCCTGCTCATCCTGAAAACCGTCCACTACGAAGCCACCCGCGCCGACCTGCCACCGGAAATGGTGCTGGCACTGATCGAGGTGGAAAGCAATTTCGATCGCTTTGCCATTTCCTACGCCGGTGCACGCGGCCTGATGCAGGTCATGCCCTTCTGGCTGGATGAAATCGGCCGCCCCGATGACGACCTGTTCGACATCCACACCAACCTGCGCATGGGCTGCACCATCCTGAGTCTTTACCTGAAACGCGAAAAAGGCGACCGCACCCGCGCGCTGGCCAGGTACAACGGCAGCGTGGGCAAGGTCTGGTATCCGCAACGGATTTACAAGGCATTGTCAAAACGCTGGTACCGGCAATAGCGCACCGGCACGGCGTCCATGATTTTCCGCGGGTCTGCCCGATAGTCACTGCAAGCCGGTCGCCCCTCCTGCGCTTTGTCAAGTCCCCCGCTTCAAAGCAAGCGCGTTGAAACAAGACATTCCAACTCCCGGGCTACAGAATAGTAGTCGATATTATTTACATTTTTAACAACCCCGAAAAACAGAATTTATCTTTTCTAAGATAGTGTTTTTATTAATTATAAATAATCAATAATCAACTTAAATACAATATATTTTTACACAGATGCTTCAGATGTCGGCATTTCTTACAAAAAATCCGTCCATTTGGCGGGATTTTGACGGTCAGGTTGACATTCACGTTCAAGAATCGGGGCAAGTAATCAAGAATTTTACCCAACTGCCTGTTAGTTAGACATTAAAAACAAATGGCACAGCCTTTGCCTTACACAGCCCGACAGCAAAACATTCCGGGGCATAACGACAAGCCCGGCAATTAACCGGTAAGGAACAGGCAATGAGAAAAACTACCCCCCTGGCTGCGATCGCCGCCACCGCAATGATGTGCGGATCGACCCTGGCCGGCGCAGTCACGTTCGACTTCATGGCACTGGGAAACAGCAACGAACGGGGCTACGCCAGCTTCACCCATAGCGCGGGGACCCTCACGGTAGAAGCCTCCGGCCGCTCCGCCGATGGCACAGCCCCCTACTTTGCCTACCTGGACTCGGGCAACGCCGGACTGGGTGTCTGCAAGGTGCTGGGTGCGGGCGCCCGGTGCAGCCCCTCTTCCGACGACAATGTCACCTACAACGAATTACTGCGACTGGATTTCGGTCAGACCGTCACCCTTTCCGAAGTCATCTTCGTCAACGGTGAGCACGGCACCACGTTCAGCGGCACCTTCGACCTGGTTATCGATGGCGGGACAGGAACGCGCTACGACCTCGGCAATATATTCGCCACCAACCTGACCGGAAAAACCTTTGACTTCATTAACCCGAATGTATCGGGCAATTCCAGCAACAGGCACCAGTTCTACATCAGCTCGATGGAAGTTGCCGCGGTCCCTGTCCCGGCTGCTGTCTGGCTGTTTGGTTCCGGCATCCTCGGGCTGGCGTGCGTCGCCCGGCGCGAGACAGGCCAGCCGTCGTCACAGCCCTCCGCAAAGCGCTAAAAAACCGTTATTGCTTCCCGGCCGGCAGATAACGCTCAAGGAATGCCTTTACCGCATCCCGGTAAGCACTGCTGTCCGGGTACTTTGCCCACAGGGCACGCGAGCCATGCCGGCCGTCTGTTACGGGAACAAACGCCACCTTGCTGCCCGGTTCAATCGCAGCAAACATGCCGGCCCACTGGGCCGCTTCGCTGCGTGCCGAGGCGATAAAGACCGGCGCCTTGATGTGCTGCGCTGAAGCCTGTATCCAGGTGGCGCTCTTGCCGGCACGCTCAAAATATTCGCCCGGAGAGAATGCCAGCACACCATCGACAAGCGCGGGAGAATCGCCGGCGATCTTCAGTACCAGGGCAGCAGAATATGAGCTTCCCCATGCAATGACACCCCTTTCCCCGTAGTGTTTACGCGCATAGGACAATGCGGCCTTGATATCAGGCAAGGCATCGACATAGCCTGTCGGCCGGTTCGCCTTTTCGGCCCGCTGCGCGGTTTCGTTTTTAATATCATTGACACCCTTCCCCGAACGCTGGTCGATGGCCAGGCAGTTATAACCCAGGGTGTTCAGCCAGGGTGCAATTTCGGCATACTCGCCCCGGCTCGCGCCGGCCTGGTGAAACAGCACGATCACCGGGGTCTCACCGTTTTTATACGGCGCATGGATATCCGCAGTTATCAACAAACCGTCTTCTGATGGAAAGGTTACCGTCCCACCGCCGAACGCCGCAGTGGCAGATAACAGCAACAGCAGGATCAGATAAAAGCAGTTCCTTACATACCTCATTTCAAACCTCCGTCCCGGCCATGCCGGGGTGTCAGCATTCCAGACCCGATCCAGAGCACGTCATCCGTACAACCGGCTGTACAGCCCGTCCGCGTCCAGCAGTTCCTTGTGCGTGCCCTGCTCGGCAATCTGCCCGTCCTCGAAAACGTACACCTGGTTGGCCTGCCTCACCGCGCTCAGCCGGTGCGCCACGATCAGTACGGTGCGTCCCTGCAGGAATTCGGCGAGCGCCCTGTGCAGGCGCGCCTCGGTTTCGGTATCCAGCGCCGAAGTCGCCTCATCGAAGATCACCACCTGTGGATCGCTCAGCAACAGGCGTGCGATCGCCAGCCGCTGACGCTGACCACCCGACAGCCTGACGCCCTGCCGCCCCAGCATTGATTCGAGCCCGTCGGGCATGGCCTGCACGAGATCCTCCAGCTGTGCACGCTGCAATGCCTGCCACAGGGCCTGGTCGTCGTGTTCGCGGCCCAGTGTCAGGTTATTGCGCACGGTATCGTTGAACAGCGCCGGGTGTTGCAGCACGGTGGCAACGTGCTCGCGCACCACTTCCAGCCCGATCTTTTCCACCGCGACGCCGTCAAAGGCGATCCGGCCCGAGTCCGGGGCATACAGGCCCAGCAACACCTGCACCAGGGTCGATTTGCCACCACCGCTGGCACCCACCAGCGCGACCCGCTCCCCGGCGGCTATGTCGAGACTGACACCGTTCAGCACCGGCTCATCCGCCCGGTAGGCGAAACAAATATCGCGCAGGCTGACCGCCACACCGCGCTTGCCGGTAAAGGGATTTTCGCTGGCCGGATACTGCGGCTCTTCACGCAACCCCAGAATGCGGTTGATGCGTTCGAGCGCGGCGCGCGCACCGAAAAACGCGTACTGGATATTCAGCACTTCCTGCACCGGCGCCATCATGAACCAGAGGTAGGCAAACACAGCCATCATCTGCCCCACCGTCAGGTCCGAGAACACCACCATCAACATGCTGACCGCGCGGAACAGGTCGAAACCGACCAGGAACACCATGAACGACAGGCGGCCGGCCGCGTCGCTCTTCCACGCAAACGCCGCAGAATCGCGCTTGATCTGCAACGCCCTGTCGATCACGCGCTTGAGGTAATAGCCCTCGCGGTTGGCTGCCCGGATCTGCTGAATGGCATCCAGGGTTTCTGTCAGCGCGCCCTGGAACACTTCAAACGCCTTGTTTTCACGCCGCTTGAGGTGCTTGACCCGTTTGCCCAGCGCAACGGTGAAATACACCACCAGTGGATTCAGAAACAGGATCAGCAGCGCCAGTTGCCAGTGCATCCACAACAACACCACAGCGGCACCGATCAGGGAAAACACGGCAATAATGAACTTGGCCAGCGTCATGCCGATGAAGTCATCAACGGCGTTCAGGTCGGTGACGAAGTGTGAGGTCACTTCACCGCTGCCCATCGACTCGTACTCGGCCATCGAGATACGCCGCAGGCGTAGTAACAGGTCACGACGAATACGGTACACCACGTCCTTGGCGATCATACTGAACTGGCGTGTCTGCCAGACGCTCAGCAGCACGTTCAGCACGCGCAGGACGACACTCACCAGCAGAATTGTCCCGACATAGAGCACCGCACCGTGCCAGGCCTCCGGAAAGACCCTGTTCATGGCGCCGACCAGCGCGCCCGGCTGTTTGAGCAGCACTTCGTCCACCAGCAGCGGCATCAGCAACGGCAGGGGTACGGCAACGATCACTGCCAGCAGGCCAATGGTATTGGCCGCTACCAGTTCGCGGCGGTGTTCTTTTACAATGTCATACACCCGGCGCCAGGTGTAATGGCTCCCTGGGGTATCAGCCGCTTCGCCTGTCCCGGACATCCGCTAGCCCCGCACGAACAGGGCCATGGATTCCACATGGGCGGTATGCGGAAACATATCCATGACGCCGGCGGCCGCCAGCTCATAACCGAGCTCATGCACCAGAATACCGGCATCACGCGCCAGTGAAGCCGGGTGGCAGGAAACGTAGACAATCCGTTCGGCATCGAGCGCGCCAAGATGCTGCACCGGTTCCCGGGCACCGCTTCTCGGCGGGTCAATCAGGATCTTGTCGTAGCGTTGCTTCATCCAGGATTGCTCACGCGGGTCTTCGGCCAGGTCCACGACATGATACGCCACGTTGTCGATGCCGTTGTGCCGGGCGTTATCCCGCGCGCGCTGTACCAGTCCGGCTTCGCCTTCCACCCCGGTGACCTGCCGCGCGCTGCGCGCCATCGGCAGGGTGAAATTACCCAGACCGCAGAACAGGTCGAGTACCTGGTCATCCTGTTGCAACTCCAGCAGGCCCAGGGCCTGCTGGATCATGGGCTGGTTGATGGCCGGATTGATCTGGGTAAAGTCCATGGGCAGAAAACGGACCTCCAGGCCGAAATCCGGCAGCTGGTAACTGAGTGTCGATGTTTCCGGCCAGAGCAGTTCGACGCTGTCCGGCCCCGCCGGCTGCAAATAGATATGCAGACCGGTCTGCTGCGCATACCCGACGAGTGTCTGTGTATCCTGCTCGTTGAGCGGATCGAGGTTACGGAATACCAGCACCGTGCAGTCTTCACCGGCAGCCACTTCAATCTGGGCGATCCTGGCACGCGCTTCCATGCCGCCGATCAGCTGCGCGAGTTCTTCCAGGCGTTCACCGACATCCGGATGCAATACCTCGCAGCGACTTATGTCGGCAATATAGGGCTTGCGCTTTTCCCGGAAACCCACCAGCACGCGGTGCTTCTTGTTCACATACTTCACACCGAGGCGGGCCTTGTTCCGGTAACCCCACACCGGCCCGGTCAACGCTTCCAGCACGCGTCCGGGCTGTACCTTGCCGATGCGCTCCAGGTTATCCAGCAGCGTCTGCTGTTTGGACAGGATCTGCTGGCCGGTATCCTGGTGCTGCAGGCTGCAACCGCCGCAAACAGTGAAAGCCGCACACTTCGGTTCGACCCGGTCGGGCGAGGCCGCAAACAGTTCGCACAGTTTGCCTTCGTCGTGCCTGCGGGAACGCGCGCTGTACAGGAAGCTGAGTTCTTCGCCCGGCAGCGCGCCGTCGACAAAGACCGTCTTGCCCTCGACGTGCGCCACGCCCCGGCCATCGTGGGAGAGAGACTCTATTGTGACGCGAACCGGGTAGTTGGGGAGTTTGGGTTTTCTGTTGCGCCGGCTCATGAGGAAGGCGCTTGTTGCCAGTGCTCCAGGAACTCGCGAAAATGAGGCTTGTCCTCCTGCTCCAGGGTGCTCCTGAGCAGGTCCAGTTCCTTCCGGTAGGCCGTTTCGGTCAAGCGCCCGCGTATCAGCTGGAAACGCTGGTACACCAGGAAGGTATTCAGCACATCGCTTTCACAGTAGTTGCGAATACCCTCTATCTCACCGGCCTGGTAAGCATCCCAGACGTGCGCGCCACTCATGCCCATCTTGCCGGGAAAACCCAGCATGGTCGCCACTTCGTCCAGCTTGGCGTTGGCGCGCATCTGGTAACCGGCCAGCACATCCATCAGGTCGGTATGCCGTTCGTGATAGCGACTCAGGTAATTGTTCCATTTGAAATCCCGGTCATCGCTGCCGTTGTCCCAGTAGCGCGGCGCCTGTATGCCGTGCAGCAGCGAACGGTAGTGCAACACGGGCAGGTCAAAGCCACCGCCGTTCCACGACACCAGGGTCGGCGTGAACTTGTCCACGCCGTCGAAAAAACGCTGCACCAGCTCCGCTTCACCGGAGTCCGGCTCACCCAGTGACCAGACTTTTACCCGGTCAGCGTGGCGCAGCACCACGGAGATGGCGCACACGCGGTGCAGGTGCAGCGGCAGGAACTCACTGCCTGTCTTCTGTTCGCGCATGTGCAGCATGGCCTTGCCGGTATCCTCATCACTGAGACCGTCCAGCTCATACAGGCGCCGCCCGCTCGCCACGTCGGGAATGGTTTCGATATCGAATACAAAAATGTTCATGTGACCTTCGTGTCCCGCGACCGGCAGGGCTTATTTTTTCTTCCAGTTACCACCACTGTCCTGGTACCACCAGCCGCCCGGCGCATTGCTGATCCAGCGACCGGCGAAGGTTTTGCGAATATCCGCCTCCCACTCCGGCTGCCCGTTGGCACGGGCGATTTCCCTGTACAGGGCATTACGGTCCCGGTTCTCGGCGGCGATCAACGTATTGACCGTCTTGCGGTCGCGCAACGCAATGGCGTTCAGGTCACGCATCCTGATCAGGCCATCCTGCGTCATACCGACACTGCCGTTGACATAGAAAGGCTTCAGTTTCGGAAAGCGCGCTTCCATCGATTTGCGCAGGGTACTGATGGCGGGCGTCTGGATATTGACATCGCCGGCGGCCTGCGCCGGTGTGACCAACCCTTCCAGCAAACCCACCCATAGCGGCTTGTCGACACCCGGCAGGCGCAGCAGGCTTTCCGGCTGCGGGGCAGTGTCAGGCGTATCTGCGGGGGCCTGGTCCTCGCCGTAGACGCCGCGGATAATCTCGTCGGCGGCTTTGGCCGCTTCCGCATTGGGAAAGTAGACATTAATGGTGACACAGGCAGCCAGAAACAACAGCATGCCCAGCAGTGAACTCGTACGAATGGTGTGCAGCACTTTGACTATCCCCTGTTAACAGTCCCTAGGACCAGCCCATTATAGGCACTAACAGCGCCCGGCGGAAAACGTTATTGCACCACGACGCTCTCGCCGGCCGTGACGGATTCCAGCCGGTCGACCAGGGTCGCCCAATCGACTTCATCCGAATACCCGATAACGTCGAGCCGCGGTGGCAGCCAGCGCCCCTGGACCAGGTAATAACCGCGTTCGGCCGGTGCCACGCCGCCCATGTAACAGACGCCGTTTTCCAGGCGGCAACGGATACCCAGCCGGCTGTAGGGAAAATCCTCAAGGAAGCGCAGGAAACTGCGTGACAGTGCCCCGCCCAGGCCGGCGCCGCCAAGATTGGAGATATTGTCCACTGCTTTCTGGCTGATACGATGCCGGCTGTCATCGTCATCAGGGGTTGCAAACTCCGCATCAAAAGCAACCGGTTGCCAGGCTTCCATGTACAAACCGTCCACACGCCCCTGCAAACGCCCCTCGATACGGCCGAAGGAAAATGTCCGGGTCAGCGTTTTCAGATCGAGGTTAACGATGCGCGCATCGGCCCATAACCGCGGCACAGTACCCAGCGGCCGTTCGATACGCAGGTTACGCAGGGTGATATCACCGTCGAAAGCCTGCACCAGCAGCGTGCCGCCCAGTGTCAGCACGCCATCTGCATAACGTACTTTTGGCACCATGCCCGACAGCGTGCCGGACAGCTCCGGCCAGCCCAGCGCGGTACTGAAGGCGCGCATGGACACCGGCGTGAGAAAACCGTCCAGCAGCCAGCTCGGCTTGCCGTCCACCAGATCGAACTCGAATTCCTCAACGTGCAGTTTGCCGTCGAGCAGCGACACCACCAGCGGTTGCTGCATCTTCATGCTGCGGGCATCGGTTTCCAGCGCCAGTTGCGCGGCGCCAAGTTGCAACCTGTTGTAGTTGGCACCCCGCCACGCCAGCGTGGACGTGTGGACATGGCCCTTGTTGTCCCATTGCAGGTCGCCGTCCAGCCCCCTCACCCCGAACTGGCCGGACGGCGCCCTGAAAGACACCTTGTCGAGCATGAGCTGCAAGTCTTCAGACCGGCCATCGACCAGCACCAGTTTCCCGCGCACGCCGCCTTCTGTCTCCAGGTTATCCAGCGCCGTACCCGCCAGCCAGGGCTGCAGCCAGTCTTCGTACAGGCCCGGGAACGAGGACTGTTCTATCTCTACAATGAGCTGTCGCAGCGGCTGGTCCGCCGCCGGTTGCAGGCGCGCATCCAGCCTGCCGGTCACCACCCCCGGCTGGTTAAAGGCCAGCGAACGCACCCGCAGCTCGTCCTGGTCCGCCAGCCAGTTCAGGTCCAGCGACAGTTCCAGCGGCCGGGCAGCGGAGAACTCCAGGTACACCGGCTCAGCATATAACATGCCCGCGCGGGCATTAAGGGTGGACTGGATCCGCCAGCCCGAAGCAAGTGGACGGGCAGCCCCCCGGCTGTCCAGCTGCAAGGCTTCCGCCGCCTGGCTGCCCTCGGCATTGCTGTAACCGGAAGCGCGTGTCTGCAGATCCCAACCGATAGTCTTAAGCCCTTCACTGCCACCCAGCACATTCAGGCGGCCACTGAGATAGCCCTGATAGGCAAGTGCCGGAATATCCTGCCCCGACTTTCCGAGCAAGGCGGCCAGCCCGCTCAGCAGGGGGTCCGCAAGCTGCGCCTTGAGCCGCCACTCACCGGCCTGCTGATGCAACTGCAAGTGCACCTTGCCGTCGGCCAGGGGCAGCGCCGACACAGATACGCTGAGTTCACGGCTATCCAGACGGTAGCGGATACTCGCCGGAACGGCATCCGCGCTGAATGCAGCACCGGACAGACTGAGCCGCCCGTTCGCGCAATCAACAAGCGTGGGCAGCAGCTCGAACCCGGGACAGCTCAGGCGCAGATTCTCGACCCGGTAGCCGCCGATCTCCAGCAACGCAGCTTCAATCTGCATGCCGGACCGGTCCGATGCCGACAGGTCGATCGACACACTGACATCTTCCAGCCGCCAGCCGTCAGACTCGATATCACCCCAGTGGAACTGAACCTGCTCGATAGCCGCTACGATGCCAGGCAGCAGAACAAGACACAGCACACCCGCCGCGCGAGTCAGCACGCGCAGATACGTTACAGGCGTACCGGACTCAATCGGGAAACACCCCGGTAGACAGATACCGGTCACCGCGATCACAGATTATGACAACGATCACCGCGTTTTCTACTTCCTTACTCAGCATGAGCGCAGCGGCTACCGCACCCCCGGACGACACGCCGCAAAAAATACCTTCCTGCGCAGCCAGCGCCAGCGTGGTCTGTTCTGCAGCATCCTGCCCCACATCGATGGTCATATCCACCCGGCTGGCGTCAAAAATCGTCGGCAGGTATTCCTTCGGCCAGCGCCGGATACCAGGGATGGAAGCGCCCTCAACGGGCTGCACCCCGACAATCTCGATGGCCGGATTTTTCTCCTTGAGAAAACGCGACGTACCCATAATGGTGCCGGTCGTGCCCATGGCGCTGACAAAATGCGTAACCGTACCTTCGGTGTCGCGCCAGATTTCCGGGCCGGTCGTCTCGTAATGGGCCAGCGGGTTATCGGGGTTGGAAAACTGGTCCAGCACCGTACCCCTGCCCTCGGCCTCCATCTGCTTGGCCAGGTCGCGCGCACCCTCCATACTCTGTTCGCGTGTCACATAAATAATCTCGGCACCAAACGCCTTCATCACCTGGCGGCGCTCGACGCTCATGTTATCCGGCATGATCAGCACCATCCGGTAACCCTTCATGGCCGCCGCCATGGCCAGCGCAATACCGGTATTCCCGCTGGTGGCCTCGATCAGCGTATCGCCGGGCCTGATTTCACCCCGCGCCTCCGCGTGCGCGATCATGCTGAGCGCCGGCCGGTCCTTGACCGAACCGGCCGGATTGTTACCCTCCAGCTTGACCAGGATCGTATTGCTGGTCTCGCCGGGCAGGCGTTTCAACTGCACCAGCGGCGTATTACCGACGAATTCTTCAATACCGGGAAAATTCATGCTGTCAGTGTCTCAGTGTAACGAACGGGGATCAATCGCTATTCTAACCGCCCTGCCCGTTCGGGTGAATCCGCTTCCTAAAATTAAAGGGGTCGGTGACAACTGATTCTGATTATCATTTGTCACCGACCCCTTTTATATTTCCCCTATATCGTACTGATGGCCGGCATTATCGGTTATATCGGTTCACAGCTGGCGCCGGAGAGGTTCAGGGCTGGCGGGCACCATGGCGCGTCAAGGGGTTCCTACGGCCCTGCGCTGATCGATGACGACACGCCACCACCGAAACACGCACGCTTCAAGTGGAGCCGCTTCATTGCGTTTGCCCTGGTCGGGCTGTTTACCTGGGGGGCGGTCATGGCCATGCTGGCATCGGCCTGGGAATGGCAGGGGACGCTCACGCAGATGGGCTGGTTCTTTACCAAAGCGGCGCTGGTCACTTTTGGCGGCGCCTATGCGGTGCTGCCCTATGTCTACCAGGGTGGTGTTGAACAGTATGCGTGGTTAACCGGCACCCAAATGATTGATGGCCTTGCGCTCGGAGAAACAACCCCCGGCCCGCTGATCATGGTGGTGGCGTTCGTGGGTTTTGTCGGCGGCTGGACAAAAGAGATTTTCGGACCCTACATGCTCGCCATAGCCGGTGCGGCGGGCGCAAGCGTGGCTACACTGTTCACCTTCCTGCCGTCCTTTCTCTTTATCCTGCTGGGCGGACCGGCAGTCGAGGCAACGCGGCATGACGTAAAGTACACAGCGCCTTTGACCGGCATAACCGCTGCGGTAGTGGGTGTCGTGCTCAACCTGGCGGTCTTTTTTTCTTACCACGTGCTTTGGCCGCAAGGATTTGACGGGAAGTTCGAGTGGTTTTCCGCCCTGATAGGCGCAGCCGCGTTTATTGCCCTGTTCCGATACAAGGCCGGGATTGTTTCGGTTATCGGCGCCTGTGCTGCCATCGGCCTGGTTTACTCCCTGTTTCTTTAGGCACACCGGCAAATTGGCTGTTTTTTAATCCCTCCGTCCCCTTTTAGCCGCGTCCCCTTTTAGCCGCGGGTGTTTTCCTTGAACCTGATCTGGATGTCCTCGATCTCACTGCGGTGGTCCAGCAACGCGTCCACACAATCCTTGTCGAGCTTGTCATCGGCCATTTCCTGCAGGGTGGCGAAGGCTTCCTCGTTGCTCCAGGCATTTTTATAGGCGCGACGGCTGGTCAGCGCGTCGAATACATCGGCAACCGCCACGATGCGCGCTTCCAGCGGAATCTCCGCACCGGCCCGGCCCTCGGGGTAGCCGGTACCATTGATGGATTCGTGGTGATAGGCGGCGATGTTGCGCAGAACATCCACGTGCTCCACACCCTCCAGGCCGAAGCTGACCAGCAGTTCATCGATCATCTTTCTGCCCTTGCCTGCGTGGGTTTGCATAACCCGCATTTCAGCGTCCGTGAGCTTGCCGGGCTTGCGCAGGATCTGGTCCGGGATGGCGATCTTGCCAATATCGTGCAGCGGCGAAAACATGAAAACGTGCTGTATATAGTCGTCGGTCAGCTCGTATTTATCTGTCAGTGCATTCGCGATAAGCAGGCTGTAGCGTGACATCCGGTCGAGGTGGCTGCCGGTTTCAGGGTCGCGGTGATGTGTAATATGCCCGGTGGCCTTGACCATCGCCGCCATGGTGTGAACGGCCGAAATTTCACTGGTCACGATCAACGAGATCAGGTGACCGTATACATCGAGTTGCTCCAGCACGTCCTCGGTAAAAACGTCGGCCTCGTAGGAATTGAAGAACAGGAAGCCGATAAAATCACCGTTGTTGAACATGGGTAGCGTGTAACTCGCCGCATAGCCGTGGCGCCCGATACGGCGCGTATGCTCGTGCGACTGGTCCTGCACCGTGACGAGCTTGTTGATGACACGCGGCCTGCCCCGTTTCAGGATCTCCTTGAGGGAAGGCGCATTGTCTATAAGCGCCTGATAGTGCTCGAGCGGATCGACATCCTCGCTGGTATGCAGGTAGGCCTTGAGCACACCGGTTTCGGCGTCATACAGCGTCAGGGCAATGCGCGCAATAAAATCAAAGCGACTCTGCACCGTCTTGTGCGCAGCCACGATCTTGTCTCTCAGCGAACCGCTCTTGTTCAGAAAGGAGAGATTGTCCCGGTGTGAAAATTCCTGTTCCTTATCCATTTCCGCCTCGAAGCTCTGGCAACAGGGCCATCCTATCACCTTGTTCTGTTTGGTTGTAATATGCGCCCGACAGGAGCAGGAAACGCGTGACGGTGGCGCGACACTGTTCCGGACTGACCAGGACAAACCATTGCCCGCAGACAGGGAACCCGACGATGAGCGAACATGAAAAGATCGATTACGTAGAATTTCCGGCAAAAGACATAGAAGCGACAAAGGCATTTTTCACGGCGGCGTTCGGGTGGTCCTTTGTCGACCACGGCCCCGACTACACGACTTTCTCGAACGCGGGCATGAACGGCGGGTTTTTCAGGTCTGATTTAACCGCTTCCACCGCGAACGGAGGCGCTCTGATCGTGCTGTACAGCAAGACACTGGAGAAAACGCAGTCCGGTATCGAGAATGCCGGTGGTGCGATCATAAAACCCGTGTTTTCCTTCCCGGGCGGCCGCCGTTTTCACTTTACCGACCCCAACGGGAATGAATATGCGGTCTGGTCAGACATAAATGACTGACAGTGACCCGTCGGCAAGAGAAAACCGGAAGCCCGCACCTGGAACATGCCTTGTTTTTAAAGCCGCTTTTAATCGTCACGGTGATGTTTGCCGCCGGGCCGTCCGCTGCTGAAGAAGTACGCCTGGCAGTGGCAAGCAACTTCAGCGTTGCCATAACAGCCCTTGCAAAACACTTCGAGGAAGACACGGGGAACAGGATAACGCTGATTTTCGGCTCTACCGGAAAACATTATGCACAGATTATAAACGGTGCGCCGTTCGATGCCTTTCTTGCGGCGGATATGGAACGGCCGGAACGCCTGGAGCAGGAAGGCGCGGCTTTACCTGGAAGTCGTTTTACCTATGCTGTCGGCAAGCTCGTGCTGTGGAGCCCGAAGGCCGGCTATGTCGATACGGACGGCGCAGTGCTGGAACGAGGGGCATTCCGCCACCTGGCCATTGCCAACCCGAAGCTCGCGCCTTACGGCAGGGCAGCCCGGGAAGTGTTACAGGCGCGGGGCGTATGGGGGGCATTGGGACCGAGAACGGTGCGCGGTGAAAATATCGGGCAGGCCTTCCAGTTCGTCAGGAGCGGTAATGCCGAACTGGGCTTCGTGGCACGCTCCCAGGTGTCATGGCCGGGCCATCCAGTGACGGGTTCCTGGTGGGAGATCCCGCAGGATCTCTATACCCCCATCCGGCAACAGGCCGTGCTGCTGAAAGAGAATGCGGTCGCACGGGCTTTTCTGTCCTTCATGAAAACCGACAGCTCACGCGCATTGATCCGCGCTTTTGGCTACGATACGCCCTGATGCCGGACGCAGCCGACCTCACTGCCCTTGCGATCACGCTCAAGCTGGCGGGAATCACCACGCTGATCCTGTTGCTGCTGGGAACACCGCTGGCCTGGTGGATGGCGCACACCCGCTGGCGCTTCAGGTTCCTGCTGGAGGCGGTGGTCGCCCTGCCCCTGGTATTGCCGCCCACGGTGCTGGGCTTCTATCTGCTGCTAATGCTGGGCCCCAACGGCCCCGTCGGCGGACTGATGGAAACACTGGGTGGCCGGCCGCTGGCGTTTACCTTTACCGGCCTGGTTATCGGTTCGGTGTTTTACTCCCTGCCCTTTGTGGTACAACCGCTGCAAAACGCCTTTACCGCTATCGGGCGACGCCCGCTGGAGGTGGCCGCGACCCTGCGCGCCTCGCCACTGGACCGATTTTTCACCGTCGCCGTCCCGCTCGCCCGCCCGGGTTTTCTGACCGCCGCCGTGCTTGGCTTTGCGCACACCCTGGGCGAGTTTGGCGTGGTGCTGATGATCGGCGGCAATATACCCGGTGAGACACAGGTGATATCCATCGCCATATATGACCACGTCGAGGGACTGGAATACACGCACGCGCACTGGCTGTCGGGGGGATTGTTACTGCTCTCTTTCCTTATTTTACTGACGGTATACGCGCTCAACCGGCGTTTCAGGATGATGCAACGGTGAGCATCGAGGCCCGCTTCCGTATCGACCGGGGTGACTTTAGCCTGGACGTCGACCTGAGCATTCCCGATCGGGGCGTCACCGCGCTGCTCGGCCCTTCCGGCTGCGGGAAAACCACGCTGCTGCGCGCTATCGCGGGCCTGCAACCCTGCCGTGACGGTTACCTGAAAGTCGGCGATGCAGTCTGGCAGGATGCCGGGCAACTGGTGCCGCCCCACCGGCGCGCGCTGGGCTACGTCTTCCAGGAACCCGGCCTGTTTACGCATCTCAGCGTGCGCGGCAACCTCGAATACGGCCTCAGGCGCGTGCCCGGGAACGAGCGCAGGGTCTCCCTGGACAAGGCAATCGGGCTGCTGGGCATCGAGGCTCTGCTCGAACGCAGGGTCGCCCGGCTTTCCGGCGGCGAACGACAACGGGTGGCAATAGCCCGGGCGCTGGCGGCAAGCCCTGAAATCCTGCTGATGGATGAACCGCTGACGGCACTGGACCCGGCGCGCAAGCGGGAGATCATGCCCTGGCTCGAATCGCTGCACGAAGAACTCGATATCCCCGTCCTCTATGTCAGCCATTCGCCCGATGAAGTTGCCTGCCTGGCGGATCACCTGGTCCTGCTGGAAGCGGGTCGGGTAAAAGCCGCGGGGGCTCTGGGTGACATGCTGACCCGTCTCGATCTTCCCCTTGCCCACGACGATGACGCGGAGGCGCTCATCGATGCCGTCGTAGCAGGACACGACGATGACTACGAGCTGACACACCTGGATTTCCCGGGTGGCCGTTTTACGGTGACACGCAAGGCCTTACCGGTGGGCCATGCGGTCAGGTTGCGCGTCGCGGCGCGCGATGTCAGCCTTACCCTGGAACGCCAGTCCGGCACCAGTATTCTGAATATATTTCCGGCGACCGTCGATGCGCTCACCCCCGTGGGGAGCGCACAGGTAACAGTGCGATTGCTGGCGGGAGGCGTGCCCCTGTTGTCCCGCGTTACACGCAAGTCCGCCGCCCTGCTCGAGCTGGAACGCGGCAAAACGGTGTTTGCGCAAGCCAAGAGTGTTGCCCTGCTGTCCTGAAGTCATTCAGCCCGGCTGGCACCTGGAACTGTCTGCAGGAAGGAAGCGTGTTTTTGTCGGCGACTATGGAGAAACCCGGTACGAGTTCACCGCACCCGAACCTTCAGTCGATCGGAAAGCACGTATCGCAGAATACCGGCTTCGGGATGGTGAACACGCGTTGACGGTTGTGCTTGAAGGCCGTCCGTGTCACGACACCATGAGCGGAGAGCCGTTTGAAACCACCGTCAAGGTGATATTCGACGGCAGGCAGTATCAGGGTTGCGGCAGGGCTTTACACTGATTCCGGAAACACCGCCTTCCTATAAAGACAGCTAATAACACTTCAAAGCCACCTGTAATATATCCTGATATCAAGCAGATATCTCCTGTTTTCCGGTAACACGACAACCCGGGAGATAAAAATACCGTATAGCCGGAACAATCCTTTCTGGTTTCGACCTGTTGCTGTGCTAGTCTTCAGGCATACAACTAAATAAGTGACAGGTGTACTCTCCCCGCTGTCACAATAACGCATGACCACCACCGGCGATCCGCCCAAAGATCTTCAGGATGAACCAGCAACAGGGAACGGAAAAGATGCCTCGGCAGCAAGGCTGATAAGGCAGGTTGAGCGTTATATCCGCTTATTGCAAATCACCAACGAAGCTATCGTGTGCGTCGATGAAAACTGCAGGATCGTGGTCTTCAACCAGGGCGCGGAAAGAATGTTCGGCTATTCCCGCGAGGCAATCGTCGGGCAACAACTGATCACCCTGGTGTGTCCGCGTTACCGGTCAACCGAAAAACACCGCCTTGCGGTACTGACCCGCATCGCCAGGGAAAGCAGGATGGGTTTCAGGATCGACCGTGTGCTGTGCATGCGAAAAAACGGCCGGCGCTTTCCGGTGGAAGTCTCGGTATCGCAAACGGAGATCTCCACCCATCGCCTCTACACCGTGATAATCCATGATGCAACCGACAGAATCACCCAGGAACGCCGCCTGATCTACCAGGCGGAACACGATGAATTGACCGACCTGCCCAATCGCAACCTGCTGAAGGAACGCCTCAGCGCCGGTATCGCCCGTGCGGACCGGGACCATCGCAAGCTGGGCGTGGTGTACCTGGACCTGGACAGGTTCAAGCCGATCAATGACCGGTACGGACACGAAACCGGCGACTGCCTGCTGCAGGCGATTGCAAAGCGGCTGGCAGACACCATGCGTCAGTCGGACACCGTGTCCAGGGTCGGTGGCGACGAATTCATCATTTGCCTGGAACAGATCAAGAGCGAGCAGGACGCCATCGCCGCGGCCAGGAAGATTGCCTGCGCCATGAAACAGCCATTCCAGATCCTGGGCCAGAACATCGCAGCCTCCGCCAGTATCGGCATTGCCGTCTACCCGGAACATGGCCGCGATCCGGTAACGCTGTTACGCCATGCCGACCAGGCCATGTACAGCGCAAAAGCGGAACACGACTGCCTGCAGGTATACCACTCGCGGGCGGGCTAAGGTCGTGCGGCCAGTATCAGCTGCTTCATTTCGCGCACCGCCTCTGCCAGCCCGGTGAATACGGCGCGCGCCACGATCGCGTGGCCGATATTGAGTTCGCGCACTTCCGCCAGCGCGGCAACAGACTGTACATTGTGATAGTGCAGGCCGTGCCCGGCATTCACCTGCAGGCCGATCTCGCTGCCCAGCCGGACAGCAGCACGGATTTTTTCGAATTCGGCGTCGCGCGCGGAACTGCTTTCTGCATCTGCGAAATGCCCGGTATGGATCTCGATGCAGGGCGCGCCCACTGATTTTGCCGCCTCGACCTGGCGCGGATCAGCATCGATAAACAGCGATACCCGCACACCGGCCTCACCCAGATGCTGACAGGCATAACGCATACGCTCGACCTGCCCCGCCACGTCCAGTCCACCCTCGGTGGTAAGCTCCTCGCGCCGTTCCGGCACCAGGCAGCAATCCGCGGGCCGCACCCGGGTAGCGATACCCAGCATTTCCTCTGTAACCGCCATCTCCAGGTTCATGCGCGTTTGCAGGATATCCTTCAGCATCTCGACATCCCGGTCCTGTATATGCCGGCGGTCTTCGCGCAGATGCAGCGTAATGGCATCCGCACCGGCCTGTTCCGCCTCGATAGCCGCCTGCACCGGGTCGGGATAGCGCGTGCCACGCGCCTGCCGCAGTGTAGCTATATGGTCGATATTGATGCCGAGCAGAACAGGATTCATGAAGCTGCAACCTTGGTTACTGACAGTCTTTACAAAATTTTTCCGGGGATGGAAGCATAACGCACTGGGAGAAAAAATTTACCCTGCGGGAAATCCAGGATCGCCGGCGATATCCACATTATACCCGGAAGAGTTCGCGCGACTTGAGGGGCTTGTTACCCAGATACAGGCTTAAGGCCGAACGCATCAGGCGTTTGGCGTCACGCAGAACTTCCCTGCCTGTCAGTTGCCCCCGCTGCATTGCCAGCAGGCTCGAACCCTTGAAAACAAAAGCCTGTGCATCCTCTTCCTGCAGCAGCACGGGCCCTGACTCGAGGTGGTAATCGTAGTAACTGTTTGGCTGTACCGGCTCGCCGGATTCGATCTCGCTGTCCAGCAACAGGCCGTAACCGATTTCCTGCAACAGGTTTTTTTCGAACAGTCGCAGCAACGGCTCGATATCTTCACCCTGCATCAGGTGCGCCAGGCTGGCCTGGTAATACGCATACAGGCGCGGATGCGGATCGTTACGCACCAGCAACCGTACCAGCAACTCGTTCAGGTAAAATGCGCTGTACAGGGACGCTCCCCGCAGACACCCTTGCGGCGCATCGGACTCGACAGCCGTCAGCGTCCCCAGTTCGCCGCGCGCGTTCCATGACAGGCGCAAGGAACGAAACGGCTGCAAATCACCACGCTGCCTGGATTTGGGCGAGCGCACACCGCGCGCTACCAGCCCGACACGACCGTGTGCTTCGGTGAATACCTCCAGCAGTGCGCTGCTTTCCCGGTAAGGTCGCTGGTGCAACACGAATCCCGGTACCAGTTGAATCCGGACTGCGGCTGTCATCGGGTCCCCGCGCTAGTCCTCGTTATAACCCAGGCTGCGCAATGCCCGCTCATCGTCCGCCCAGCCTTCCTTCACCTTGACCCACAGCTGCAAAAAAACTTTCCGGTCAAAGGCTCTCTCCATATCCTGGCGCGCCTCGCGGCCGACTTCTTTCAGGCGCTCACCCTTGCTGCCGATCACGATCGATTTGTGGCCCTTTTTCTCCACCCAGATGAGGGCATGAATGTGCAGGGAGCGCTTTTCGGCCTTGAAGCGCTCGATCTCGACGGTCAGCCCGTAGGGGACTTCTTCCCCCAGTTTGCGGAACAGTTTCTCCCGTACCAGTTCTGCGGCCAGAAACCGTTCGCTGCGATCGGTCACCTGGTCTTCAGCGTAAAAAGGCGGCGACTCCGGCAGGTGCCCGCGCAGGGCAGTCTCCAGCTGATCCAGGTTATCACCGTTTTTTGCGCACACGGGAATCAGGTCGCTGAACGCGTGCTTGGCTGACAACGCCTGCAGGTGCGGCAACAGTTCGGCCTTGTCTGTCAGCCGGTCGATCTTGTTTATGGCAAGTATCACCGGGCAGGATACCTCTTTCAGTTTTTCCAGGATCCAGTCGTCGTCTTTCCTCCAGCGCGTACCTTCGATGACGAAGACGACGACATCCACGTCGCGCAAACTGTCAACGGCAGCACGGTTCAGGTAGCGGTTCATGGCACGTGGCTGGGCCTGGTGCAGGCCGGGCGTATCGACAAATACAATCTGTCCCCGGGTATCGGTCTTGATACCGAGAATGCGATGGCGGGTCGTCTGTGGCCGGTTGGAGGTAATACTGACTTTCTGCCCGACAAGGCGGTTCAGAATCGTGGACTTGCCGACGTTGGGACGGCCGACCAGGGCAACAAACCCGCAGTGAAACTCATTCATCCGCGGAACCCGCCTGCAGTTGCGCCAGCATGTTTTCCGCCGCGGCCTGCTCCGCGCGACGCCGGCTGCTGCCCGTACCCCGAACCGACTTCTGCATGGCCGTTACACTGCATGCAACGACAAAGCGCTGCTTGTGTGCCTGCCCCGACACATCCGTCACTTCATAATCGGGCAATTCCAGCTTGCGCGACTGCAGGTATTCCTGCAAACGTGTTTTCGGATCCTTGAGCTCATCGCCGGCGGAAAGCCGGCCGATCCTGTCGGCGAACAACTGGCGGATGCTGCTGCGACAGGCCTCGAAACCACTGTCCATGACGATACCGCCCAGTATCGCTTCCAGCGCGTCTGCCAGAATGGAGTCACGGCGGAACCCGCCGCTTTTCAGTTCACCGGAACCGAGCCGCAGGTAGTCGCCGAGCTTCAGTTCGCGCGCAATGCCGGCGAGCGTTTCCTTTTTGACCAGGCTGGCACGCAGTCGACTCAGCTGGCCTTCGCTGGCTTCCGGAAACAGTGTATACAGCCACTCGGCAATGACGTAGCCGAGCACGGCATCCCCCAGAAACTCCAGCCGTTCATTGTTGCCACTGCCCGCACTGCGATGGGTAACGGCCGCCTGCAGCAGCCTGTCATCCTGAAACCGGTAACCGAGGGAACGGACCAGGCCGTCCAGGGACCGGCTCAATTGGCGACCACCTCGACTTTCTTTTCAAAAACAGTGACCACATCGATGTTGCTGATCAGGTGTTCACGGCGCTCATAGTCAATGCTTACAGTGAGCACGCCTTCGTTTTTCCTGACCTCGATCGTTCTCGGATCCACCTTGCGTATGTCATTTACCTCAAAACGCTTGGTGACCATCTTGAGGATTTCAGCCCTGCTCTTGCGGGTTATACCCGGTTCATTCTGCAGTGATTCCAGCACCCCGGTCACTTTGGCGAACTCAAGGTAAGCCGGAACAAGACGCAACGTAACCAGGGTGAAAAATGCGATCAGGCCCAATACCAGCAACCAGCCGATTGCCGTCATACCCTTCTGGTGATGCCATCTGTTCATCGTTGTTCTCCGCCTAGTTTATGGAATCCCCGATGCGGTCCCACCCCACCCCACCGGCCGCAGAATCCCAGTTCATCCAGATCATAAAGGCACGCCCGACCAGGTTCCTGTCCGGGACAAACCCCCAGTAACGGCTGTCATTGCTGTTGTCCCGGTTGTCACCCATAACGAAATAGTGTCCTTCCGGCACCACGGTATCCGTCTCGACGCCACGCACCCTAGGCACAACGAGAATATCATGTTTGACGTCGCCCAGTGCTTCGCGGCGGACATCCGCACCCGACATGGACAGGCCGGAACCGACGCCGATGTAGCTGCCTTCCGGGATCTGGGGGATTTTCCTGCCGTTGATATACAGTGTCTTGTTCCTGTACACCACGTGGTCTCCCGGCAGGCCCACGACACGTTTTATGTAATCAACGCCGGGATCTTTCGGGAAACGGAATACGACGACATCGCCCCGTCGGGGCTCGCCCACTTCAATCACCTTGCTGTTGATCACCGGCAGCCGGATACCGTAGGCATACTTGTTCACCAGGATAAAATCGCCCACCAGCAATGTCGGCATCATGGAACCGGAGGGGATCCGGAAGGGTTCCACGAGGAAGGAACGCAGCAACAACACCGCCAGGATTACCGGGAAGAACGACTTGGCGTATTCAACCAGCGTCGGCTCCTTGAGCACTTCCTCCAGCTTGGCGCTGTTCACCCCGGCTCCGCCTGCACCCAGCGCCGCCGCCTGCTGCTTCCGTTTTGGCGCCCATAGCAGCACATCCATGACCCAGATCAGGCCCGTTACCAGCGTGGCCAGCACCAGTACGGCTGGAAAATCTATATTCATGGCTATTTTTTCCCGACTTGCAATACCGCCAGAAAAGCTTCCTGGGGTATTTCCACTTTACCAAACTGTTTCATGCGCTTCTTGCCCGCCTTCTGTTTTTCCAGCAGTTTGCGTTTACGCGATATATCACCACCGTAACACTTTGCCGTTACATTCTTGCGCAGCGCCTTGACGGTGGTACGCGCAATGATCTGCGAGCCGATGGCGGCCTGGATCGCTACATCGAACATTTGCCGCGGTATCAGCTCGCGCATGCGCTCGGCCAGGTCACGGCCACGGCTGTTCGCAAACTCACGGTGCACGATTGCCGACAGCGCATCCACCCGCTCGCCGTTGATAAGCACGTCGAGCTTGACCAGCGGGGCGGCCTCGAAACGCTCGAAGGTGTAATCGAACGAGGCAAAACCGCGGCTTACCGACTTGAGCCGGTCGAAAAAATCCAGCACCACTTCACTGAGCGGCAGTTCATATCCAAGGGAAACCTGCTGTCCCAGGTACTGCATGGTGCGCTGTACACCACGCTTCTCTACGCACAGGCCGATCACCGCGCCAAGGTAATCCTGCGGTACCAGGATACTGGCGAGAATAATGGGCTCGCGCACTTCCTCTATCCTGTTGACCGGCGGCAGACTCGCCGGGTTATCGATCTGCAGCACCTCCCCCGAGGTATCGAGCACTTCATAGATTACCGTGGGCGCCGTGGTGATCAGATCCAGGTTGTATTCCCGTTCCAGGCGTTCCTGGATGATCTCCATATGCAGCATACCCAGAAAACCGCAACGAAACCCGAAGCCCAGTGCCGTCGAGGTCTCCGGTTCAAAATGCAGTGAAGCATCGTTGAGCCTCAGTTTCTGCAACGCCTCCCGTAAATTTTCGTAATCGTCCGAAATCACGGGGTACAGACCGGCGAATACGCGCGGCTGCACCTTCTGGAAACCCGGTAGCGACTGTTCGGCCTGCCGGTCGGTCAGGGTAATGGTATCACCCACCGGCGCACCGTCGATTTCCTTGATACCGGCGATGACATAGCCTACGTCGCCCGCCTTGAGACAATCGCGGTCTTCGCGGCGTGGCGTGAAGATACCTACCCTTTCGACCAGAAAATCACCGCCGGTAGACATCATGCGTATCTTCTGTTTGCGACGCAGGGTGCCGTGCATAACCCGCACCAGGGAAATGACGCCAACGTAGTTGTCGAACCAGGAATCGATAATCAGCGCCTGCAGCGGCTGTTCGGCATCGCCGACGGGAGGCGGAATCTGCTCGATCAGCCGTTCCAGCAGGGCGTCGATACCCAGCCCCGTCTTGGCGCTGACCTCAACCGCGTCGATGGCATCGATGCCGATGATATCCTCGATTTCCTGCTTTACCCGGTCCGGTTCCGCAGAGGGCAGATCGATCTTGTTCAGTACCGGCACCACTTCCAGGCCCTGCTCGATCGCCGTGTAACAGTTGGCGACGCTCTGCGCCTCGACACCCTGGGCGGCATCCACCACCAGCAGCGCCCCCTCGCAGGCGGACAACGAGCGCGACACTTCGTAGGAAAAATCCACGTGTCCCGGGGTGTCGATAAAGTTGAGCGTGTAGACCTCGCCGTTGGCCGCAGTGTAATTCAGCGATACGCTCTGCGCCTTGATGGTAATACCGCGCTCGCGCTCCAGGTCCATGGAATCCAGCACCTGCGCTTCCATTTCGCGCTCGCTCAAACCGCCACAGAGCTGGATAAAACGATCCGCCAGTGTCGACTTGCCATGGTCGATATGCGCGATAATGGAGAAATTTCGAATATGAAGCAGATCAGACAAAGCGGGTAACAACCTGATTTATAAACCAGAATGGCGCCAACACGGCGCCATTTCGAGACGCAGTATACACGCTATTGGCAGTGCAAGGCAGTTCTCAGTGCCCGCTCGTCAAGCCGGTAGTGGCAGATTTCCTGCTCCCCGTGGCAGAGTACCGGCACCCATTCATCGTAACGCCGCGCCAGTTGGGGATCACGATCCACGTCCACCAGCCGCAAATCAAAGTCCAGGCAAGGTGAATCGCCGACAGGCGAGAGAGGGTGCCCTGGGGTACAAGGTGAATCGCCGACAGGCGAGAGAGGGTGCCCTGGGGTACAAGGTGAATCGC
>JBHHXO010000015.1:0-23960 GCA_046757125.1 Thiogranum sp.
CCGCGGGCAGTACCCACACGGGTGAGGAAGCGCAGCTGCTGGTCGCACACCGGCGCGTGCTCGCATCCTGTGCCGGTGCATTGCTGGTTATAGCGCCCCGGCACCCGGAGCGCGCAGCCGATGTTTCCACCCTGTGCAGGAAGTCGGGCATCGGGTTCCGTTTTGCCAGTGATACGGCGCCGCCCGGCGATGATGTGCAGGTGCTGATTGTCGACACACTGGGCGAGCTGGTGTATTTCTACGCTGTGGCGCTGGCCGTTTTTGTCGGGGGCAGCCTGGTCCCGGCCGGCGGGCATAACCCGGTAGAGGCAATACTCGCAGGTGCGCCGGTCATCAGCGGTCCGTACACCGATAACTTCAGAAGTATCTACCACGACCTGATTCAGGGCAACGCGGCACAAGAGATCGATACGGAGAGGGAGCTGGCAGAGCGGGTCTGCGCATACATCAGTGATGCGGCACAGCGCAAGGCAGCCGTGGCAGCGGGTTTGATGCTTGTCGATAACAACCGTGGTGCGTTGCAGCATTGCCTGCAACTGCTGGAAAAGAAGCTTCAGTCAGAGTAATCGGGGACAGACCACGGTTTTCTTCGTTTTTCAGTCGATGGATCGATGCTAAGATAAGGCTCGACGATTGCTCAGTGAACATGGAGGTTCACGATGCCACGACGTGCAAGGATAGCGGTTGCCGGGATTCCCTGGCATATCATTCAGCGAGGAAATAACCGGGCGGCGTGTTTTTACAGTGAATCGGATTATGGCTATTATCTGACTACGCTGGCGGAGCAGGCCGAAAAATGGCAATGCGATATTCATGCTTATGTCATGATGACGAATCATGTGCATTTGTTGCTTACCCCGCGCTACCAGGACAGCGCCTCTAATCTGATGAAGCATCTGGGACAGCGTTATGTCCAGTATATCAACCGGACTTATCGTCGAAGTGGTACTCTGTGGGAAGGGCGATTTCGTTCATGTCTCGCTCAGGAGCAGCGCTATGTCCTGGTTTGTCATCGATACATCGAGCTGAACCCGGTCCGTTCCGGTATGGTTGGAACCCCCGGTGACTATCGGTGGTCCAGCTTTCGAGCAAATGCATTGGCTTGTCCATGCGATCTGTTAACGCCTCATGAGGACTATCTGGCGCTAGGACAAACGACTCGGAAGCGATGTGCCGCCTACCGGGCGTTGTTCAAGGCACAGCTGGATGAGCAGACCATCACGAGTGTCCGGTCAGCGACCAATGGGAATTATGTGTTGGGCAGCGGACGGTTCAGGGACGAAATAGCAGTAATGCTCAGGCGGCGTGTGGAGCCAGGAAGGCCTGGCCGACCCAGGGCCCGGGGGGATGGTGCGTCTTAAAACGTGGTCTGTCCCCTATTATGCCCTATTATGCGCCGCGTCGCCGGGCCATGGCGCGGCCCATGTCGTCGAGTTGTCGCTGGCTGAGGATGTGCTGTGCCATGTCCAGCAGCTCGCTGTTTTCAAAATCGATATGCTCCCGGTAAGCGGAGCAGAACTGTTCGACGTGTGCTTCGAAGCCGGCGTTTTCGCCCAGTGCCGAGGGTTTGTTGAGATCCTGCAGCAGTTGTTCCCATAGCTGTGTCAGTGATTCATGTTCCTGTTTGAGCCGGTGGACGATTTCGGCGAGCTTCAGGGATTGCCGGTTCAGTAATGGAAACAGGTCCTGTTCCTCGTCCTGGTGGTGATGCATTGCGCTGGTGGTGAAATAGTATATGACGTTTCTGATTGCGCTGCGGGCTTCATCGTCAATGCCGCTGTCTGCAATATGCGTTACCAGGCCCTGCAGGGTATTGCACTGTGCCAGCATGCGTTCGTGACAGGCGCGCAGCACGCCCAGCGGGTCACCGAAGTCGGGCAGTTCGGGGATCAGGGAGTTATTCATCGCACTATTTTGTAGCCGGTTTCGTGGCGGTGGGAACAGGCCCGAGCGCCCGGTTCACTTCCAGGATGTCTTCGCTGTCCAGTATGCCGGCCGCCTTCTTGAGCCGGAGCTGATCGACGACATACAGGTAGCGTGCGCGCGCATAGGTCAGCCTGGCGAGGAATTTTTCCCGCTGTGCATTGAGAACATCGACAATGGTGCGGGTGCCGACTTCGAAGCCTGCTTCTTCGGCTTCCACTGCAATCCTGGTGGACTCAAGTGACTGGCTGAGGGCCTTTACCTGGGCGATATCGGTTACCACACCGCGATAGGCGTTGCGGGTTGCCAGTTCGGCTGCGCGGATTTCCTGTTGCAGGAGTTCGGTGGCTTCCTGGAAACGGCTGCGCGCCTGTCGTGTGCGCGAGTTGACCAGTCCACCCTGGTACAGGGGTACGTTCAGTTCGACTCCGATCTCGCCGTCTTCGCGCTTGAGCGGGGCAATACCGCCGAAGTTGATATCGAGGTACCTGGCGCTGGCGTTGAGGTCGAGGGTGGGCAGGTGCCCGGCGCGCTGGCGACGGATTTCCTGTTGCGCGGTTTCCGCGCGGGCCTGGGCGGCCATGATCTTGAGGTTCTGTTTTTCAGCCTGTTCGATCCAGGCTTCGGGCGAGTCCGGCTGCGGGCGTTCGAGTTTCAGCTCGGCTTTCAATGGCGCTATGTTGTCGTAGTAGACGCCGGCCACCTCGCGCAATGCATCCTTGGCCTCTACCAGCTTGCTGACAGCCTGGATCTCCAGGCTGACGGACAGATCATAGCGTGCCTGGGCGGCCTTGACGTCGGTAATGGCGATGAGCCCGACATCAAAGCGCTGCGTCGCCTGTTCCAGTTGGCGGCCGATGGCGCTTTTTTCGGCCTCGGCAAACTCCAGGTTGTCCTGTGCGTCGAGCACGGCAAAGTAGCGTTCGGCTACCAGCACCATCAGGTCCTGTTCCGCTGCGGCGTAGTTGGCTTCGGCCGCCGCGATCTCGCTGTCCGACTGTTTCAGCTGAATCCAGTTTTCATAGCGAAACAACGGCTGCCTCAGATCCAGGCTGGCGATCTTGTCAGTACTGAAGCGGGCGGGTTGCGAGGGATCCCGTTCCTTGAAACGCTTGCGTGACAGGGAACCGTTGGCAGCCAGCGTCGGTAACAGACCGGCGATGGCCTGCGGGCGCTGTTCCCTGACGGCCTGCAGGCTGGAGGCGGCCGCCCGCAGCTGCGGGTTGCTCTGCAAGGCTTGCCGGTACACGGTTATCAGGTCAGCGGCGTGAGCCGCACCGGTCATTACCAGAAGAGCAAGTATGTAGATGGTTTTTCGCAACATCCTGGCTGTCAGTCCGGCATTTGGCCGTCGATATTGCGCGGCATCAGTCGCTCCGATGCCGGCTCGGGACGGGCCTGTAGTTCAGACGCGGCAAGTTTACGCATACGCAGGACACGGATTCCTAGAACCGGAACGCCTCGGGCTTGGGCGCATTCACCAGCGCCGGTACCGACGTCTCGAACAGGCTTTCCCGGTTCCATTCCTGCTCGCCCACGCGGGTAATCAGCAGCGCCTGCATGATGGGCGGTTTGCCGACGATGACAAACAGGCGTCCGCCGGGCCGGAGCAGGGTGTGGAAACCTTCGTGCAGTACCGGCAGCGAGCCGGTGACCGCGATCACATCGAAGCCGGTGTCGGACGTCCAGCCCGCTGCGGCATCGCCGCTGGCCAGCGTGACATTGCCTATCCGGTGCTGTTTCAGCAGCTCTGCTGCCCGGGTCGTGAAATCCTCGTACAGGTCCACGGACTGTACGCTGCTGCCCAGTTTCGCCAGGCAGGCTGTCAGGTAGGCGCTGCCCGTGCCGATTTCCAGTATCTGGTCACCGGGTTGAATGGTGAGGCTTTGCAGCAGCCGCCCTTCCAGTCTGGGCGGCATCATGACCTGATCGTGCGCCAGCGGCACGCTGATATCCGTGAACGCCAGCGCCCGGTACTGCTCGGGCACAAAGTCTTCGCGCGGCGTAGTGGAAAGGGTGTCGAGGATGCGGTCATCCAGCACGTCCCAGGTACGGATCTGCTGTTCGACCATATTGAAGCGGGCCTGTTCTAGATTCATTGCAGTCATCATGGTATTTCCGGTGGCAATTACGATAAAGGGTACGGTCTTTACGGGGAGCAGGCAAGCGACCTGCGTGCAGTCTTGCAATACGCCCGGCCTTTAGCTACCTTCGTCAGCTTGCAGCTAGGGGTGCTCTTCCGCAGAAGGGCTGAGAAACACCCTTTGAACCTGATCCGGTTAATACCTGCGCAGGGAAGCTGAAGTCTGCATCAGCCTTTCCCCGCGCCCATATCCAAGAGAGGGAAAAGGATCATGAGCGCCATCCCCGAAGAGTTTGTCCGCAAAACCAGCGAGCTGTCCACGGACGTGACGCGGCCGTTCCCAGGCTCGCGCAAAGTCCACGTGCAGGGTTCGCGCCCGGACCTGCGCGTCGGCATGCGGGAAATCCGCCAGGCCGATACCCCGGCCAGCATAGGTGCCGAGACCAATCCGCCGATAACCGTCTACGACACCTCCGGTCCCTATACCGACCCGGACGTAAATATCGACCTGTTGAAGGGGCTGCCGCCGCTGCGTGCCGCCTGGATCGATGAACGCGCCGATACGCAACTGCTGGATGAGCCCAGCTCCGAGTTCGGCCGCATTCGTGCTGCGGACCCGGAACTGGCGGCGTTACGCTTCGAGCATATCAGCAAGCCGCGCCGCGCCCGGGCCGGTGCCAACGTTACCCAGATGCACTACGCGCGCCAGGGCATCATCACGCCGGAAATGGAATACGTTGCGATCCGCGAGAACCTGCGGCTCGAAGCCCTGGAGGGCAGCGCGCTGTTGCGGCAACACGCGGGGCAGAGTTTCGGCGCCGGTATTCCGGAGCGGGTAACAGCCGAGTTCGTGCGCGACGAAATCGCCCGCGGCCGCGCCATTATTCCCGCCAATATCAACCACCCGGAACTCGAGCCGATGATCATCGGCCGCAACTTCCTGGTGAAGGTTAATACCAATATCGGTAACTCCGCCGTTACATCCTCCATCACCGAGGAAGTCGAGAAAATGGTCTGGTCCACGCGCTGGGGCGGGGATACGGTCATGGACCTGTCGACCGGTAAGAATATTCACGAAACCCGTGAATGGATACTGCGCAATGCACCGGTACCGGTGGGTACCGTGCCGATTTACCAGGCGCTGGAAAAAGTCGATGGCAAGGCGGAAGAACTCACCTGGGAGCTGTTTCGCGATACGCTGGTTGAACAGGCCGAACAGGGTGTGGATTACTTCACCATCCATGCCGGAGTGCGTTTGCAATATGTGCCGCTGACCGCCAGCCGCGTGACCGGCATTGTGTCGCGCGGCGGCTCGATCATGGCGAAATGGTGCCTCGCGCATCACCAGGAGAGTTTCCTCTATACGCACTTCGCTGATATCTGCGACATCATGAAAGCCTACGACGTCTCTTTCTCGCTGGGCGACGGTCTGCGTCCCGGTTCGCTGGCCGACGCCAACGATGCCGCACAGTTCGGTGAACTGGAGACGCTGGGCGAGTTGACGAAGATCGCCTGGGAAAACGACGTGCAGGTCATGATCGAAGGCCCCGGTCACGTGCCCATGCAACTCATCAAGGAAAACATGGACAAGGAATTGCGCGACTGTTACGAGGCACCGTTCTACACGCTGGGCCCGTTGACCACGGATATTGCCCCGGCCTACGATCACATTACCTCGGCCATCGGTGCCGCGCAGATCGGCTGGTATGGTACAGCCATGCTGTGTTACGTCACGCCCAAGGAACACCTGGGGCTGCCCAACAAGCAGGATGTGCGCGAAGGCATTATCACCTACAAGATCGCTGCGCACGCCGCCGACCTGGCCAAGGGGCACCCGGGTGCGCAGGTGCGCGACAACGCCATGTCCAAGGCGCGCTTCGAGTTCCGCTGGGAAGACCAGTTCAATCTCGGCCTGGATCCGGAAAAGGCGCGCGAATTCCACGACGAAACCCTGCCCAAGGACTCGGCCAAGGTAGCGCACTTCTGCTCCATGTGCGGCCCGCATTTCTGTTCCATGAAAATTACGCAGGACGTGCGCGATTACGCCAGGGAGCACGGCATGTCCGAAGGCGAGGCGCTGGACCAGGGAATGAAGGAAAAGTCCGTGGAGTTCGTAAAGGGTGGCGCGGAAATTTACAGGAAAGCCTAAACAGTAAATAGGGGACAGACCACGGTTTTCCCTGAAGGGGAAAACCGTGGTCTGTCCCCTATTAGTCTTTTGGTTCCAGGTGAATCACTACGCGATTATTTCGCGCTGCTGCGAGATTCCAGTCCTGTGCCGTGGTCTGGTCTGATTTGGCCGGGTAGGCGAACAGGGGTTCCGCGCGCGGAGCTGCAACCACTTCTATTGACAGGGTCTCCGCATTCAGCAGCGGGGAACTGTTAACAAAATTGGCGAAGCGCGGCGACTGGTGGGCAGCTGCCGAGTCGGTAGGCTGTACCGGGTTGCCGGTAAATTCGCACTGGTCAACGGTCAGTTCCGGTGGCGGCAGGCGGAAGCCGGTTTCCTGGCTGCCGAGCAGGCAGAATTCTCCCGCGTGCGTTTCGAGGATGATTTTTCCGCGGTAACCGTTCACCGATAATTTTTCCAGCAGCTGTTCGATAATATCCGCGCGCTGGTTGTCGAGCGCTATTTCGTCATAGGGGTATCCCAGTTCCTGGTTGAGCGCCCAGCCTGTCGTCAGCCAGGACTGTTCAAGGCGGGTGGCACGTTCAGTGCTCAGGGTTTCGAGTTTGGCTACAGCCTCCTGCAGACCCGGGTCCGGGAGATTGTCGTCTGCCGTGGTCATCGCCGCGGGGGTGTCGTTATCGCTGAGCATGTGGATATTCAGGAACAGGGAGGCAAGCAGTAACAGCGTCAGGGAAACAAGCGCCAGCGGCGATCCTGACGGGGGATGCGCCGGCTGCTGTTGCAGGGTTTCGAGCTTTGCATCCAGTTCCTTGTTAAGCCGGTTGCCCGTCTGGCGGGCAACGGTTTCCATGCTGAGCAGCACGTCCTTGCGGAATTCAACGCGCTGTTCCTCGAGCAGGCGGCGAATGTGCGCGTCCAGCTCTGCCTCGTCCATCGCTCCTGACGACGTCTGCATGCCGGGCTCGGTAAAGCGGGGCGGCGCGCGCGCGGGAACCACTGGCGGGGCCTGTATATCTTCAGCGCGTTCCGAAGCATCTTCTTCGTTCAGGGGCCGTTTTTTCCGTCGCCGGTCCCGAGTCAGCCCGATTTTTTCCAGCGCGCTGAACAACTCGGCCGGGGCCACGGTTTTTGGCAGCACATCGACGGCGCCCAGTGCGCGCGCCTGTCCGAGGTACAGGTCGCCGCCCCTGGAGGTGTACATTATGACCGGAATGGTAGCGGTAGCCGGGTTGTCCTTGATGGCCCTTACGGCTTCGAAGCCGTCCATGCCCGGCATCATGTGGTCCATGAAGATGACGTCGGGACGATTGCGGGTGAGGTAATCCAGTGCCAGCCTGGCGGATTCGACGGTGTCGACCGCCAGGTCGTACTTTTCCAGCATGCGCCGCAGTACCAGGCGGGCTGACCTGGAGTCGTCTACGACCAGGGCGTGTTTTTGTTCTGACATTGCCATACATCTTAACCCTAACCCGGCCAGTTAAAGAAGGTCTGTAGTGCCTTGTGCAGATATCCGGTGTCGCGGGCGCCCGCCAGTTCGCGAATCGAATGCATGGCAAACGTGGGCACGCCGATATCCAGGGTGCGCACGCCGATGGCGCCTGCGGTCAGCGGGCCGATGGTGCTGCCGCAGGCCATGTCGCTGCGTACGACAAAGGATTGCAGCGGGACACCGGCCTGTTCGCAGAGGTGCCGGAACAGGCCGGCGGTTTCGCTGTTGGTGGCATAACGCTGGCCGGCATTGGTCTTTATCACCGGCCCCCCGTTCAGCAGCGGACCGTGATTGGCATCGTGTTTGTCGGCGTAGTTGGGGTGGATGCCGTGGGCATTGTCGGCTGAAATCAGCCGGGAGCGGTGCAGGCAGCGCGCCAGTGTTTCGGGTTCAGGGCAGATGCGTTGTAATACGGATTTCAGGAACGGGCCGTCAGCACCGCAGGCCGAGACGCTGCCGACTTCTTCGTGATCGTTACAGACCAGCAGCTTCGACTGGCTGCTGTCCGCGTCCAGCAACGCCCGCAGGCCGATAAAGCAGCTCAGCAGGTTGTCCAGCCGGGCGCCGGCGATGAAGTCCTGGCGTAGCCCGACCAGTGCCGGCGGCTGGCAATCGTACAGCGACAGTTCGAAATCCAGTACTGCTGTGATATCCAGTTCAGGGTGCTGTTGCCGGGCGCGATCGAACAGCAGTGCATTGAAGTCGGGGGTGCTGTCACCTTCTGCCTGCTGCGCAATGATAACCGGCAGCTGCTGCTGGGGGTTGATGCTGCGCGATTTGTTGGCGTCGCGGTCCAGGTGGATTGCGAGGCTGGGAATAACAGCAACAGGGGCGTCGAAATTGATCAGCGTGTTGCCCAGTCGTTGTGACGCGTCGCGGTAACTGATGCGCCCGGCGATGGACAGGTCGCGATCGAACCAGGGGTTCAGCAGTGCGCCACCGTAGACTTCCACCCCCAGTTGCTGATAGCCCTGGTTGAGGGTCTGCGGTTGTGGTTTGAGGTGCAGGCAGGGGCTGTCGGTATGTGCGCCGACCATGCGGAAACCCGTTGCGGAAGGTGCGTCGGCGCCCAGCGTGAAGGCGATGATGGATGAATCGTTACGCACCACCAGGTAGCGTCCGCCGGCTTCCGGTTGCCAGCAGTCAGACTCGGCGAGCATAACGAACCCGGCGTCGAGCAGCCTGTTGCGTATTTCCAGGGTGGCGTGGAAGGGTGTGGGTGAGCGCTGAATGAAGTCGATCAGCTGCGCGGCGAGTGATGTGCCTGTCATGCGCTATCCCTGTCCGGAATCAGCGGCACGGGTGGCTGGAGCAAGCGCTCGCGGCGACCGGTCAGGCAAAAACATCGATACGCCGGCGGGGCGTGTCTGTATTCTCCGCGCGCCGGGCGGCAGGTCTGCCCAGTAGTGACCGGCGGTCGTGCTTGCTGCGGGTGTCGAGAATCACGGGTACCTGTTTGCGGCGCCTGTCACCGCCCTGGCGGCGTTCGCCCGGCTGCCGGTTTGCGCTGCGCCGGTGTGCGGTTTCCGGGTGTTCGCCAATGCGCGCCGGGTGGGTGGACGGGTAGGGGGATACCGGATCCAGGGCGCGTGTAATGGCCGGCTTGCGGTTGTCAGCCATGAGGCGCTGTACGGCGCTGTCTTCGGGAACGAGAGTTAACCAGTTCATGCGTCCAGTATATAGACCGTACGCCGGCATTCAAGTCTGGCAGGGAGTTTCTTAAACAGGATATTCAATGATTACAGCAGGTTAAGGATTTTCGCCGGGCCTGTACGGTGCTTGTTTGGGTTATGTTACAAGGGGATAGGCGCGCTATGCGCAAAAACAGGCGAAAATCGTCTTCCGGCCCGGGTTCGGTGGTCCCGTTCAGGCCTTGCGGTGCAATGGCAGGATGTTGTCGCCGGTGTTCAATGGCTTCGGTTTGCTGAAATGGTAGCCCTGGGCAAAGTCCACGCCGATGTCGCTCAGCATGTCAGCAATATCCTGGTTCTCTACAAATTCAGCGATGGTGCGGATGCTGAGGGTGTGGCCGACCTGGTGGATGGCTTCAACGATGGCGCGGTTCATGGGATCGGTATTCATGTCCTTGACGAAACTGCCGTCGATCTTGAGGAAGTCGACCGGCAGGTTTTTGAGATAGCCGAAGGAACTCAGGCCGCTGCCGAAATCGTCCAGCGAAAAGCGGCAGCCCAGTTTTTTCAGCGAATGGATCATGCTGCTGGCTTTTTCCAGGTTGAATACCGCTGCGGTCTCGGTGATCTCAAAGCAGAGTTGCCCGGTATGAATCCGGTACTGGTCGATTTTCTGCTGGATATAGCCGGGCAGTTCGTCGTCGTTCAGCGAGTTTCCCGACAGGTTCAGGGAATAGATGCCTTCGTCACCCTTTTGCTGCAAGTTGCTCAAGTGCCCGAACGCGGCATCGATCACCCAGCGGTCGACGGCATTCATCAGGTTGTAACGTTCAGCGGCCGGAATGAATGCCCCGGGGGGAACGATAGCGCCGTCCTCGTCGCGCAGGCGCAGCAGCAACTCGTAGTGCGCCGTGGTGTCGTCGTCCTGTAGCGGAGTGATTGTCTGCTGGTAAAGGATAAAGCGATTTTCTTCCAGTGCGAGTTTGATGCGCGATACCCAGTGCATCTCGCTGTGACGTTCGCCCAGGTCGATATCGCTCTCTTCGTAGACGTGCACCCGGTTGCGCCCGGAGTCCTTGGCCACATAGCAGGCCACGTCGGCGGCGCTGAGTACGAACGATGCGTTCTGTGTCTCGCGCTGGATGGGCACCAGGCCGATGCTGGCGCCGACATCGAAGCGTTGTTCCTGCCACTGGAAGGTAAAGTCACCGATGACCTGCAACAGGCGGTTGGCGACTTCGCGGGCCTGATCGAGGCCGACGTTTTCCAGCAGTACGCCGAATTCATCACCGCCAAGGCGTGCCAGTGCCGCATTGGCCGGGATGCTGGCGCGCAATGCGCGGCTCAGTTGTTTGAGCAGTTCGTCCCCCGCAGCATGGCCGCAGGTATCGTTCACTACCTTGAACTGGTCGAGATCCAGGTACAGCAGGGCGTGCCGGGACTGATCGTTGCCGGCCAGCAGGCCGGCGAGCCGGTCGGCAAATTCGTTGCGGTTGGCGAGTCCGGTGAGGCTGTCGTGGGTCGCCTGCCATGTCATCTGGTGGGCCATGCGCCGTTCGCGCGTGATGTCGTGGAATACCAGTACCGCGCCGATAATGCTGTTGTCCCGGTCAAAGATCGGTGCAGCGGAGTCCTCGATGTGGAACTCCTGGCCGTTGCGGTTGACCAGTACGCATTGTTCGGTGATGTTGACAACGCGGCCGGTGCGCAGGCTGATGTCCGCGGGGCTTTCCATAGCTTGTCGCGTGGCTTCGTTGACCAGCGGCAGCACTTCTGTGAGCGGATAGCCCTGTGCTTCCCCGTAGGTCCAGCCGGTGACTTTCTCGGCCACCGGGTTCATGTAATCGACACGGCCTTCGGCATCCGTGGTAATAACACCGTCACCGATTGAATGCAGGGTGATCAGGGCGCGTTCGCGTTCCTGGTACAGTGCTTCCTCGGCGCGGTGGCGATCGGAGCGTTCGCGTGCCTCGCGCAGTTCACGCTCTATTGCCGGAACCAGGCGCGCCAGGTTTTCTTTCATGATGTAATCGTTGGCGCCGGTACGCATGGCTTCAACGGCTATCTCCTCACCCACGGTTCCGGATACCAGGATAAAGGGCGTGTTGCTGTCCTGTTCGCGCAGGATGCTGAGGGCTTTCAGGCCGGTGAAGCCCGGCATGGCGTAGTCCGACACAACGATTTGCCAGTCGTGCTCGCGTAGCGCCTCGCGTAGTTCGACCTCGCTGTCTACCCGCGTATATTGCAGTTCATAACCGGCGCGGCGCAGTTTTACCAGCAACAGCTGGGCGTCATCGTCATTGTCCTCGACCAGCAGCAGCCGTAACGGGGTGCTCATCCGGCAGTGGCTCCCGGCAAGGGGAATGCGTGATTGAGGTGCAGCCAGTAGGGGATGATCTCATGCATGGTTGCTTCGAACTGTTCGGCCTGGCCGGCCTTGACCAGAAAACTGTTGGCCCCCAGATCATAGCTGCGGATGACATCGTTATTGTCCTGTGAACCGCTGAGCATAACGACGGGGACATGGCGGGTGAAGGGGGATTTGCGCAGCTCCTCCAGCACCTCCAGTCCGGATACCCGCGGCAGGTGTACGTCCAGCAGAATAAGGTGCAGTTCCTCATTGCCCCAGTTGGCCAGCAGTTCCAGGGCTTCGCTGCCGTCTCTCGCCACGCGAATCCTGGAATCCGCCAGCTGTTTTCCGAGTACCCGCAACATCAGGGCTGCGTCGTCTTCGCTGTCTTCCACCAGAAGGATCATTTGCGTTGCCAGTGTCCGGATTTGCCGCCCAGTTTTTCCACCAGGCGCACCTGGTCAATGGTCATGCCGCGGTCTACCGCCTTGCACATGTCGTAAACCGTCAGCAAGGTAATCTGTACCGCCGTCAATGCCTCCATCTCTACGCCGGTCTGGCCGCGTGTCTCGATACTGGCGCGGCAATAGACGGACGGTGGCGAGGTTTCGGTTTCGAGTTCCACCTCGACGCGGGTCAGCGCCAGCGGGTGACACAGGGGTACAAGGTCAGCAGTGCGTTTGGCGGCCATGATGCCCGCAACGCGCGCTACTCCCAGTACGTCGCCCTTGCGGTTGTCGCCGGCACGGATGTGCGCGAGAGTGCCAGGCTGCATGCAGATGCGACCCTCGGCTACCGCCAGGCGTGTGGATATTTCCTTGTCCCCGACGTCGACCATGCAGGCTTCGCCAGACGCATTGAAATGTGTCAATCTGCTCATGCAAACCGTCCGTCAACAGCGTCGATTCCAGTCACGCGTGGTACACTAGGTAGTGGCAGGATTTCTGGAATCTTTATTTGTAGTTAGCGTAACTATAGGTCGCCGCGGTTGGTGACGCAAATCAGGTGTTGTACATGCGGGTCCAGGTTCGTTTTTTTGCAGCGCTGCGCGAACGCGCGGGCACCCCGGCACTGGAGGTTTCCGTGCCGGAAGGGGCGACTGTGGCCCAGGTCTGGTCCGCGGCTGTGCCGCGGGAACAGCCTGCAGACAATGTGCTGGCTGCAAGAAACATGCAGTACGTGGGGTTTGACAGCCCGGTGGAGGAAGGCGACGAGATTGCCTTTTTCCCGCCGGTAACCGGTGGCGGCCGGTGAGCGTACTGGTTTCTGACAGCGCCTTCGATCCCTGGGCTTACCTGGCGGAATACCAGCGTGAACGGGCCGGGCAGGCCGCGCAAAGCGGGGCCACGGCGGTGTTCGTCGGCAGCATGCGTGATTACAACGAAGGCGACGCGGTATCCGGCATGTTCCTGGAACACTATCCCGGCATGACCGAAAGTTATCTGGAAGAAATCAGCCGGGCTGCGTTGCAGCGCTGGGACCTGAACGACAGCCTTATCGTACACCGGGTGGGCGAATTGAGCCCGGGCGATCCAATCGTGCTGGTGGCGGTCTGGTCGGCGCATCGCAAGGCCGCTTTCGAGGCCAGCCGCTGGTTGATGGAAGAGCTGAAATCAAAGGCGCCATTCTGGAAAAAGGAGCAGCTCGCAGACAGCAGTCGCTGGGTAGAGGGTTAATAGGGGACAGACCACGTTTTCTCCGAAGGAGAAAACGTGGTCTGTCCCCTATTAACCTGTCACTTCGTGTAGTTTAAACTGCATGGTTTCGAGATCGCCCAGCACCCAGGTTGCCGGCGCGGCAACTCCGCCTACGGTACCGGGATTCACTACCCAGGTAGTACCGTCCTTGATATTGGTGACGGCTTCGGTTTTGGCCTCGTGATCATGGCCGCAGCACACCAGGTCCCAGTCACCGGTGGTGGCCATGGCGGCGGCGTAGTGCGGGTAGTGCACCAGGAAAATCCTGCGCCCGGCCAGTTCTATGCCGGCATCCTGCCCGTAAAAGGTCACCTGGTTGCCGGGCTTGTTGGCAATACGCGACATCATGTACAGGTCGCCGCTGTTATTGCCGTGGATGACGTGGATCGGTAGTCCAAACGGCTTCAGTACGCTCAAGGTGCTGGGCGCCACCACGTCACCGCAGTGCAGCACCGCTTCGGCGCCCGCGGCCTTGGCGGCACGCACGGCTGCTTCCAGCAGGGGGCGGTGGTCGTGGCTGTCAGAGACTATGCAGACTTTCATAGCCTAGAACTTCGGTTTTTCCGGCGCATTCCTGAACATTTCGATGCTGTCGAGAATTTCCTGCCTGGCTTCCTCGATACCCGCCCAGCCTTCCACGCGCACCCATTTGCCTTCGTCCAGGTCTTTGTAATGCTCGAAAAAATGCGCGATCTGTTCGAGAATCGCGGGCGACAGGTCACGGAAGTCCTGAACCTGGCGATAGGCCTTGCACAGCCCGTCGACAGGCACGGCCAGGATCTTGGCATCATCTCCCGACTCGTCGGTCATTTTCAGCACCCCCACCGGGCGGCAGCGCACCACCGAGCCGCTGATCAGTGGATAGGGCGTCAGTACCAGCACGTCGACCGGGTCGCCATCTTTCGATAACGTGTGGGGAATATAGCCGTAATTGCAGGGATAATGCATTGCCGTGGTCATGAAGCGATCGACGAACATGGCCCCGGTATCCTTGTCGACCTCGTATTTGACGGGGTCGGCATGGGCCGGGATCTCAACGATCACATTGATGTCGTTGGGGCAATTATCACCGGAACAAACGCGGTCGAGATTCATGGAGGATATCTGTCGAACAACCAAAGGGCCGGCGATTATACCGGTTCTACATTAGAAAAGCCTGATTTATCCCTGCCGATTATCGCCTTTTCCCTGGATCCCGGCCTGCGCCGGGATAACGAAACAGGGTTCCCGGGAGTTCAGCGAGTGCGCAAAATGTCGAGCAGCGCAGGGAACCCGCGCAGCGGGCAAACCACCGGGAAGAGAAACAGCCCGGGACAGATGCGCCCCGGTTTAATCATTCCCCCCTCACCCGAAGGCAAGAGGGGGATGAACCGGACCTACAGTAACGGAACGATCAGCAACGCAACGATGTTGATGATCTTGATCAGCGGGTTGATGGCCGGGCCGGCGGTGTCCTTGTAGGGGTCGCCTACGGTGTCGCCGGTGACCGCGGCTTTATGGGCGTCAGAGCCCTTGCCGCCGTGGTGGCCGTCCTCGATGTACTTCTTGGCATTATCCCAGGCGCCACCACCGGTGGTCATGGAGATGGCCACGAACAGGCCGGTGATGATGGTGCCCAGCAGCATGCCGCCCAGGGCCTGCGGGCCCAGCGCCAGGCCCACGATCACGGGGGCCAGTACCGGCAGCAGCGAGGGAACGACCATTTCCCGGATCGCGGCCTTGGTCAGCATGTCCACGGCGCGTGAATAGTCCGGCTTCTGGCTGTGGTCCATGATGCCCGGCATCTCCCGGAACTGGCGGCGTACTTCGTTGACGATGCCGCCGGCAGCACGACCCACGGCTTCCATGGCCATGGCGCCGAACAGGTAGGGGATCAGACCGCCCAGGAACAGGCCGATGATGACCATATGGTTGGACAGGTCAAAGCTCAGTTCCAGGCCGCGCGCCTCCAGGCCATGGGTGTAGTCGGCGAACAGCACCAGTGCCGCCAGGCCGGCGGAGCCGATGGCGTAGCCCTTGGTAACGGCCTTGGTGGTGTTGCCGACGGCATCCAGCGGATCCGTGATGTTGCGGATCTTTTCATCCAGCTCGGCCATTTCGGCGATACCACCGGCGTTATCGGTGATCGGGCCGTAGGCGTCCAGCGCGACGATGATACCGGTCATGGACAGCATGGAGGTGGCCGCAATGGCGATGCCGTACAGGCCGGCCAGCTCATAGGAACCCCAGATGGAGGCGCACACGGCCAGCACCGGCAGCGCGGTGGATTTCATCGACACGCCCAGGCCGGCAATGACGTTGGTGCCGTCGCCGGTGGTGGAGGCTTCGGCGATGTGTTTTACCGGGCCGAACTCGGTGGCGGTATAGTATTCGGTGATGACCACCATGGCCGCGGTCAGCGCCAGGCCGATGAGGCCGCAGTAGAACAGGTTTATGGTATCGACGCTGACGCCTTCCAGCATAATGGTATCGCCCATCACCTGTTTGGTGACGAAGTAGAAGGCGACTGCTGCCAGCACACCGGCCACAATCAGGCCGCGGTACAGGGCGTTCATGATCTTGCCGCCATCACGAGCCTTGACGAAAAAGGTGCCGATAATGGAAGCGATGATGGAAACGCCGCCCAGCATCAGCGGGTAGGCCGCTGCCTGTGCCGCGATGTCCGAGAGCATCAGGGTACCGAGCAGCATGGTGGCGACCACCGTTACGGCATAGGTCTCGAACAGGTCGGCCGCCATGCCGGCGCAGTCACCGACATTGTCGCCGACGTTATCGGCAATAACCGCCGGGTTGCGCGGGTCGTCCTCGGGGATGCCGGCTTCGACCTTGCCGACGATGTCGGCGCCGACGTCAGCGCCCTTGGTGAAGATACCGCCGCCCAGTCGCGCGAAGATGGAAATCAGCGAGCCGCCGAAGGCCAGGCCGACCAGCGGGTGGATGGGGTCTTCGACGCCCATGCTCAGCAGGATGGCGTAGAACCCGGCCACACCCAGCAGCCCCAGACCAACCACCAGCATGCCGGTGATGGCACCGCCGCGGAAGGCGATCTGCATGGCCGCGTTAAGCCCGTCGTTGGCGGCTTCGGCGGTGCGCAGGTTGGAGCGCACCGAGATGTTCATGCCGATGTAGCCGGCCAGGCCTGAGAATATCGCGCCGATGGCGAAGCCGGTCGCCGCCGGCCAGCCGATAAAGATGCCGACCAGTGCAAACAGCACCACACCGGCCATACCTACCGTGGTGTACTGCCGGTTCAGGTAGGCCTGGGCGCCTTCCTGGATCGCGCCGGCGATTTCCCGCATGCGGTCATTGCCGGTTGGCTTGGCAAGTATCCACTGCATCGAAAAAACGCCATAAGCGATGGCGGCGCCCGCGCAGACCAGCGCGAAGATGAGTTCTGTTGACATAGTATTTCCTCCGACGACAACTATTTTAAATTCGTCCACCGGGTCAAAAACCGGCCCGGGCATGCGTCTGCCGATCCCTGCTATCAGAACCGTACAGACAATTCCGTAGGTTGGACCAGGGGCGCAAGCGCCGTAGTCCAACAAATGAATCCCTGCGTTAAACCGTTGCGCTGGGTTGCGGTGCTTGCGCGCCCGAACTCAGCCTGCCGGTATCAATGGGGGCATTGATCCTTTGTATAGCCTTCAGGGGATCCTGAATTTTGTACCCGCTTTGAAGCCGAACAATTGTTCCAGATCGAACTCGCGAATTAATTGATCTGCGGCAACTTGTCCGTGTTCCCTTTGTACTTCGGCAAGAATCAGTTTTGCTCCGTTGCGGTTATAGCCGCCGCCCATGCTGGCCTGGACGGCCAATAATTCACGTGCTTTTGTCAGGGTCATTTAAATATCTACGTTTGCCTGCGCTCCGAAACAACACGTAGCAGCGGGCAAGCCCGCTGCTACGATCAAGAGCAGGTTATTTAACCTTGAACCCGGCCAGTTTTTTCCGCACCGCGGTATTTTTCAGCTGCACATACTTCGGCATGCCGTCTTTCCCGTATGGCGGGTAGTCTTCTCCGGCAATCAACGGTTCGAGGTAATCACGGCATTTTTTGGTAATGCCGAAGCCGTCCTTGCTGATGAAGCTCATGGGCATCATTTTCTCGACGTTGGCGACGCGTGAAAGTTTTGCCTCGCCGATCTTCCAGCGGTACGGCTTGCTGGAAGTGCGCTTGATGGTCGGCATCACCGAGTTCTTGCCGGCCAGCGCCATTTCCACCGCGGCCTTGCCCATGGCGTAGGCCTGCTCCACGTCGGACTTGCTGGAGATGTGGCGAGCGGCGCGTTGCAGGTAATCAGCCACGGCCCAGTGGTACTTGTAGCCGAGCTTGTCACGGATCAGGCCGGCGATAACCGGCGCTACGCCACCCAGTTGCGCATGGCCGAAGGCGTCCTTCAGACCCTGGTCGGCGAGGAAGTTGCCGGAACGGTCCTGCACCCCTTCGGACACGACGATAGAGCAGTAGCCGTACTGTTTGACCTTCTCCTTGACGAGCTTGAGGAATCTGGTCTGGCTGAACTTGATTTCCGGGAACAGGATCACGATGGGCAGATCGGTGTTCTCCGTCGTTGCCATACCCCCGGCCGCGGCAATCCAGCCGGCGTGACGGCCCATGACTTCGAGTACGAAGATCTTGGTCGAGGTGGCGCACATGGAAGCGACGTCGAAACTGGCTTCACGGGTCGATACCGCGATGTACTTGGCAACCGAACCGAAGCCCGGGCAGTTGTCGGTGATCGGCAGGTCGTTGTCGACCGTCTTCGGCACGTGGATGGCCTGGATGGGGTAACCGGTGGCCTTGGACAGCTGCGAGACTTTCAGGCAGGTGTCGGCCGAGTCGCCGCCGCCGTTGTAGAAGAAGTAACCGATGTTATGCGCCGCGAACACTTCGATCAGGCGGTCGTATTCACGCTTGTTGGCTTCCAGGCTCTTCATCTTGTAGCGGCAGGAACCGAAGGCGCCGCTCGGGGTGTGGCGCAGCGCGGCGATGGCGCGCGCGGATTCCTTGCTGGTATCGATAAGGTCTTCGGTCAGGGCGCCAATAATCCCGTTGCGCCCGGCATAGACCTTGCCGATCCTGTCCTTGTGCTGGCGCGCGGTCTCGATCACGCCGCAGGCGCTGGCGTTGATAACGGCGGTTACGCCGCCCGACTGCGCATAGAATGCATTTTTCTTTCCTGTGGATTTCGCCATCAGAAGTCTCCTGGCTGTTTGATTGAAATTATTGGCTGCCGCCTTCGGCGTGGTCCGCGGCGTGGTGATCCGCCTGAACCTGCAGCAGGCTGACGACACACTCGGTGAGGTCGTCGTATTCCTCCACGCCGGTGCCGTACATCTGGTGAATACGGTAAAAAAACTGGCAGCGATAGCGGTTGTCACCGGTTTTAACGATCACGAAGTGGCAACTGTCCGCCTCCCAGTACGCCGTGGGGCAGGTGGCCAGCCCGGTTTTGCCCCGGTCCAGGCGCATCTCGGATTCGGCAAGTTGCACCTCGACCGGTGCGCCGTAGCGTTCTTCAAGGGTGGATTTTATGATCCACAATTCGCTGTCTGAAAAGTCGGGAATTCCGCTCATGCCGGTGTCGATTGTCCCCGTCGGGTTCAAAAAGGCGCTAAAGCATAGAGCAAAAAGCAATGAAATTCAGGTGCTTTGTTTGACTTCGGCCTTGTGCAGGCGGTAGCTTAATCACTGTTCGGTGATTCAGCCATGCAAAAAATTGAATGTCCCCATGAAAAATCTTTTATTGTTTCGGGTCTTCGGGGTGCTGGGCAGAAGGCAAAAATATTCTTTAATAACAAGCATATAAGAGCGAGATAGCAGAATGAGACTTGTACTTTTAGGGGCGCCGGGGTGCGGAAAAGGGACTCAGGGACAGCTTCTGGCCGAGCAATACAAAATCCCCGAAATCTCCACCGGTGACCTTTTACGTCAGGCGGTAGCGGCCGGCTCCGCGCTGGGCAAGGCCGCCAAGGCAGTCATGGATGCCGGCAAGCTGGTATCCGACGATATCGTCCTGGGCGTGATCCGCGAACGGATGAAGCAGCCGGATGCGCGCCGGGGTTTCATTCTGGATGGGTTCCCGCGCAACCTGGCGCAGGCGGAGCAGCTCGACGAGCTGTTCGAGGAACTCGGCCGGCCCATCGATCTGGCCGTGCTTATCGAGGTCGAGGTGGACAGTATCCTGCAGCGTCTGCTGGGACGCCGGACCTGCGTGAGTTGCGGCGCCAGCTATAACCTTTTCTATGCGCCGCCGCGCATGGACGACAGTTGTGACGAGTGCGGCGGGCGCCTGAAGCGGCGTTCCGACGATAACGAGGAAACGATCGGTAACCGCCTGCGTATTTACGAGGCCCAGACCCTGCCGGTCGTGGAACGCTATCGGGAGCAGGGCCGCTTGCGGGTGATACAGGGTGGCGGCGATATCGAGGATGTATACAAGGCGCTCAGCAAGGCGGTAGAGGAAGTCAAGGCCACCTCCAGCAGTCGTGACCGTTCGGCCGCCATTCGTCGCGCGGTCGCGCGCAAGCAGAATGCGGCGCCGGCGGGATCGAAGTCGTCCGCTGCTGCCAAAGCGACCGGTAAGGCTGACAAAAAAGCGAAGCCCGGCAGTGCCGGGAAATCGACGCGCAAGACGGCATCCGCCGCTAGTGGTGGAACGGCGCGCAAAACGGCTAAAAAAGCAGCGAAGAAAAAGGCGGTGAAGAAAAAGGCGGTGAAGAAAAAGGCGGTGAAGAAAAAGGCGGCCGCCAGCAAAAAGGTGGTGAAGAAAAGTGTAGCGAAGAAAAAAGTTACGGCAAAAAAGGCCGCCAAAAAGAAAGTCGTGGCAAAAAAGAAAACCGCCTCGCGCAAGACGCCGGTGAAGAAAAAAGCTGTTGTCAGGAAAAAGGTGGCGAAAAAAACCGCGAAGAAGAAAACCGGCAGGAAGCGCTGATCAGGTCGGTCGTGCCAGCCCCGGAATGCGGTCGGTAATCGCGGCCGGCAAACTGTCTGCAGGGGCTTGCAGGGCCTGTTCGAAGACCGGGCAGACAGTGCGTGTATTACCCAGCAGTAACTCGTACTGGCTCAGTTGTCCCCAGCGCATCGCGGTGGCCCGGCTGGCGAGCCGGAATTCCCAGTAGCGGGCGCGCCGTTCCCCGAAACGTTTGCTGATATCGCTGCGGTGGCGGTAGAAGCGCAGCGCCTGGTTATCCAGGTCCTGCAGGCGGTGTGCGGTCTGGTCCTCGAGCAGCAACGGGCGCAGGCCGGTTGCTCGCCATGCGCCGGTCAGGTCCGATAGCAGGGGCAGGCTGTGGGGGGAGGGTAACTGGCGCTGGTACCAGCGGTGACTCAGGGCGGTGTCCCTGCTGCGCCCGGCCACCTGCAACCACACGAAGCCGTCGTCCTGCAGCAGTTCGTCGATATGCTGAAACAGCACCGGGTAGGTGGATTCGGTAAAGCGTTCAAGGAAACCGGTTGCCAGGATGCGGTCGAAACGTCCGCGGCACTGGTGGAAACTGCCCAGCCTGAAATGCACACGGGTTTCCAGACCGCGGCGGCGGGCCGTGCCCTGGGCGTAGCGCAGCTGTTCACGGGTTTTGACTATGGCCGTGACCTGAACCCCGGCCTGTTCGGCCAGGAACAGCGCCAGCGCGCCCCAGCCGGCGTTGAGATCGAGCAGCTGTTGGCCGGGCCGTATCTGCAGGCGTGTCGCCAGGGTACGGAAGCGGGTACGCTGCGCCTGTTCGAGCGGCATGCCCGGCTCGCTGTAGAGCGAGCAGCCGTGAAACGGGGTGTCGCCCAGGCACAGTTGCGCTACCCAGGCGCTGGTGTCCTGCCAGTGCGGCAGGGTTTCGGTTTTATGGCTGTGCGGTAACCTGGCGCGCAGGTGTTGTAGCCAGCGGGCCGGCAGCCAGCGGGCCCGGGCGCGTTTTGAAACCAGCGCCTGGACCAGGTCGGCCAGCCGCCGCGTATCGATATCCCATTCGCCGCGTACGTAACTGCTGCCAAGGTTGATTTCAGGGTGTTTTAGAATGGCGGGCAGGGTGTGGTGCGAGTGCAGGTGCCAGTCGACCAGCGGGCCGTTGTCGCCGACACGATGCACGCGGCCGTCGGGTGCGTGGATTTGCAGCCGGATTGCGTGTACGCGATTTTCGAGCGTGCTTAAATCCATTTGCATCGCCTCATATAATGGTGTCGCTGTTTGACGTCAAACAATAGTGCGGCTTAGCGGACTTGTAAAGACAGGCAGGAAACAGAATGGAACAAAAACAGGTCACGAAGTGGCTGATGTCCTGGCTGGAACAGTGCCTGTTGCGTCGCGCACCGCAGGCCGACCCGGTGTCCCTGGCGGCACTGGGCGGGGCGCTGCTGGCTTACCTGGTGATGGACCTGCTGCAGGCCCGGGCAAGTTCGGGCTGGCCAACGTCGCTCGCGATGACCGTTCTGGATACGCTGGTCATGATATTGTTCAGCTGGTCCGTGTTGCGGCTGACGAAAAAAACAGCACGCTACCCGCAGACGCTCACCGCGCTGGCGGGTACCGGCGCCGTGCTGGGGCTGATAGGCCTGCCGCTGGTCCGGCAGGCGGCACAGCTGCAGTCCGGCGAAGGACCGACCGGAGCGCTGGTGCTGGGCTGGCTGATGTTGCTGGTGTGGAGTGTTACGGTCCAGGCGCATATCTACCGGCACGCGCTGTCAGCGCGCTATGCTGCGGGTCTGCTGATTGCCATTCTGCACATGGTCCTGGTGATCAGCCTGCTTGAGACACTGTTCCCGCCCGTGGCGGGGTCCTGACCACCAACAGAACGAGACAAATACAGCGACGATGAAAATTCATATTCTGGGTATCTGCGGCACATTCATGGGTGGACTGGCGATCCTGGCGCGGGAAGCGGGATTCGAGGTGCAGGGATCGGATGCCGGTGTCTATCCGCCCATGAGCACCCAGCTGCAGGAGCAGGGTATCGAACTGCAACAGGGCTACTCGGCGGACAACCTGGAGCCGGCGCCGGACCAGGTGGTGGTCGGTAACGCCATGAGTCGCGGTAATGCCGCCGTCGAAGCGATGCTGGACAAGGGCCTGGACTATACGTCGGGTCCGCAGTGGCTGGCCGAAAACCTGTTGCAGGGGCGCTGGGTGCTGGCGGTGGCCGGTACCCACGGCAAAACCAGCACGGCCGGCATGCTGGCGTGGATACTGGAGGCGGCCGGTCTCCAGCCGGGTTTTCTGATCGGCGGCGTACCCGGGAATTTCGGTGTGTCCGCGCGTCTCGGCGCAACACCGTTTTTCGTCGTGGAGGCGGATGAGTACGATACCGCTTTCTTCGACAAGCGCTCCAAGTTTGTGCACTACCGGCCGCGCACCCTGGTGCTCAATAACCTGGAATTCGACCACGCGGACATATTCCCGGACCTGGCGGCCATCCAGCGCCAGTTTCACCACCTGTTGCGGATCGTGCCGGGCAGCGGCCTGGTGGTCGTCAATGCCAATGACGGCAACCTGTCCGAGGTGCTGGATATGGGTTGCTGGAGCGAAGTCGAAACCGTATCGGCGGAAACGTTCCCGGCCCGCTGGCAGGCAGAAGCCCTTGTTGCAGACGGCAGCCGTTTTACCGTGTTGCTGGATGGCAAGCCGCAGGGGGAGGTCGGCTGGACGCAGCTGGGCGTGCACAACATGCACAATGCCCTGTCCGCGATTGCCGCGGCCCGGCATGTCGGGGTGCCGGTAGAACAGTCCATTACCGCGTTGAACACGTTTGCGGGTGTCAGGCGACGCCTGGAAGTGCGCGGTGAGGTCAACGGCGTTATTGTCTACGATGATTTTGCCCACCACCCGACGGCTATTGCCACCACGCTTGCGGGGCTGCGAAAAAATGTGGACAGGGGGCGTCTGCTGGTGATCCTGGAGCCGCGCTCCAATACCATGCGACTGGGCGTGCACCGCAACCGGCTGGCGGCGTCGCTGGCGGACGCGGACGCAGTATGGCTGTACCAGCCGGACGACCTGTCATGGGACCTGCGCGAAGCTACCACCGGCCTGACCTCGCCGCTGGTCATTGCGGATACGATCGATGCGCTGGTAGGCTCGGTTATGGAACAGGTGCAATCCGGCGACCGGCTGGTGGTCATGAGTAACGGCGGCTTTGGCGGGATACACGAAAAACTGCTGGAGCAACTGGCCGGATAATAGGGGACAGACCACGTTTTCCCCAAGGGGAAAACGTGGTCTGTCCCCTATTATCCGAGGGATAAATAATGAGCACACCCGGTTTAGATAATAGCAATCCCATCGCGCTGGCCATTACCGGGGCTTCCGGTGCGCCCTACGCGCTGCGCCTGCTGGAAGTTCTGCTTGCGCTGGGCGAGCGGGTCGACCTGATGATTTCAGCACCCGGGCAAATCGTTATCAGCATGGAGACCGAACTCAAGCTGCCGGGCCAGGCGGCCGGTATCCAGCGCGAGCTGAGCGAACGGTTCGGCGCCGGTCCCGGTCAGTTGCGGGTGTTCGGGCGCGAGGAATGGACCGCCCCGGTCGCCAGTGGTTCCAGTCCCCCGCGGGCGATGGTGGTGTGCCCCTGCACCACGGGGACGCTGGCGGGCATTGCGGCGGGAACCAGCAGCAACCTGATCGAACGCGCCGCGGATGTCGCGATCAAGGAAGGGCGCAGGCA
>JBHHXO010000016.1:0-23381 GCA_046757125.1 Thiogranum sp.
TGGCCAGCGTCATGCCGATACCGAACAGGATACCGCCCAGCAGGTTTTCCGCCCAGATCAACTGGCCGCTGCGGTACGGCGGGAACGCTGCATCGGCATTGACCAGCCCGGCAGGTTCAAGAAAGCTCACACCCAGCAGCGCGACGGCAATGGCCAGCAACCAGGCACGAAAACGGCCGGTATCCCCCATGTTGACCCAGTCGGAGACAGCGCCCATGGTGCAGAAATTGGTCTTGTTGACCACTGCACCGAGCAGCACGGCAATAGCGAAAACCGACCACAGGAAAAACTCCTGCGCGGCGATGAAGCTTTCAAACGTCATACTCGTACCCTTCCGGTTTATTTCCGGTAACGCGTTGGATCTGCAACCCCCGCCTGCGCGAACCCATGCGCGCGCAAGCGGCAGGAATCGCACACACCACAGGCTCTTCCTGCCTCGTCCGCTGCATAGCAGGACAGGGTCTGCCCGTAGTCCACGCCCAGCCGCATACCGGTTTGAATTATATCCGCCTTGCTCATTTCTATGAGCGGCGCATTTACCCTGAATGATCCACCCTCGACACCAGCCCGGGTGGCTAGTTGACAAAGACGCTGAAATGCCTCGATATATTCCGGCCGGCAATCAGGATAGCCCGAATAATCCACAGCATTGACGCCGATAAACAGGTCCCAGGCACCCAGCACTTCCGCCCAGCCCAGCGCGATGGAAAGAAAAATGGTATTTCGGGCAGGGACATAAGTGACAGGAATGCCTTCGGCGGCGTGCCGGGGGACGTCGATACCGGTGTCGGTCAGGGCCGACCCGCCAATCCGGGTAAGATCAAGGGGTATTGTCTTGTGCTCAACCGCGCCCAGCGCGGCTGCGACACGTTGCGCGGCCGCCAGTTCCGCCCGGTGGCGCTGCCCGTAGTCCAGGCTCAGCGCATAACACCGGTAGCCCCTGTCCCTGGCGATGGCCAGTACGGTCGCCGAATCCAGCCCGCCGGACAGCAGCACAACGGCTTTCCCGGGTTCAGCGTCCGGCTTCATCGCCCCACAGGATCTTGTGCAACTGGAGCTGGAAGCGGACCGGCAGACGATCCTCCAGTATCCACTCTGCCAATCGAGCGCCGTCCTGTTGCCCGAACGCCGGCGAGAACAACAACCCGCAACGCCCCGCCAGGCGATACTCGTCCACTATTGCGCACGCCCACTCGTAGTCGGCGCGGTCACAGATAACAAACTTGACCTGATCCCGCGGCACCAGGCACGCCAGGTTCTCGAACCGGTTTTTGTCCGCTTCGCCCGAACCCGGTGTTTTCACATCCATGACTCTGGTCACCCGGCGGTCCACCTGGCTGACATCCAGTGCGCCGCTGGTCTCCAGCGCCACCCGGTAACCGGCGTCACACAGGTATTCGAGCAGCGGCAGGCAGGCAGGCTGCGCCAGCGGCTCGCCCCCGGTAACGGTTACGTGTCGCACCTGGTAACCCGACACCTCGGCCAGTATGGTGCTGATTTCCCTGTATTCACCACCTCGAAAAGCATACCCGGTATCACAATATTGGCAGCGCAACGGGCAGCCTGTCAGGCGCACAAACACGGTGGGCAAACCAACGGTGTTCGATTCACCCTGCAGGGAGAGAAATATTTCGGTGATTCTCAGGCGCTCGGCAACAGTCACCGGCGTCCGGTGTATGACGGATTCCATCGCGATATTCTAGCACTGCGCAGACAGGGCCGGAAAATCGTCCTGCGGGCACGCGGGCTCCTGCGCCCTGGCTCCAGCCCGGTCCCAAAAGACCCTTATTTAACGTGACCTTCGCGCTTCATCCGCTCCAGGCGTTCCTGGGCAAGACGGGCCGTGGTGGTCCCGGGATAGTCCCCGACCACCTGCTTCAGCAGTTCCTGCGCCTTCGCCCAGTCCTTGAGTTCATACTGGATGTAACCCATCTTGAGCTTTGCATCCGCGACCTTGGGACTGTCGGGGTGGTTGTTCAGCACCTTGCCGAACTCGTCCAGCGCCGGCTGGAACTGGCGCGTGACGTAGAACACTTCGCCCAGCCAGTACTGCGCATTGTCCGCATAGCTGCTGACCGGGTATTTCTCGAGGAACGCCCTGAACGCCGAGGAGGCCTCGTTGTAGCGCCCTTCCTTCAGCTGCTCCAGCGCATGATCGTAATCCTTGCGCTGGTCCGCAGGGTTGAGCGCAGCAGCGGCCGTAGTCGCTACTGCGGGCGCCTGCGGCGCTTTCCCCGGCGCCGCCTCTGCTGCTGCCCCGGTGGCAGCAGCTGCAGGCGCAGCACCGGCCGGGACGCTACTGCTACCGGCGCCACCCGCACCGGGTTGCTGCACGCCACCGACTTCCAGGCGGTGCAACCGCCGGTCGATGTCCAGGTACAGGTCGCGCTGACGCTTCTGCAAATTTTCCATACTGTGCGTCTGCACTTCAATGTCCCCGCGCAATTGCCGGATCTCACGTTGCAGGCTGGACACCTGCTCCATCAGGTCCACCAGGCTGCGGCTGTCCAGCTTGCGTTCGAGCTGCTGGATCCTGGTCTCGAGTTCCTGCTTGCTGACCGCCGCCGCGTTGGCGCCGACCAGCAGCAGACAGCTCAGCAGTAACGGTCTAGTAACCCACATAGACCAGTTCCACACGACGGTTCATGCTCCAGGCCGACTCGTCGTGCCCTTCCACGGCAGGTTTCTCCTCGCCAAAGCTCACGGTCGTGATCTGCATCGGAGACACGCCCTGGAATTCCAGCATGCGTCGCACCGACCGGGCACGCTGATCACCCAGGCCAATGTTGTACTCGCGCGCACCCCGTTCATCCGTGTGACCTTCCACATTCACCTTGACGTCAGGGTTGGCCGACAGGAAAGCCGCGTGTGCGGCCACGATTTCCGGTCCTGCTCCGCTACGTCACTGCTGTCGAATTCGAAATAAATGACGCGCTGCGCCAGCGGGCTGTTGGGATCATTGAGCGATTCGATGCTCAGGTCACCGTATGCCCCGACACTCGACGTCGTTGCGGCGCCGTCAGCGGCGGCGTCACTCCGGTCTTCAACCGCAACGTCACTTTCCTTGCTGTCGCCGGTTGAACTGCAACCCGCGAGCCATCCCAAAACCAGTGCAACTGCAACTGCCTGTATGAATTTCATGTTTCTCTCCTTGGTTAATATCACTCAAATGTAATTCCAAACCCGTGCACCTGCGACCCTACTTCCGTTTTGTGTAAGGCGACCAGACCGGCTCGCGCACATTACCCTCGCGTAAACTGAAGCGCTGGCGAAAACGCCCGTCACTGGACACGGCAGCCAGCACCCCGCGATGCCCGCTTTCCGTTGCATAGATAATCATGCTGCCGTTGGGCGCAAAACTGGGAGATTCGTCCAGCTTCCCGTCGCTCAGTACGTGCAGCAGGCCGTTGTCGAGATCGAGCGTAGCGATCCGGTAGCGTCCGCCTTCACCGTGCACCATTGCCAGGCTTTTCCCGTCCGGAGCAACATCGGCACTGGCGTTGTAGTTCCCCTCGAAGGTCAGCCGCTGCGCCCGCCCGCCCCGGGCGGACATGCGGTATATCTGCGGGCTGCCACCCCGGTCCGAGGTAAACACGATATTTTTGCCATCCGGCGTCCAGACCGGCTCGGTATCAATGGCGGCGCCGAAGGTCAGGCGTTTCAGCCTCTTGTCACTGAGACGCATGCTGTAGATTTCGGGGTTACCGTCACGCGACAGGGTTACCGCCATGGCGCTGCCATCCGGAGACCAGGCTGGTGCCCCGTTGATGCCGGCAAATGCCGCTATTTCCTGGCGTTTGCCCGTGAAAACATCCTGAATAAATACCGCGGCGCGCCTTTTCTCGAAGGACACATACGCCAGCCGGCGCCCGTCCGGGGACCAGGCGGGCGACATCAGCGGCTGCGCCGACGTCAGCAGCGTTTTCGGGTTATAGCCATCGCTGTCTGCCAGCTGCAACATGTACGCTTTCTTGCCGTTGTTCACTTCCGAGATGACGTAGGCAATGCGGGTTGCGAATGCACCCGGCTGACCGGTCAGTTTTTCATAGATGATATCGCTGATAAGGTGCGCCACGTAGCGCAGCTGACTGGCCTTCGCGGGCAGGCTGTGGCCGGTAATCTGGCGCCCGCGGTACACATCGAACAGGCGGAACTCTATTTGGTACTGGTCGGCGCCGGTGGCTTCTATCTTGCCGATAACCAGGTTTTCGCTGCCCAGGGTACGCCAGTCCTGGAAACGCACTTCACTGACATCGACCGGGCGCGCGATAAGATCCTGTGTTGCGAGCGGGGCAAAACGGCCGCTACGCGCCAGGTCCGACGCAATGATTGCGGCGATGTCCTCGGGTGGTGCGCCGGTGGTGCCGAACGGCACCACGGCAATCGGCACCGCGCCGTCCACACCCTGGGTGATTTCGATAGTCAGCGCCGCCTGCAGCCAGCCGGGCAGGCAGAGAAGGAAAATCAGCAGATTACGATAGAGTAGTTTCATTTTTATCCGGGCTTGAATTCAAAACGTATTGTACGGAATTTCTCCATGACTTCGACATCGGATGGAACCGGCAGGGGCGACGCCTTGAACACGGCCGCTTCCACCGAGCGATCGAAAACGGGGTTGCCGCTGCTACGCACAATCTGCGCATCGATCACATCGCCACCCGGGATCAGGCGCACTTCCACCGTACAGGACAGATCCGATCCCGACGTGGGCGGGCGTATCCAGCTGCGCTCCACCTTTTGCTGTATATACAACACATACTCGTCGACCACGCGCTGCATGGCAGAACGCCGCTGGGCCGCCATACGCTCCTGCTCCGCGGCCAGGCGTGCCTGCATCTCCTGCTCCGCCGCCTTGCGCTTCGCCTCTTCCTTGCGTTTGCGCTCGGCTTCGGCCTTCTTTTTTGCCTCTTCCTTGCGTTTGCGTTCCGCCGCGGCTTTTTTCTTTGCTTCCGCCTTGCGCTTGCGTTCCGCCTCCGCCTTTTTCTCCGCTTCCTGTTTGCGCTTGCGCTCCGCTTCTGCCTTTTTCTTTGCTTCCGCTTTTTTCTTTGCTTCCGCCTTGCGTTTACTTTCCGCCAGCGCCTTCTTTTTTGCTTCTTCCTTGCGTTTCAGGTCAGCGACACGTTTTTCTTCCTGTTTGCGCTTCTGTTCAGCCGCTTTGGCCTGCTGTTCGATTTTTTTCAGCTTTTCCTCGGCCTCAAGCCGTTTTTTATCTTCCTGCTGCTTCTGACGTTTGATCTCGGATTCCAGCTTCGCCGCATCCACCACTACCGCCTGCACCGGCGCCTTTTTCCCGGCAGCGCTGGGTTTTACCGAAGGGGACCAGTCGAGGCTGAAAAACAGCACGCCCAGCAAGGCGACGTGTACCAGCAGCGCATAAACGAACGGCCGCGGCCGCTCGCGCAGCAATCGCAACAGCTCGCGGATTTACCCACCCTCCCCGAACGGTTCAGTCACCAGGCCCACTTTGGCAGCACCGGCCTGCTGCAACAGCGACATCGCCGCGACCACCAGACCGTAATCGACCTCGGAATCACCGCGCACCAGTACCGCTACCCGGGGACGCCGGCGCAACACGGCCGATGCCCGCAACAGCAGCGTCTCGGCATCGATTTCCTGTTCGGGGTCGCCGCCGATATTGAGGAAATAACGCCCTTCGGCATCGACGGTCAGCACCAGTGGATCCTGCTGCGCATCATCCATCGGCTCGGCGTCTGCCTGTGGCAGATCGACATCGACACCCTGGTTCAACAGCGGCGCAGTAATCATGAAGATCACCAGCATCACCAGCATCACATCGATGTAAGGCACCACGTTGATCTCGGACATCGGGCGCTTGCGTTGCCGACCACACTGCCTGCTAGCCATCAGTCATGCGCCTGACGCTGCAGAATACTGGAGAACTCTTCCAGGAAATTGTCATAGCGGTTCTCCAGCCGCTCCACGTCGTTGGAGTAGCGGTTGTAGGCGATAACAGCCGGAATGGCCGCAAACAGGCCCATGGCGGTCGCGATCAGTGCTTCCGCGATACCCGGCGCCACCATGGCCAGCGTCGCCTGGTGCACGTTGCCGAGACCGCGAAACGCATTCATGATACCCCACACGGTGCCGAACAAACCGACATAGGGGCTGGTCGACCCGACCGTTGCCAGGAAGGACAGGTGTGTCTCCAGGTCATCCATTTCCCTGGACAGTGCAACGCGCATGCGGCGCTGGGCGCCCTCCACGACAGCCATCGGGTCACCACCCTTGCTGTGCAGGCGCGTGAATTCCTTGAAACCGGTGACAAATATATTCGCCAGCCCGCGCAATTCCTCGGCACGCGGGGAAATCTGGTGGTAGAGCGTCGCCAGGTCCCCGCCCGACCAGAAACGGTCCTCGAACTGTTCGGCGTCGGCGTAGGCCGCGGCCAGGGCACCCCGTTTGCGGAAAATCATGGTCCATGACATGAGCGAAACTGTTAACAGCAGGAACATGACCAGTTGCACAACAATACTGGCGCCTGTTATCAGGCTAAAAAATGACAGATCAGCAGACACGTGATAACTCCGAGCGAATAAATTCCGGTATGGGTACAGGCTTGAAGGACGCCGAATCGACGCAGGCAATGCGCACATGCCCGCTGCACAGGGGCTGCGCATCGCCGCAACGGTGGACCTGCTGGAAAAATGTCAGACTGGCGCGGCGCTGTTCGCTGATGTCTGCGCTTACTTCAAGCGTATCATTGAATCTGGCCGGCCGTTTGAAGTCAACCCGGACCGAGTGCACGGCAAACAAAATTCCCTGCTCCTCACGCAAGCGGTCCTGTTCAAAACCCAGTTGCCGCAGGCGCTCGGTGCGGGCACGCTCCATGAACCTGAGGTAATTGGCGTAATACACCACACCACCACTATCTGTGTCTTCGTAGTACACCCGCACCGGCCAACAGAACTGCGACAACCTTACCCCCTGTAATGACCACAAGACAGTTCAATAATTCCCACGCCGCAAGCTTACCGATGCGCGCCCGTGTTTGCATCCCGGTACAAGCGGGTTCATAAAAAAACGCGACCAGGGCGGCCGCGCAACCCCCCGCAGGGGAAACCCGTTATACCCGGTGCGGGCTAGGAAGGATTGGCTCCTGTTGCCGAGCGCACCGAGTTGTACTCATTACGGTCCAGCAAACCGTCCCGGTCGATATCCGCCGACTCGAACGCGGCTTCAACGGCGCCGACCGAACGCGCCTCGACGCGGCTCACATACCCGTTGTGATCGCTGTCGATATAGTTGAAGGCGATAAAGCCATGCGCATCCACGGAAACGGCCTGTTCGGCCAGCACTGGCATGGTCAACAGCCCGCAAACAACAAACCAGACCGGCAATTTCATTTTTTCACCTGGAGGATCAACCGGGAATCAGTTGAGCAAAGGCCGTGCCAGTACCTGCATGACAACAGCATACGGCGGAGTTACCCGGTTTCCTGCCGGGAAACCGGGTAACTCCGTACCACAGAACATGGAAAACTGTCACCAGCCGGCGACAAAAAGGTGCGCTGCAAGCGATAACCGATTGTTTTACAATAAACCGGGCTGTCGCTAATGGGCGACAGTCTGTGCCAGTGCCGCGCCCTTGAACTGCGAAGGATTGAGGTGGTGCTTGTGCAGCAATTTGTAAAACTCGGTGCGGTTGCGCTTGGCAATGCGCGCCGCCTGGCTGACATTGCCATTGGTGATCTGCAGCAACTGGGTCAGATATTCGCGCTCAAAGCGGGAACGCGCATCAGCAAACGCGGGCATTTCACCCTCGGCTCCGTCACGCAGGGCACGCTGCACCAGGCTCACCGGTATCAGCGAGGTAGTGGTAAAGGCGACGGCCTGCTCCACGACGTTGAATAACTGCCGAACGTTGCCCGGCCAGGGTGCCGATAACAAGGCTTCCATGGCGTCCGGTGCAAAACCTTTTACCGACTTCCTGGCCGCGTCCTCCAGCGTGCCGAGGAAATAGTTGGCCAGCAGCGGAATATCCTCGCGACGGTCGACCAGGGAAGGAATATCCAGAGCAACCACGTTGAGCCGGTAATACAGGTCTTCCCTGAAAACACCTTTCTTGCGCAACTCGTCCAGATCACAGTGCGTGGCGGAAATAATGCGCACATCCGTTGCAACCGGGCCGGTAGAGCCCACCGGGCGCACGCTGCGCTCCTGGATGGCGCGCAGCAGCTTCACCTGGAAGGTCATGGGCATATCGCCGATCTCGTCCAGGAACAGCGTGCCGCCGCTGGCGGCCTGAAACAGGCCCTTGTGATCCCGCGTGGCGCCGGTGAAGGACCCCTTGGCGTGACCGAAAAACTCCGATTCGAACAACGACTCGGGAATGGCGCTGCAATTGACCGCAACAAATTCACCACCGGCACGGCCGCTGGCATTATGTATGGCGCGCGCCAGCACTTCCTTGCCGGTACCGCTCTGCCCGTGAATGAACACGCTGGCCTCGCTCGACGCCACCAGCTGCGCCTGCCCCAGCAGGTCTTCCATCAGCGGGCTGCGGGTTATGATGCCTTGACGCCATTCGGCGACGTCTTCGTCATCGCGGCGTTCATGCTGCTCACCGGTGACCCGCAAGGCGCGTGTCACCTGCTCCAGCAGCTCCATGCTGTCGAACGGTTTGGTCAGGTAGCCGAACACACCGCGACTGGTCGCATCCACGGCGTCCGGGATGCTGCCGTGTGCCGTCAGAATGATTACGGGAAGCGCCGGACTGCGTCGGTGGATCATGTCGAACAGCGCCATGCCGTCCATGCCATCCATACGTAAGTCCGTGATTACCAAGTGCGGCTGGAAGGTCGGAATCTGTGCAACCGCCTTTTCACCACTTTCCACAGCGGCCACTTCGTAGCCCGCCGCAGACAGGCGCATGGACAGCAGCCGCAGCAATGCCGGGTCATCATCAACTACCAGAACTCTGTAACGACAGGCACTCATTCCTACTCCTTCCGACTATTTCGGGGTAACGCGTTGCTGGATGTTTTGTTCAATGGTTGTCAGCTCTTGCAACTGCCGTTCCAACTCTTCAACACGCGCTTCCGACTGCGCCAGTTTTCCGCGCAGCTCGTCAATTTTACCACTTGACCAGTCCTGTTCCTCGATATTCTGCCGCAGCAATGCCGCGAGCGCCTGGGCGCCTGCGTCCGCCCTGTCAATATCCAGCCCTTTCAACAACCTGAGCGCCCTGTCCTGGTCACGCACCGACGCCGGCCCGGCGGCCAGCAGCAATGCCAGGCGCAACCGGGTGCGCGGCTCCGCCGAGCGGATAAAGGCCTGACGGCGAATTTCCAGCTCCGTTTTCAACTGCCGGTCGGGCAATTCGACAAGCTGGCGCCATTCTTCCAGCCAGTAGGTAGCGTCGTCGACCCGCACCGCGACCGGTACCGGACCCTTACTGTGTTGCACCGTCATGGGCTGGCACCCGAACAGCAGCGTAACTATCATAATTATCAGAGCATTACGCACGCGACACTCCAGCCGAATTGATTGGCAGTACAACTCTTAGACATGCCCCCTGATCCTCGCTGTCAATAACTTCAATATAACCACCATGCGCCTGTGCATATTCGCGTGCTATGGACAGGCCCAGCCCGGTACCACGCACATGACCGTTCGTTGCGGGCGCCCCCTGGTAAAACGCATCGAAAATACGCCGCCGCTCCGGCTCCGGGATCCCGGGCCCGGAATCCGCCACCTCGATGACAACCTGCTCGCCCTGACCTTCCAGGCGTATGCGCAAGCGACCCGCTTCCGGCGAAAACCTGATGGCGTTGGAAACCAGATTATCCACCAGTGTCTGCAATTTGGCACGGTCACCATCCATATCCACCGACTGCAGGGACGTATCCAGCACCAGCTGACGGGCCAGTATCGCAACCCTGTGATCAGCCAGCACTGAGTCGATCAGCCGGTGCAAGGCCACGCGCTCCACCCGCAACTGCGAAGCACGCGAGGTGGCAATGTTGAAATCCAGCAGATTTTCGATGAGTTTCTGCAGTTGCAGGGTGTTATCGCGCAAAATCGAGGCGATCTCGCCCTGTTGGGCATTCAAGGTACCGACAATGCCCTCGCTGAGGAGTTCCGCACCTTCCCGGATGGCGGTGAGCGGGGTCTTGAGCTCATGGGAAATATGGTGCAAAAAGCGGTTTTTTTCCTGTTCCACTTCCAGCAGGCGGGTGCGCATCCAGTTGAGCCGCTCACCCAGCTGTTCCAGGTCACGCGGGCCCACGATTTTCGCCGGTTTGGCGAAGTCCCCGTCGCCGAGACGCCTGATGGCGCGGTCCATCTGCCGCAGCGGACGGGTTATCAGTACGGTGAATACCGCCGCCATGATCAGCGCGGCCGGCACCAGCGCCATGGCCTGCAACACCAGTCTGCGCTGCAGGCTTTCACCGAGATCGTCCAGGCGGTCCACCTCCCCCTCCACCAGTTTGCGATTGTCGATCAGCATTTTCTGCGCATCGCGCGCCAGGCCCGCGAAACCGTCCACGGCGGCGGCGGTTTCCTCGGCATCAGGGGGAAAGCTGATCAGGGCGTCATCAATACTGTCTTCCACCTCGACAATCAGCTCCAGGCGCTGACGCTGCAGATCCGAGAGCTGCAGCGCTGCAAGACGACCGGCAGTTTCGAGAAATTTCTGGTGGTTCTCCTGGTACACCTCCAGCAGCGCGATATCGCCCAGTACCTTGTACTGGCGTGCATTACGCTCCATGGCGGTAATGGTTTCCACCAGCAGCTGGACATTCTGGGTCGCACGCACCGTGGCGAACAGGGCGCGCTGCCCCTGGGCCACCAGCCTGTCGACGGACCAGGTGGCGTGGATCAGGGCCGCCATCAACGGCATGACCACAACGATAAAACTGATCAGCAACAAACTGTTAACGGATTTTGGACGATACAGACGCACGCGCACAACCTGTTCCGGAAAATGGATAGGAAAGTCTGGTATTGTGGCTGCAACAATAGCAGATTTGAACAGAGCGAAGACCGGAGCGCCGGAATCCCGACTATGTACTTACCAGGCAAAGGTCTACCCGGAGCAGTACTGCTACTGGCCCTGTCCGGCGCAGCACTCGCAACACCGGACCACCGGGTGGACATCCGGTTCACGCCGCGCACACCGGAACAGATGAGCGCGTTCTACGAGGCGCGCGGTTTCCCGGCGCCCATGATCGAGCTGCTGGCGAAACAGTGTTTCATTACGGTGCGGGTTCACAATACGGGCGAGGATATCGTCTGGCTCGACCTCTCCCGCTGGCGCTTCAGCGCGCACGGCAAGGACGTTCCCCGCTACCATCGCAACCACTGGCTGCCGCTGTGGAAAGAGATGAACGTCCCGCTCGCCAAGCAGTCCACGTTCCGCTGGACACTGCTGCCTGAAGCGCTGGATTACCAGCCCGACGAAGCCGAAGGCGGCAATATTATCCTGCCACGGGTCAAGGGAGCGATCAGCCTGACCGCGGAATTCGCATCCGGTCCCGACAAGCGCGGCCCCCTGATCACGCTGCACTACGACGACCTGTACTGCGCGGAGGACCCGTCGTGAAAAAGCGCCGTTACCTGTTACTGTCCGCCCTGCTGGTCCTGTTCATCGATATCGCACCATTGCAGGCAGACGCCACGCTGCCGAAAGGGCTGCGCGCGTATGCGCCGGGCCCGGCGCCGTTATTCAAGCTTGCCGATATGGATGGCGAATCGTTTGCGCTCGACACTGCGCGCGGACGCTGGGTGTTCGTCCATTTCTGGGCGAGCTGGTGCGGCCCCTGCCGCAAGGAAATGCCCGCAGTGCAACGCATGGCAGCACGGTTACAGGACGACCCGCTGCTGGTCGTGATGGTGAACACGTCTGAAGATGAAGACACCGTGTTCAGCTTCCTGGGCAGCTACGCGCCGGACATGAACAGCCTGATGGACAGCGACGGACAGGTCACCGAGGCCTGGCAGCCGCGCGGACTGCCGGCCACCTACCTGGTCGACCCACAGGGCAACATCCGCTACCAGGCTCTGGGCGGACGTCCCTGGGATCAGCCGGAATACCTCGAGTTTCTGCGTTCGCTGTCCCGTCAAACCGGATCGAACTAGCTAAACGACGCTACCAAAACCCCTGTCAACTGCTCCGGCCGGGGGCTCCAGTCCGGCGAGCCTGCAACCCTGGGCAATAGGGCCGCCCGGGAACAGCCGGTAAAGAAACCTGTAGCCGCCCTTGTCGTGGAACTTCTCGTCCAGCGCATCGTGCAACTCGCGCACGCTGTACTTGTTACAGTCGTGGCGGGCGCAATACTCCTGCAACGCACGCAACTCATCCCAGTGGTCTTCGCTCAGCTCGATGCCGTCATCACTGGCCAGGTGCCGTGCTTCCTCCTGGTCCCAGTTATCCGGCGCAAACGGGAATCCGCCTGTCTGGTCTAGTGTTGGCATATATCACCCTCCTCGTCGTGGCACGCCTGTCTTGGAATGACAGGTCATGACAAAAGCATAGCAGCTAATTTGTCATGCGCTACTCGCTACAGCCACACAGGCGCCTGTGTAATTCACCGCGCGGGAATATTTTTCTCCTGCAACTCATCCACCGGGGGACAAATACACAAATAACCGACCTTCACCACAGTTGCAGGATACAGCGCGGATGACGCCGGGCTGAACCACGACTACCGGACTTTCAGGGCGGACGGCAACATCGCCTACGGAGAGATCGGTGATTCCTACAGCGCCGACCCGGTGATGTACCTGGCCGGCAACCAGTTCATGGTCATGGAGGATCTGATCACTGACTTCCAGGGCAAGAACCTGGTTCACTTCAACCTGGAAACCGCAGTTGGACGGCCCGCTGACCAAGGGACGTAACGGCGAAAATGCCCGGCGTTTTTTGCACTACCTCGCAACCGGTGCCGCGCAGGACATCTATGCGAAACACGGTTTTATAAAGGCCTCGCCTGAAGAACTGAAAATCAGGCCAATCCCGAAATAGCAACAGGGCGGGGAGTCGGCCACTGAATGCACGTAAACAGCCAGGGAACTGATTAAGGAGCGTCTGATTAATTCGAATAAACCCGTCATTGCGAACGTAGCGCGGCAATCTGCTCGTCTATAATCAAGCGGTTAGAGATTGCTTCGTCGCTTCGCTCCTCGCAATGACGACACATCAGGTTCCTTAATATTTACGTGGGTTCGGCGGCCGGGTTCACCCTGCCGGTTGCACAACACTGCGCTTACTGCGCCTGCCTTTCCATTTCCCGGTCCCTGCGTTCGTAGGCATCCATCACGTCCTGTTCGACCTGCCCGGCTTTTTGCAGGGCCTTTTGCTGGTCTTGCCAGGGATCGGGAGCCGCAGGCTTGCCGGCCTTGTCCGTCGAAGCGGATTCCTCGTCCTGCGTAGTACAGGCACCCGGCGCCAGCAGCACAACTGCCAGCATGCACGCCTTGTTCATGAATCCTCTCTCTGCGGGCACGAAGGCCGGCTTTCCGTTTACAGGACGTTCAGCTCATCACCGAACCAGTCACAGGCCATACCCACGCGCTCGGTTATGCTGTGTTTTTCGTAGGGCACCGCTTCGCTGTGCCCCCATACGGGTCCCGGCCATGCCGGGTCACTCCTGAAGCGTGCAATATGATGTATGTGCAACTGCGGCACCAGGTTGCCCAGGGCGCCGATATTGATCTTGTCGGCATGAAAACTCTGCATCAGGTGCTCTGCCAGCCGCGCCGACTCGTACCACAACTGCTGTTGGTCGGCTTCCGGCAACTGGAAGATCTCACTGATACCACCGCGCTGTGGCACCAGCACGAACCAGGGATAGCGCGCGTCATTCAGCAACAGCAGCACACTCAGCGGCAAACGACCCACACGAATACAATCCGCTGCCAGGCGGGAATCCAGTTCAAACGGTTCAGTCATACTGTGACTTTTTACTCCTGAGACCTTTCCGCTGCAAGCAGTAGACGTTATCGTTGAGCCCGTTCATGGACTACATACTGGCAATCGACCAGGGCACGCACGCCAGCCGGGCGCTGTTGCTGGATCAGGACGGTCAAGTGGTGGCGCGCAGCCTGCACCCGGTAAGCCTTGCGCGTCCACGACCCGGGCAGGTCGAGCAGGATGCCGAACAGCTTCTCACTGCCACACAGGCGGCCGTTCGGGAGGTACTGCAGACATTGACCGGTGCACAACGCGGCGCGGTGTGCGCCTGCGGTATCAGCACCCAGCGTTCCACCGTCATGTCCTGGCAGGCGAACGGCACAGCGCTGTCCGCCGCGCTCAGCTGGCAGGACACGCGCGGCGCGCGACAGACCGGCCGATTGCGCAACCGGGCTGCAGCCATCCGGGCGCTGTCAGGGCTGCCACTGTCCGCCCATTACGGCGCAAGCAAGCTGCACTGGTTGTATCGCCTGCCGGACAGACCGCCGGGGGCGCGCCTCGGACCGTTGGCCGGCTTCCTGTTGCAGCGTCTGACCCGCGAGCACCGCTACGCGGTGGATCACAGCAATGCGCAACGTATGCAGTTACTGGATATACACACGCTCGAGTGGTCGCCACAACTGGCCGACTGGTTCAACGTCCCGCTCGACCGGCTGCCGCCGTGCCACCCGGTACAACATGCGTATGGCACGCTGGCGGAATCCGGGGTCCCGGTAACGGCACTGTGCGGCGACCAGAACGCGGCCTGGTTCGGATCGGGCCGCCCGGACAGGAATACGGCCCTGGTCAACCTGGGCAGCGGCGCCTTCATCCTCGCCGCCCGGGCCGGCGCCGCGGCACCCGCGGAACTGCTGTCGAGCATTGCCTTCAGCGACCAGGCGCATTGCGAATACCTGCTGGAAGGCACCGTCAATGGCGCGGGCAGCGCCCTGCAATGGCTGCAATCACAGTGGCCGGATGAAGATATTCGTAGCGGTCTGCCGCGCTGGCTCGAACAGGTCAGCGATCCCCCGCTGTTCCTGAACAGCGTGGGCGGACTGGGATCACCCTGGTGGTGCCAGGGGCCGGAACCCGGGTTCGTGCCTGCACACGACACGCCCGATACAGCCCGGGCGGCAGTCGCCGTTACCGAGAGCATCCTGTTCCTGGTTCGGTACAATCTTGAAATCATGCAACAGCACCAGGCCATCACGCGCCTGCGTGTCAGCGGCGGCCTGTCACAGCTCGACGCCCTGTGCCGGAAGCTCGCCAACCTCACCGGGCTGCCGCTGCAGCGCGCAGACGACCCGGAAGCCAGTGCCCGGGGTATCGCCTGGCTCGCGGCCGGTCGGCCGGGTAACTGGCGGAGCCCCGACAACATACAGCATTTCGAACCGCAGCCCGACAGCGCCCTGGCAGACCGCTACGCCTGTTTTATTGAACAACTTCGCGCCCGTGTCGATAACCCTGTCAATGAGTGAACAACCTGTCCCGCAGCTTGTCGCCCACCGGGGCTATATGGAACAGTACCCGGAAAATACCTGGACCGGTCTCGAAGCCGCCCTGAGCGCCGGCGCCTGCTGGCTCGAATTCGACGTACAGATGTGCGCTGACGGACGCTTCGTTCTGCTGCACGATGCGGATTTCAGGCGCACCGGTAATGACACCCGCTCGGTATTCACTACCGACAGCCAGGCGCTACGGGGCATCAGCGTGCATGAACCCGCTCGTCTGGGGGAACGCTTTTTCCCCGCAATGCCACCGGAACTCGACACGGTTCTGCAACGACTGTCGGCCTTCCCCGCGGCGCGCGCCATGGTCGAAATCAAGGATGAAAGCCTGGACTACTGGGGCACGCAAAAAGTCATGGACGCGCTGCTGGATATCCTCACCCCCTTCCGGCAGCAGTGCACCCTGATCGCCTACAGCGATGCCGCCCTGTCCTGTGCCCGACAGCGGGGTGACTACGATACCGGTTGGGTACTGCGCAGTTACGACCGGCAACACCTCGAGCGGGCCGCACAACTCGAGCCGCGCTTCCTGATTTGCAATGAACGCAAGATACCCCCGGGAGAAACACCATGGCGTGGCGACTGGCAATGGATGCTGTACGACATCAGCGAGCCGCACAGCGCCCTGCAGTGGGCGGCGCGCGGCGTGCAACTGATCGAGACACGGGATATCGGGACCATGCTGCAACACCCCTTACTCGCCCGCAGGGCATGCCGGCATGGACTATGATGTCGTCGTCATCGGCGCGGGCATACACGGGGCCGGTGTCGCCCAGGCCGCGGCGGCGGCAGGTTACCGCATCCTGTTGCTGGAACAGTACGCGCAGCCGGCCGCCGGTTCGTCAAGCCGGTCGTCCAAGCTCATCCACGGCGGCCTGCGTTACCTGGAAAACGGACAGATCGGCCTGGTACGGGAGTGCCTGCGCGAACGACGGCGCCTGCTCGACATTGCACCGCACCTGGTGCGGCTGACGCCCTTCCATATCCCTGTTTACCGTGATACCCGGCGACGGCCGTGGCAGATCCGGCTGGGCCTGAGCCTGTATGCGCTACTGGGTGGCAAGGGCTTTCAGCAGGTACCCGCAGCGGCCTGGCCCGACCTCGATGGTCTGCGTACCGACACGCTGGATAGCGTATTCCGCTACTACGACGCACAGACCGACGACGCGCAACTCACACGATCGGTGCTGGCGTCGGCCACTTCACTCGGCGCCGACATCAGGTACCGGTGCAGCGTTGAACGCGTCGTTTGCGAACACGAACAGTGCACGGTTTTCTACCGGGGAACAGGCGAGCGTGGCGAAGTCAGAACCCGGGTGCTGGTCAACGCCGCCGGACCCTGGGTCAACAGCGTACTTGAACGCATGGAACCCGTGCCCGGACCGCCGGCGATCGACCTGGTGCAGGGCGCGCACCTGGTGATCCCGGGCACCCTGCGCCAGGGTATGTACTACCTGGAAGCACCGCAGGACGGGCGCGCTGTTTTCGTCATGCCCTGGAAGGACAACATACTGCTGGGGACGACCGAATCCCTGTTTACCGGGAAGCCGGAAGACGTACGAGTGCTGGAGAGGGAGATCAGTTACCTGCTGGAGGTGTACAACCACTATTTCGCAAAGACGCTCGATGCGTCACAGCTCATCGAAACCTTTGCCGGTCTGCGCGTACTGCCAAAAACGGAAAACACGGTTTTCCACCGTTCAAGGGACACACTGCTGCACCAGGACAGGGACAGGTGCCGGCGTGTATTGAGTATCTACGGGGGCAAGCTGACCTCGTACCGCGCAACCGCGGAAAAAGTCATACAGAAGCTGGCGCCACTGTTGCCACCACAGAAAAAACCGGCTGATACGCGCACACTTCCACTGCCTTGAGAAAGCGCTGATTCATTCAATCAGAGGCAGTGTCCCGCCTTCCCGCCGGGGCGGTTTCAGGCCGATCTGCAAATAGGCGCTGCGCGTTGCCATGCGCCCGCGCGGTGTGCGGATAATGTAACCCTGCTGGATCAGGTAAGGCTCCAGCACGTCTTCTATGGTGCCTTTCTCTTCACCGATGGCTGCCGCCAGGTTATCCACGCCCACCGGCCCACCATCGAATTTCTCGATGATGGTGCGCAACAGGCGCCGGTCCTGGGTATCAAAGCCCTGCGTATCCACATCCAGCATCTGCATGGCACGCTCAACCACCGCGGCGGACACCACGCCCTGCGCCTTGATCTCCGCATAGTCACGCACCCGGCGTAACAGGCGGTTGGCAATACGCGGCGTACCACGCGAACGTTTCGCCAGCGCCAGCGCGCCCTCATCGTCCATCTGAATACCCAGGATATGGGCCGAACGTTTCAGAATAGTGGCCAGGTCGCTGCTGTTGTAGAACTCCAGGCGCTGCACGATACCGAAACGGTCCCGCAACGGCGAGGTCAGCAGACCCGCGCGCGTGGTTGCGCCAACCAGCGTGAAAGGCGGCAGATCCAGTTTGATAGAACGCGCCGCCGGCCCCTCACCGATCACGATATCGAGCTGGTAGTCCTCCATGGCCGGGTACAGGATCTCTTCCACCACCGGGCTGAGGCGGTGTATCTCGTCCACGAACAGCACGTCGTGCGGCTCCAGGTTGGTCAGCAGCGCCGCCAGGTCGCCCTGCTTTTCCAGCACCGGCCCGGCGCTGTGGCGCAGGTTGGCGCCCATCTCGTTGGCGATGATGTGGGCCAGGGTAGTCTTGCCCAGCCCGGGCGGGCCGAAAATGAGCACGTGATCCAGCGCGTCTTTCCGACGCCGCGCGGCCTCGATGAAAATCTCCATCTGTTCCGTGACCTGGGGCTGCCCCACGTAATCCGCCAGCGTTTTCGGGCGGATAGCGCGGTCCATGGCCTCGTCTTCCGAAGAGGCGCCGGCGGTAACGATACGGTCGGGTTCGATCATGGCACTCAGGATACAGCTTGCCCCTGCCCTTGCAACCCGAAAAAACAGGTGCTGGCCGGCCCGGACGGGGAGGTTATTTCTTTACCATTGCCTGCAGGGCGGTTCTTATAATGTCTTCGGTCGCAAGGTCGCGCGTCTCAACGGCACGCACCATACGGCTGGCATCCTGCGGTTTGTACCCCAGGGCAATCAGCGCGCTTACCGCCTCCTCGACCGGATTGGCGGCATCCGGCGGCGGCGACACTGCTGACCCCGTGGTGGTGGCGCCCGTATCCCAGTCCGCCAGCCGGTCGCGCATTTCCACCACCAGCCGCTCGGCGGTCTTCTTGCCCACGCCGGGTAGTTTGACCAGGGAGGCCGTATCACCGGCCTGCACACAGGCAGCGAAATTGCCGGCGTCCATCCCCGACAGGATGGTCAGCGCCATCTTCGCACCGACCCCGTTCACCTTGATCAGGGTACGGAACAGGGTGCGATCGGAAAGCTTGCTGAAACCGTACAGGGTGTGCGCATCTTCGCGCACCGCGAGGTGGGTAAACAGCGTGATGGTCTCGCCCACCGCCGGCAAATCGTAAAAGGTAGTCATGGGCGCGTTGACTTCGTAGCCCACGCCCTGCACGTCCAGCAACAGGCCGGGCGGCTGTTTCTCGCGCAACACACCGCGCAGGAAGCCGATCATCGCAGGCGCCCCCCGCTCAGCCGTGTCGCCACCGCTACACGTTGCAGGGCCCTGTTACGAAAACTGTGGCAGAGCGCGATGGCCAGTGCATCCGCGGCATCCGCCCGGGGGGGTTGCGCCAGGTTCAGCAATACCCGCACCATGTGCTGCACCTGCTGCTTGTCGGCACCGCCCTTGCCGACCACCGCCTGCTTGATTTCACGCGGTGCGTACTCGGCCACCGGCAGGTCGGAAGTGACTGCCGCACAGATCGCCGCACCGCGCGCCTGGCCCAGTTTCAGGGCGGAATCGGCATTGCGGTGCATGAAAACACTCTCGATGGCGAACTGCTGGGGCCGGAACTCGGCGACCAGTTCACTGAGTTCGCGGAAAATCAGGCCCAGTTTATCAGGCAGGGTATCGCCGGACACCTGGAGGCAACCGCTGGCCACGTAGCGGGAGGCGTTGCCTTCGCAGTCGATCAGCCCGTAACCGGTCAGGCGCGAGCCGGGGTCAATGCCCAGTATGCGGATCACGATACCCCGGACTACAGCTGGGCCAGGATTTCCGCGGAAATATCCGCGTTGGAGTACACCTCCTGCACGTCGTCCAGTTCCTCCAGCACATCGATCAGTCGAATCATCTTTTCGGCATCGTCCTTGTCCAGCGGCGTGGTGTTTTCCGCACGCATGGTCACTTCCGCCTGTTCCGGCCCGAACCCGGCGGCCACCATGGCTTCCCGCACACTGACAAAATCCTCGGGGCCGGTCAGCACGTCGATCGAGCCATCGTCATTGCTCACCACGTCATTGGCGCCGGCCTCCAGGGCCGCCTCCATAATACTGTCTTCGTCGCTGCCCGCGGGGTAAGAAAGCACCCCGGTCTGCACGAACTGGAACGCCACCGAACCACTGGTGCCCAGGTTGCCACCCGCCTTGGTGAACGCGTGACGCACCTCGGAGACGGTGCGGTTACGGTTGTCTGTCATGCAGTCGACCATCACGGCGACCCCGCCCGGGCCATAGCCCTCGTAGCGGATCTCGTCGAAATTCTCGCCATCCTGCGCCCCGGAACCCCGTTTGATAGCGCGCTCGATGGTGTCCTTGTTCATATTGGCGCCCAGCGCCTTGTCCACCGCCAGGCGCAGGCGTGGATTGGCCGCCGGATCGGCATCCCCGGTACGGGCCGCCACGGTGATTTCCCGTATCAGTTTGGTGAAAATCTTGCCACGTTTGGCGTCCTGGGCCTTCTTGCGGTGTTGAATATTGGCCCATTTACGGTGTCCGGCCATGCCTGCCTCGCTGAAAACTGGAACTGAACGGGATTCTAGCAAGGAATGGGGACGCCCGCAGACCCTTTAAAAGGGGTCGGTGACAAAACGCAATCATTCTCAATTGTCACCGACCCCTTTCCTCTCCGTCACGCTTCATCCTGTGGTGTTCCTCGTATATTTGCAGGTACTCCTTTTCCATCGCGGCAAACTTGTCGGATAACTCGACGTAAGCCTTCTGCTGTGCCAGACACTCCTCGCGAAGCGCCTCTTTCTCCTCGGAGTCTTTCCGGTCCTTTTCCAGTTCCTGCGTCAACAGCATGGAGATCTGCTCCTGCAGAAACAGGTTTTCCTCCTCGACAACCGTAATAACCGTTTCCAGCTCACGGTTGCTTTCAGTCAGCGTCTCCAGTACCTGCTCAAGCTTTTCCTTACTGGAAAGTTCAGTTTCCTGCTGCGCGATCAGTGCGGCAAGCTCGGCGATTCTGCTCTCCTGCATGGAAATAATGCTGCGTATACTTTCGACACTCTGGTCAATACCCGACATGCTTCCGGCGATACTTTCGCTGTCAGCCTCAACCGGCTCAGACACCTTGTGAAGAATATCCGAGAAAACCGCTTCCACGTTTTCCAGTTGCGCACTCATCTGGCGATTCTCCCGTTCGAGTTCCTCCAGCATGCTTTTCAGTTCGGGCGACTGGTCCTCATCAGGAATCATGCGCTGTACTTCTGTCTTTAAATTTTCCCCGCGCACGCTGTTTTCGCCCACCTTTCCTTTCAGCTCAAAAAACAGGTCACGGAACTGCTCCAGGTTGGCCAGGCGTTTTTCATACGAACGCACCTGCATTTGTAATGACTCAACCAGTGGCGATATGGCGTGATCATCGCCCGGCGTTAATAGCAACAATGGCTCCTCCAGCAGGGACCATAACTTCTCTTCATCCTGCCCCGACCTGTCGACAGCGGCATGCTCCGCCTTGAGAAAGGCCAGGCGCGTTTCGACCAGCCTTCTTTTATCGAGCACATTACCGTCTCTCATGCCCGCCAGACGGGCGTCTGCCTGAAGTATCGCCTGGTGCAGACAGGCAGCATACTGATCCGCGGCGGACGGCTCTGCCGTCTCATCGTCTATCGTCTGTTTATGCCGGTTATGAAAATGCAGGTACGCCGCATAAAGCAACCCGACAAACAGAATCTCCAGCAAGGCAAATGCAGTAAATACAGGTAGTTCCATATGGCTATATTTCCTGGTTAGTCCGGTTTTGTCTAATGCCACGCCCTGACCATCAGCGCAGGGTTCACTTCACCCTTCACCGGGGTATAAACACCCACAATGCGATATCTGTTTTCACCTGTATCACGCACCGGCTGATCTTTTGAATAACGATCATCCTGCTGTTTGACTGTTATCACGCTCGGGCGCGCCGTATCATCCATGTCCCTGTGTATGACAACAGCGATCTCGCCGTTTTCCAGTTCGACCGACGTGCCCGGCGGGTATACACCAATCACCTTGACCATAAGCCGGGCAAGCTGCTCACCATACTTGCCTGCATGCTGATAAACCCTTTTCAGGGCTTTCCCTGAGTCAGGCGTCCGGCCTGCCCGCGGCAAAACCCCTGCAAGGTAACAATCGATCAAACCCACGACACGTGCGCTTTCCAGTACATCATCACCACCCAGTCCAAGCGGGTAGCCACTCCCATCCCTGAACTCATGGTGCTGACGTACCGTCTGCAACCAGAACGGATCGTTCACCCCAAGCGACTGAAGACGCTCGGCGGAACGATTCGGGTGTTGCAAACGCACCTGATTCTGTTCATCTGTTAGCGGGCCGGGCTGATTTGCCCACTCATCATGGTATTCGAACATGCCAAGATTAGCCGTCAATGCTGCGCTGGCGAGTGATCGTGACCCGGTTTTATCATATGCCAGTACCTCAGCGAATTGTGTGGCGAGAAACAATGAGTAGATCGCGTGCAATGACTGGTAACTACGGCCATGATTGAAGTGAACCGCGGCAAGACAGGTATCCGGGTGCTCTGCGAACAGGCGATCTGCCGATTCGACCAACGAGTACAGCGCAGACAGATCCGGGAGCGGGCCATAACAGATACCGGCAAACAACTCGGTAACCTGGTCAGCCAGGGACTCGATAACGCGCAGCGGCCCAACCACGGTATGGGCCTGTAGAGCGGCAGCAAGCGACAGTTCAGGCCCGCTATCCTTTACCGTCCCATCAGATTCTGCTGAAACCTGCAATTTCATACCCAGGATACGCTCACAACTCGCAGGTGTATTGACAACAAACCCTTTGCGAAACATCACCCGGCCCTGCCGGTTGCACAAATCCCACGGGATTTCCTTGCCGACAGGCAACATGTCTTTCGTTAGCTCCTTCCCCATACCCGCCCTTTTATTCATTACCTCCCTCGATAAATCTGTAAAATAGCTTACCTTGGGGAGGTATTCCGTTATCCCTTGTGCCGTTCTGCTCTGAATCAAGGGGCCTGTGCTTGATCACGAAACCTGATGGTACTGCCTGCTCTTCCTGCCACCACCACGCGGGTAATTCTCGACTCTGCACTGGCGAGACGCATGGCCTGGCCGTGGACCACATGCCCTGGTCGACGCATGATGCAACTCCTTTGCACTGGATCGCCGAAAACATTTCCACGCTAGCGCGGATTGGGGGTGGATTTCAAGCACTCTGCCCCCTTGGCCTCTCCAATCCAGCAGGATCACTGGTGAGATACCCCCGTAGCCGGGTCGTAATATCCGGGCTTGGTCACTGGTCAAATACCTACCGGCGCCCGGGTCCCTCATGGTGACTGTCTGGCCTTTGGCGTCGGTTTAAGTGATTAAGTGAGCAGTGTCCCCTGTACCTTTTCTGATTAATAAACGTGGTCTGTCCCCGATTGTTTATATGCGACTTAGCCAATAATCTGGCTTCCTGCTGTTATGCATTACAGCAATGATATAAATTGTTTCAGAGGTATGCTTATAGATGACAGAGTAGGGAAAGCGGGTGAGCAGGAATCTACGAAATCCCTTTGTAACTATTCAGCCCATTCTGCCACGATCAGCCACATCAGGTCTCATCCATT
>JBHHXO010000017.1:0-23166 GCA_046757125.1 Thiogranum sp.
ACGCATCAAGTTAAAGCGGCTTTATCCTAAGTTATAAGATTGATGGACTACTAGTCGGCGGAGACAGTACGGTTGCGGGCCCAGTCGCGTAGTGCGCTGAGTCGTTCGGCCATGACAACAGACAGTGGCCGGGTCTGGCGGAGTTCGATCAGCAGGTGTTCGTCATCCAGTGCCGTATTCTGTTCCCTTGCCAGGTACAGGCCTGCGACCACGGCCTGTTCGATCTCCGCACCCGAGAACCCCTCGCTCTGCCTGGACAGTTCGACCAGGTTGAATGCCTGCGCCTGCTGGCCGCGTTTGCGCAGGTGGATGTCGAAGATCTGTATCCGGGTGGCTTCATCCGGCAGGTCGACGAAGAAGATTTCGTCCATGCGCCCCTTGCGGATCAGCTCGGGGGGCAGGTTATCGATGCGGTTGGCGGTGGCGACCAGGAACACCGGCTTGTCGCGTTCCGCCAGCCAGGTCAGCAGGCTGCCCAGTACCCGTTTCGAGGTGCCGCTGTCGTAGTCGCCGCTGGCGATGGCTTTCTCGATTTCGTCGACCCACAGGACGCAGGGTGCCATGGCTTCCGCGGTACGCAGCGAATTGCGCAGGTTGCGCTCGGTTTCGCCGAAGAACTTGTTATAGAGCGTACCGAAGTCCAGGCGCAGCAGCGGCAGTTGCCAGAGCCCGGCTACCGCCTTGGCAGCCAGGCTTTTGCCGCCGCCCTGGACCCCCACCAGCAGGATGCCCCTGGGCGCATCCAGTGCCGGGTCGGGGTCCAGGAAGGCATGTTTGCGTTGTTCCAGCCAGCGTTTCAGCGCATTCAGGCCGCCCACCTCGCCAAACTGCGCAGTGTCCAGCTCGAACGACAGCGCGCCGCCCTGGTCGAGTAACCGGTACTTGGCGTGCAGTACCTCGGGAAGATCGGATTCCGTAATCGCGCCATCGTCATGAATGGCATTGCGGATCAGTCGCCGGGCATCGGATTCGGTGAGACCGCCGAGCTGCTTCAGCAACTGGTTCAGCGTGCGGTCATCGGTTTTGACTTCCCTGCCGGGGTTCCCGGCCGCCCAGTTGCGCGCCTCCTCCCGGACCCGGCGTTCGAGCGCGGCGCGGTCGGGCAGGGCCAGTTCGAAGCGCGCGCTCAGTGGCCTGAGTTCGTCAGGCAGTTTGCAGGCGTGGCTGATAAATACCAGGGTATGCGCTGCCTTGCCATAGCCCATGGCGATTTCCCTGATCATGCGTACATGGGCGGGGTCATCCAGGTAGGGGTGGAAATCCAGCAGCAGGTAGAGCCCGGCCGTGCCGGTGGCCCTGATCTGGGCAAGCGCCTGGTCGGGCTCCCTTGCGTGTGCCTGGGGTTGCAGGTCAAGGTCGATACGCTGCAGACCGGTGGTAACCGACCAGCGCATGAGCGGCTGTCCGGTACGCAGCGCCAGGCGTTTGAAAGTCTCCAGTGCGCGGCGCTCGTCGCTGGTTTCGACGAGAATAAGCGGAACGCGCGAGTTCAGCAGGATTTCAAGATCGTGAATGCTGGATTCCATGCCGGGCATGGTAGCAAAACTAACGGCTGGCTCGGGGATTCTGGACGACTTCCGTTCTCACTATGTAGTCGAGTCGAATTTCCTGTCGCTGTCCCTGCCGGTTTTCGGCGACCAGGAACTCTTCGTGATTGCGCGTCACCAGATCACGGGGCTTCAGCGCCTGTACGTGATGTTGCCCGTCCTGGTCGCGCCAGGAAATGCGCAGGCGCCGGTTCTGCATGATGGTGAGTTCGTATTCGCTGTGCAGGTCGCAATCTATTGGTATGTAGTCAGTCATCGTTGGTGCGTATCTCGATCGGCCGGCAGCATACCGGACAGTCTTCCACATATTGCTGACCGCCCATGGAACAATCCACGCGGATTTCAAACTGTTCACCGCAACAGGGGCAGTCAATCCTGGGTGCTTCCAGCATCATGCTGTGTCTCCTCCGGCAGAAACCGTTCCAGCAGGTTGTTCATGAACCGCCAGCCCTGACGGGTGTGTTGTACCCGGTTGTCTTCCAGCAGCAGCAGACCATCGTCGGCTGCACGTTGCAGTGGCGGCAACAGGTGGCTGCGCTGCAGACCGCAAACGGCTTCGAAGTCAGCGAGGTCGAAACCCTGCCTTAGGCGCAGCCGGTTAAGGGCGAATTCAAATATCGCTTCGGCTTCCGTCAGCACATGCTGGCCGGCAATGCACTGTTCACTGCCGGCGCTTTCCAGCCATGCCTGCGGGTGGCGCTGCTTCCGGTAGCGCGTAATTATGCCCCGGCCGCCGTCGGTAATCTTGCCGTGGGCGCCGGCGCCGATACCGATGTAGTCGCCGAACCGCCAGTAGTTCAGGTTGTGGCGGCAGCGCCGCCCGCTGCGGGCGAAGGCGGACACTTCATACTGAGTATAGCCGTGCGCTGCGAGCAGTGAGTGCCCCTGCTCCTGCATGTCCCACAGGCTGTCATTATCGGGCAGCGGCGGTGGGTGAGCATAAAACCGGGTGTTGGGTTCCAGGGTGAGCTGATACCAGGACAGGTGGGTGGGTTGCAGCCCGATGGCTGCCGTTAAATCATCGCGGCACTGTGCTATGTTTTGCCCCGGCAGGCCGAACATCAGGTCCAGGTTAAAGTCGTCGAAGCCCGCCTGGCGCGCTGCCGCGGCTGCACGGGTTGCTTCGGCAGCGTCGTGTATGCGTTCCAGTGTTTTCAGGTGTGTATCGTTCAGGCTCTGGACACCAATCGACAGGCGGTTGACGCCGGCCTCCCGGTAGCCGGTAAATTTTTCCTGCTCCAGCGTGCCGGGGTTGGCTTCCAGGGTAATCTCCGCGTCGGGGCCGAGCGGCAGCCGGGCCCGCACGCCACTCAACAGCCGGTCAATGGATTGTGGTGAAAACACGCTGGGTGTGCCGCCGCCCATGAACACCGTTTGCACGGTGCGTCCCCAGACGGCCGGCAGCGTTTGTTCCAGATCCCTGAGCAGTGCTTCGACGTAGGCGGCTTCCGGGGCTTCACCCCGGATAGCGTGCGAGTTGAAGTCGCAGTAAGGGCACTTGTGTACGCACCAGGGGAAATGGATGTACAGGGACAGCGGGGGCGGTGCAGTAAATTGAAAGCTCACGGTAGGATTTACGGGGGCCTAATTCGGATTAATCAGGCTCCCTAAGCATACTGTCCCCGCAATACGGCGATCAGCCGGCGCAGGGCCTGGCCGCGGTGACTCAGGCTGTTCTTGAGGTCGGAGGGCAGTTCGGCAGAAGCACATTGTTGTTCCGGAACATAGAATACCGGGTCGTAACCAAAACCGTTGTCGCCCTGCGGCGCGTGCAGAATCCGGCCTTCCCAGGTGCCCTGGAAGATCATGGGGGTGGGATCCTGCGGGTGGCGCATATAGACCATCAGGCACTGAAAACGCGCGCTGCGGTTTTCCTCGCTGACACCTTTCAGCGCATCCAGCAGCTTTTCGAGGTTCTGCCGGTCGCTCGCACCCGCGCCGGCATAGCGTGCCGAGTAGATGCCCGGTGCGCCGTTCAGCGCGTCCACTTCCAGCCCCGAGTCATCGGCGATGGCGGGCAGGCCGGTGTGTTGCGCGGCGTTGCGCGCCTTGAGCAAGGCGTTTTCGACAAAAGTCAGGCCGGTCTCTTCGACTTCCTCGACCTGGAATTCGGATTGCGGGATTATTTCGAATTCACTGCCGGCCAGCAGCTGGTTGAACTCCCGAACTTTCCCGGCGTTGTTGCTGGCAAGTACGATGCGTTGCGTCATGAGTATCAAGCGGCCAGGGTGTCTGACTGCAGCCGGCAGAGTTCGCCGATGCCCTTTTTGGCCAGCGCCAGCATCTGGTTCATTTCGTCCTGGCTGAACGGGTGGCCCTCCGCCGTGCCCTGGACTTCGATGAACTGGCCGCTGTCTGTCATGACCACGTTCATATCAGTCTCCGCGCAGGAGTCTTCCGGGTAATCCAGGTCGAGTACCGGTGTGCCCTTGTAGATGCCGACGGAAACGGAGGCCACTGCGCCGGTCAGCGGGTTCTTCTTCAGGGTGCCGTCCGCGACCAGTTTTTGCATGGCGTCGGCAAGCGCGACAAAACCGCCGGTAATGCTGGCGGTGCGGGTGCCGCCATCGGCCTGGATAACGTCGCAGTCTATGGTGACCGTGCGTTCGCCCAGCGCTTTCATATTTACCACGGCGCGTAGCGACCGGCCGATCAGGCGCTGGATTTCCAGGGTGCGACCACCCTGTTTGCCGCGCGCGGCCTCGCGCCCCATGCGTTCGGTGGTGGAGCGCGGCAGCATGCCGTACTCGGCGGTAACCCAGCCCTGCCCCTTGCCACGCAGAAAGCCCGGCACGCGCTCGTCGATGCTGGCGTTGCACAGCACCCTGGTATTGCCGAACTCGATCAGTACCGAGCCTTCGGCGTGCATGGTGTAGTTTCGGGTCAGGGTGACCGGGCGCATCTGGTCCGGGGCACGGTTGCTGGGACGCATGGAATTTCCTCAGTGGGCTGCAGGGTGGCGGGCATTATAACGGAGCGTTGCACGGGCGCCAGACCGGTGCCGGTTTTGAAGGATCCGGGGGCGCTGTTGCTGATTCAGGGTGGTGCCTTATCCGGCGCCGTTGCTCACTTTTTCATCTCGGCGGCGTAATCGAGCATGGCGCGGTGGATGTCATCAATGGCCTGCTGGAGTTCATCCCGGTCTTCGCCGGCCGGGGCCGCTTCCCTGACAGGTGCCTGGGCGGTAACGGTTTCGGCGGCCGGTGATTCCCCGGCGGACAGCCAGTGCAGGCACACCAGGCTGATATTGTCACTGCGCGGGTAGCTGGCCAGTTCGGCCTCGTCGGTGAGCAGGTTGGCGTCACGCTCCAGGTCGCCATAGGTGGAAAGCTCGGTCAGCCGCTGTTCCGGGAGTGCAGACCACAGGCCGTCGGAGCAGAGCAACAGGATGTCATCAGTCCGGAGCTGTGCCTGGTCGAAGCTGATTCTGGGGAGTTTCAGTGTCCCGCCCAGGCAGCGGCTGACGCTGTTTCTCAAGGGGTGAGTGCGCAGTTCGTCTTCGCGGATGGCGCCGCTGCGCAGCAGTTCCTCTACCGGGGTGTGGTCGCGGGTGCGTGCTACCAGCTCGCCGTTGCGCAGCAGGTACAGGCGGCTGTCGCCGACGTGTGCCCACCAGGCCCGGTCGCCCTGCACCAGGCATACCACGCAGGTAGTGCGTGGATTGACCGGCGGGTATTCGGCGCGACCGGCGTCGACGACATCGATGTGGGCGGAGTGCAGTGCATTTTCCAGGAAGCCTTCCGGGTCATCGATGCGGCCGCCCTGGTCCAGGAAACTGCGGCTGAGGCTGTCAATGGCCGTTTGCGCCGCGAGCTCGCCGCGCGCGTGCCCGCCCATGCCGTCGGCGACGACCAGCAGTACCCGTCCGGCGCGTTCCAGTATCAGGCAACGGTCCTGGTTATTGCTGCGGTTACCCAGCCGGTTGGTGAGTGCGGTAACAATGTTCATGGCAGGGCCCTGCCCCACAGCGCATTGGCCAGCCGGTCGAAGGCCGAGCACGGCTGTTCGGGTTCCGGCACTGTATCGGCCGTCAGGGCGTCGCGGAATTCGGCGACACTTTGCGGACGCAGCAGCGGGTCGACTTCCATCGCCCAGTCGATGGCGCGCAGCAGGTTGTCGGCGTAGCGCCCGCGAAAGGCAAACTGTGCGGGTTTGAGGTTGTCACGCTCGTGGCGTTTGAGCGCGTTGACCGGCGGCGCCCCTTCGATACAGGCGCGCATGGTGGCGCCAATCGCATAGAGATCGGTCCAGGGGCCCACGTAGCCGCGGTTGTCGTATTGTTCGATGGGTGAAAAACCGGGGCTGATCACCTGCCCCGGCTGTTCCTGGCGGCTTTGCGGGAAACCGTGCACGGCGCCGAAATCGAGTAACAGGGGCTGGCCGCCGCGCTGGATATGGACGTTGCCGGGTTTGATATCCAGGTGCAGCAGGTCATTGGAATGAATCAGTTCCAGGCCGTCCAGCAGGGGAGGAAACACGGTGCGCAGGAAGGTTTCGCTGAGACCGCCGCGCCGGGCTTTCAGGTAGCTCTGCAGGTTCTCACCTTCCTGGTACTCCATGACCATGTACACGGTGCCGTTGGCCTGGAAGAAATTGAACACGTCGACGATGTTGGTGTGCTTCAGCGTCGCCAGGGTGCTGGCTTCCTGGAAAAACAGTTTGCGGCCGCGGTTGAAACGGGTTTCCGTTCTTTCGTTGCGCGCCCGCACCTGCCCGCTGCGGTCGCGTTTGGCCAGCTTGTTGGGGATGTATTCCTTGATGACGACGCGGCGGTCGTTATTTACCTGGCGTGCACGGTAAACCACGCTGAAGCCACCGCCACCCAGCGTTTTTTCCAGCTTGTATCCGTCCAGGCAGGTGCCGGGTTTCAGACTGTCTAGCTTTTTAGCCATGATCCTCTAGACTGTCGACCTGCGGGAACCGCGGTCAGTTAGTGAAATCCTTCACAAAAACAGGTTGTTGCAATATTCCTTAGCGGCAGGGAAACAGGGTGACTTGAGATGATGCGCAGTATGACGGCGTTTGCGAGGATCGGCGGCGAAAAAGCCGGTGCGGAGTTGACGTGGGAACTGAGGTCGGTGAACCACCGCTACCTGGAAATGTTCGTACGGCTGCCCGATGAATTACGGGCCATGGAACCGCGGGTACGCGAGCGCGTCAGCGTACGGCTGGGGCGCGGCAAGCTGGAATGTGTGTTGCGCTGGCGGTTTACCGCGCAGGTGGCGGACACGCTGGAACTGGACTACGGACGCCTCAGGGCGGTCCTGGATGCCTGCCGGGAGATTGAAACACGCTCTTCCGAGGCGACGTCGCCGGGCGTGATGGAGCTGCTGCGCTGGCCGGGCGTGGTGCGCGACCCCGAGCCGGAGACTGCGTCGCTGCAGGAGTTCGCGCTGGAATTGCTCGACCAGGCGCTGGATGAGCTGGTGGCGACCCGCGAGCGTGAAGGCGAGAAAATCCGGGGCCTGCTCGGTGCGCGCCTGGAAGGTATTGACCGGCAGGTGGGAAAAGTACGCGAGCGCTTGCCGGCAGTACAGGCCCGGATCCGGGAAAAACTGCAGGCGCGGCTGGCCGAGCTGGATACGCGGGTCGACAATGACCGGCTGGAGCAGGAATTGCTGTTCCTGTTGCAGAAGATGGATGTCGATGAAGAGCTGGATCGCCTCGAGGGGCACGTGGTCGAAACGCGCCGCGTGCTGGAGAGTAACGAACCGATCGGGCGGCGCCTGGATTTTTTGATGCAGGAATTTAACCGTGAGGCCAATACCCTGGGTTCAAAGTCGGCCGACAGTGAAACCACCGCGGCTTCGGTTGAGCTCAAGGTGTTGATCGAGCAGATGCTGGAACAGGTTCAGAATGTGGAATAAGTTATGTCGATAGGTACCCTGTATATCATTTCCGCGCCGTCCGGTGCAGGAAAAACCAGCCTGGTCAAGGCGTTGCTGGAAAAGCTCGCGGATGTGGCGGTGTCGGTCTCGCATACCACGCGGCCGGCCCGCCCCGGTGAGGAGGATGGGGTGGATTACCACTTCGTTAGCCGGGATGAGTTCGAGCGGCTGGTGGCCGACGGCGAGTTTCTGGAGCATGCGCAGGTGTTTGACAACTATTACGGAACCCGCCGTGCCACGGTGCTCGAGAAGCTGGAATCGGGCGCGGACGTGATTCTGGAAATCGACTGGCAGGGCGCGCGCCAGGTGTACAAGGCGTTCCCCGAGGCCGTCAGGGTCTTCATTCTGCCGCCGAGTCGGGAAGCCTTGCGGGAGCGGCTGACCGGGCGTGGCCAGGACAGCGACGAGGTGATCGACCGCCGTATGGCCGATGCCGTCAGCGAAATGTCTCACTATGATGAATTTGATTACCTTGTATTCAACGATGATTTTGACACCGCGCTGGAGGAGCTGATGGCCCTGTTTCGCAGCCGGCGCTTGCGCAGCGAGGCGCAGCAGCAGCGTTATGCCAGCGAATTGAGGGGCTTGCTGGAACCCGCAGGCTGATTCGAGTACACTGCAGCGCCCCGATGGGTATGGAAAAACGGAAACGATATGGCACGCGTCACAGTAGAAGATTGTCTCGACAAGGTAGATAACCGTTTTCAGCTGGTGCTGGTAGCGACCAAACGCGCGCGCCAGCTGGCCAGGGGCGCCGAGCCTTTCGTCGACTGGGAAAATGACAAGCCTACCGTTGTCGCGTTGCGGGAAATCGCGGAAGACTACGTAACCGCCGGTATTCTCGACGAAGTAGCTGAGGAAGAAGCGGTGGAAGAAGACGTACTGGTCGCAGCGGTTGAAGCTGCAGAGGCAGAGGCCCAGTCCCAGGCTCCCACGCCTCCCCCGGAAAGCTGAATCCCGGCCCCCGGGCACCCGTTAAACAGCCAGCCGCTTCAGTGTCACACTGAAGCGGCTTTTTTATTTGCGGTTAACGGGATTTCACCTATTATCTGGATGCATGGCCACTCCCTTACCCCTTGACGAGCGAGATGAATCGCGATTTCTGATCAGCGATCTGTGTGATCTGCTCGAATCCTACCTGGAACCGGAACAGGTCAGGGAGATCTACCGCGCTTACCTGTTCGGTGCGGAAGCGCACGAAGGCCAGCGCCGTATCTCGGGTGAGCCGTACATTTACCACCCCATCGCGGTAGCGCGCATCCTCGCTGAAATGCACATGGATGCCGAGAGCATTATCGCCGGCATCCTGCACGATGTAATCGAGGATACCGGCACCCCCAAGGAGGTAGTGACCAGCGAGTTCAGCGAGGAAGTGGCCGAGCTGGTCGACGGTGTCAGCAAACTCACCCAGATCAAGTTTGAAAGCCAGGCCGAGGCGCAGGCGGAAAACTTCCGCAAGATGATACTGGCTATGGTGCGCGATATCCGTGTCATCCTGGTCAAGCTGGCCGATCGTTTGCACAACATGCGCACACTGGGCGTGATGCGCGGTGAAAAACGCCGCCGCATTGCGCGCGAGACACTGGATATCTACGCGCCCATCGCCAACCGGCTGGGCATGAACCAGCTGCGCCTGGAACTCGAGGACCTGGGGTTTGCCTCGCTGTACCCGATGCGCTACCGGGTGCTGGAAAATGCGGTGAAAAAGGCGCGTGGCAACCGCAAGGAAATTCTCAACAAGATTGAATCGGCCATTCGGCAGCGTGTAGAGCATGAGCAATTGCAGTGCCGCCTGCTCAGCCGGCAAAAACACCTGTACAGCCTGTACAAGAAAATCCGTGACCGGGTGGGGTCGTTTACGGAAGTGTTCGACGTCTACGCATTCCGCATTATCGTCGACAACGTGGATACCTGTTACCGCGTGCTGGGCATGATGCACAACCTGTATAAACCGGTGCCCGGCAAGTTCAAGGACTACATCGCCATTCCCAAGGCCAACGGTTACCAGTCATTGCATACGGTGTTGTTCGGACCCTACGGCGTGCCCATAGAAGTGCAGATTCGCACCGAGGATATGGAACGCGTCGCCGAGTCCGGTATCGCCGCCCACTGGCTGTACAAGAGCAGTGAAAAGGGCAGTGGCAATAACGCGCAGACGCGCGCGCGCGAATGGTTGCGCGAGTTGCTGGAGATGCAGCGCAACGCGGGCAACTCCCTGGAGTTCCTGGAGAACGTAAAGATCGACCTGTTCCCGGACGAGGTGTATGTGTTCACCCCGGCGGGGGACATTCTGGAGCTGGCGCGCGGCGCAACCGCGGTGGACTTTGCCTACGCAGTACACACCGATGTAGGCAATACCTGCATCGCGGCAAAAATCGATCGCCGTCTCGCGCCCCTGCGTACCCCGCTGTTGAACGGCCAGACTGTCGAAGTGATTACCGCTACCGGTGCCCACCCGAATCCCGCCTGGCTTAATTTCGTAACCACCGCCAAGGCCCGTTCCAATATCCGTCATTACCTGAAGAATCTGCAGAACGACGAGGCGACCGAACTGGGCCAGCGCATGCTCGACAAGGCGCTGCACAATACCAACAGCTCGCTGGCCGAGGTGAATGATGCCCAGTTCCAGCACCTGATGGACGAATGCGGTTTCAAAAGCCGGGAAAGCCTGTTTGCCGATATCGGGATCGGCAACCGTATGGCGATGCTGGTCGCGCGCAGGCTGGTGCCGCAGGAAGAAGGCGGTGGCGAAAGGCCGCCGGAAACCGGGCACAGCAAGCCGCTGGCCATACGCGGCACCGAAGGCATGGTGGTGCATTTTGCGCGCTGCTGCCGGCCGATTCCGGGGGATGCCATTGTCGGTTTCATCAGCGCGGGCCGCGGCCTGGTCATACACACTGAAACCTGTAACAACCTGAGTGAATACCGCAGTCGGCCGGATAAATGGATCGATGTCGAATGGCAAACGGATATCGAGGGCGAGTTTGCGGCCGAGATACGCGTGGATGTTTCCAACCAGAAGGGCGTGCTGGCGACCATTGCCGCGGAGATCTCCGAGGCCGGGTCCAATATCGAGAACGTATCCATAGAGGATCGCGACGGTCTCGACACGTCGATGAACTTTACCGTAACCGTGCACGATCGCCGGCACCTGGCCAGGGTGATCCGTTGCATTCGCAAGCTGCCCCCGGTGCTGCGCATCAGCCGCAGCAAGAACTAGTTTTTTGAGAAAGGAGAAACCATGCAACGCAGCGTCATTCATACGCAGCAGGCGCCACAGGCAATCGGCACCTACTCACAGGCGGTCAGGTGCGGCAACGCCGTCTACCTGTCCGGGCAGATACCACTGGTGCCGGAAACCATGGAGATGGTTGAAGGCAATATGGAGGTACAGATCCGTCGCGTGTTCGACAATCTTTCCGCAGTTTGCGGCGCCGCGGGCGGTAGCCTCGCGGATGTCGCCAAACTCAATATTTTCCTGACCGATCTTGGCCACTTCCCGCTGGTAAACCAGGTCATGGCCGAGTATTTCCGGGAACCCTATCCGGCGCGGGCAGCGGTGGGTGTGGCCGCGCTGCCGAAAGATGCCGCCGTAGAGATGGACGCCGTACTGGTACTCAACGACTGAGCGCCTTGCCCGCCAACGAGCGTTCGCTGGATACCCTGGCGGTATCGGTGCTGCGTGGCGTAGGACCGAAGTCGGCGCAGAAGCTGGCAGCGTTTGGTATCGAGACAGTCCAGGACGTCCTGTTCCACCTGCCACGCCGCTATGAAGACCGTACCCGCGTCGTGCCGGTCGGCAGTCTGCGCCATGGCAGCCGCGCCGTTATCGAGGTCACGGTGGACCTGGCTGAAATCAGGTATGGCCGGCGCCGCAGTCTGCTGGTGCGGGTCAGCGACGGCAGTGGATCACTGCTGCTGCGGTTTTTCTATTTCAGCAGGCTGCAGCAACAGGGTTTCGAGCGCGGAGCGCGTCTGCGTGTCTACGGTGAAGTGCGGCGCGGGCCGGCGATGCTGGAAATGGTCCACCCCGAATACCAGCGCCTGGTCGAGGGCGAGCCCCTGCCGGTTGAAGATCGTCTCACTGCGGTATATCCGACTACCGAGGGGATACACCAGCTAACACTGCGTAAACTCAGCGACCAGGCACTGCAACTGCTGGCAGCCGACAGCCTGCCCGAGTGGTTGCCTGATGAGTTACTGGCGGAGCTGCAACTCGGCGACCTGCAGTCGGCATTGCGCTACGTGCACAGACCGCCTGCGGATGCCGACGTCGCGTTGCTGGAGGCCGGCACGCACGCCGCGCAACAGCGCCTCGCCTTCGAGGAAATGCTGGCCCACCACCTCAGCCTCAGGCGGGTACGCCTGCGCGCGCGCAGACTGCAGGCAGTGGCGCTGAGCGCGCGTAATGACCTGCTGCAAACATTTATTCAATCCCTGTCTTTCGAGTTAACCGCCGCCCAGCGGCGCGTAATCGGCGAGCTGTTGCATGACATGTCAGCAGCGCACCCCATGATGCGCCTCGTCCAGGGTGATGTGGGTTCGGGAAAAACCGTCGTGGCGGCTGCTATTGCCGTGCAGGCCGTAGCCAGTTCCTGCCAGGTCGCGATCATGGCGCCGACCGAATTGCTGGCTGAACAGCACTTCGGTAACTTTTCCGGCTGGTTCGATGCGCTTGGTATCCAGGTGGGCTGGTTGAGCGGCAAGGTCAGGGGCAAGGCGCGCAGCAGGGTACTGGAAGGGATGGCGGATGGGAGCGTACAGGTTGTTATAGGCACACATGCGCTGTTCCAGGACGACGTCGCTTTCAGCCGGCTCGGACTGGTGATTATCGATGAGCAGCACCGGTTTGGTGTGCACCAGCGCCTGGCGCTGCGCGATAAAGGGCGCACGAAAAACGAGGTGCCCCACCAGTTGATTATGACGGCAACCCCCATTCCAAGAACGCTTTCCATGACGCTGTACGCGGATCTCGATGCCTCGGTGATCGATGAATTGCCGCCGGGCCGTACCCCGGTACAGACCGTGGCCGTGTCCGAACAGCGGCGCGATGAAGTCATACAGCGCGTACGCGAGGCCTGTCGCGAAGGCCGGCAGATCTACTGGGTCTGCACCCTGATCGAGGAATCCGAATCACTGCAATGTCAGGCCGCGGAAGATACCGCGGCACGGCTCGCAGAGGCCTTGCCCGAGGTCAATGTCGGTCTTGTGCACGGCCGGCTGAAAGAGCAGGAAAAGGTGCGGCTCATGCAGGCATTCAAGCAGGGCGCTATTGACCTGCTGGTCGCCACGACGGTCATAGAGGTCGGTGTGGACGTGCCCAATGCGTCCCTGATGATAATAGAAAACGCCGAGCGGCTCGGGCTGGCGCAATTGCACCAGCTGCGCGGCCGGGTGGGGCGCGGCACAGCGCAAAGCAGTTGCGTGCTCATGTACCGCGGACCCCTGTCACGCATGGCCAGTAAACGGCTGGCGGTGTTACGCGAAACCAGCGATGGCTTCGAGATTGCCCGCAAGGACCTGGAGCTGCGCGGCCCGGGCGAAGTGCTGGGGACCCGGCAAACCGGAATGTTGCAGTTCCGTATCGCTGAGCTGATGCGCGATCAGTACCTGTATGACAAGGTGGAGGCAGCGGCCAGGCAACTGCTGGACAAACACCCGGAGTCCGTGAAACCGATCATACGGCGGTGGCTGGGAAATGCTCCCCGTTACGGGGAGGTGTAACGGCTGCCTGAAACAGTGATTACAGCCGGCTTTTCCCAAAGGAGTATTGGTCTGAAGGAGAGAAATAATTTGCGCGTGATAACACTGCAGAAGGTAAAAGCAACATATCCAGTCATTCGAGCCTGCGCAGAAATCTGCGCGGCCCAATTCAGTTGTTATCTGTAAAACGAATATGAACCGTTTTTATGAATATTGACCCTGATAAAAATCCTCTGGATAAACTTCCATCTATCCTTAAGAAGGATCTGGATGAAAATCTGTGTACATGTAATGATGTTCTTAAGATAGACATTATCAATGCTATCGTAAATGGGGCCAGAACAGTGGAAGAAGTTCAAAAACAGACCTGTGCTACAGATGGGATCGGCTGTTGCAAACGACAGATACAGCGGCTGATCGAGTGTCTTTGCGCCCCTGATTAGGGTGTCGTCGCAAGCATATAGTCAATGACATGCCGCTAGATCCAACACCATCGCTCCTGGAAAATCTGTACTGGATAACGTTGCTTGCGGTTATTGTTTCGTCAGCTTCCGGTGTCCTTAAAGCCGGTTTCAAACAGTTTGATTTATTCGGCGTAATTATTATTGCCATTGCCACAGGGCTGGGTGGCGGTTCGCTGCGTGACATGCTTCTTTCCCGCGATGTATTCTGGATCAACGATCAGGTATTTTTTATTGCGTCGCTGGGTAGCGCGGTCACCGTTTTCGTGGCGGCGAGACTGGTGGTGGTTTCACCCAGGTATTTTCTGGTCGCTGACGCTGCGGGCCTGGCGACTTTTGGTGTTGCCGGAACCCTGGTGTCACTTATGGTTGGAGCCCCCCCTCTTATCGCAAGTTTTATGGGCGTGATGACAGGAACCATGGGGGGTATTTTCCGAGATGTATTGTGTAACGAAACTCCCGTTGTGTTTCTGAGTCCGCTTTATGCGACGGTATCCTGGGCTGGTTCCTTGTTGTTTATAGCGCTCCTGCACTTCGACCAGGAGATAACGGTAGCAGCCATTATTTCGGGGCTGAGTATATTTGTAATGCGGCTACTGGCTATGCACTATAATGTCGGCCTGCCCAGATTTCGCTTCAAGTCCTGAGATGGCATGGGGGTCAGTGGAGACGACTGGAACCCCGGCGGGCAGATGCTACAGGCTTTATCGAAAGTACCAGGGCGGACATAGTGGGATAACCTCTGGCTGTAGCTTCCGACGGCAATGTCTTGCCACGACGGCGGCAAAGCCACGCTTGTTGCCGTGTTGATGCCTGTCCCCGGTTGATTAATGACTTAAATAACAACAAGATAAAAATCATTCGCCGCCGGTCTCAGGCGGGAATGAAACTTGCTCTGTCTAGCCTGTAAATGGTGAAAACAAGGGGCAGGTATGAATCAATCCACAATTTTCGGACTCCTGGGCGGCGCGGTTCTGCTGATCGGCATGGTTATTCTGTCGCCGGAGAGTGCCGGCGCATTCCTGAATATCCCGGGCCTTATCGTTGTCATCGGCGGGACGCTGGCCGCGACGCTGGTCAGTCGCCCGGTCAGCGAGGTGCAGGCATTGTGGCGCAAGATTCCGCATCTGTTCAGGGACGAGGCGAGCACCATTGATACGGATATCGAGCAATTGCTCAAGTTTGCCGAGCGTTTCCGTTACAGCAGCCCGCGGGTGGCCGAGCGCGCACTGTCCGCGGTCAGCAACCCATTTCTGTCCGCCGGTCTGCGCCAGACGGTTGAGGGCGGCAGCCTTGAAGACCTGACCAAGTCATTACAGTGGCGCATAGCCGGTGTGCGTTCCCGGGAGAATGCGCAAACCCAGATTCTCTACAGCATGGCATCGTTTGCCCCGGCCTTCGGCATGCTGGGCACGCTTTTCGGTCTCGTGCACATGCTGTCCGGGATCGGTGACAGCGGGCTGAACGAGATAGGCGGTACCATGGCGTTTGCCATGCTTACCACGGTTTACGGTATTGTTGCGTCGAACCTGGTATTCAAACCACTGGCGATCAAACTGGAGCGCCGCACCGGCAAACACCTGATGGAGTTGGCGACGTTGATGGAAGGTATTTTGCAGATCCACGAGAAGCGTCATCCGACCCTCATCCGGGAAGCGCTGGAATCCTGTTACGCGCATTTCCAGACAGCGGAACCGGTACGCAGGCAGCTGACCCTCGTCAGGGCTGCGTAACAGCGGGCGTACTCGGCTTATTTCATGAACTACGCAGCCGAACGACACTTCGTTTCACCCGACAGCGCGCTGCCCGGCGGTGGCGAGTCGGGTGGTCTGCCGTGGGAGGTCGATGCCGGTGCTTCCGCATCCCGGCATGATACCTGGCTGCTGAGTTTCATCGATATCCTGGCCCTGTTGCTGACGTTGTTCGTGTTACTGCTGGCCTATCAGGACAGTGAGACGAAGCTGGCGGACGCCCGGCCCTTGCCGGTGCAGGAATCCACCCCGGTTTTTGATATTTCACTGGATGCGCCGGGTCGTATTTTCAGGCAACCGCTGTTGATACCGGCAGATGCCCGGGTATCAGAAGGGTACGCCATGCCGGGTCCCGGCCTGCTGCCCGTGGATGCCGCTGCCGGGCAACCCGTTGCCCGGATCGATGTGGCGGCTGTGTCTGGCGAGCGGACGGTGGAAGAATCACAGGTGGTTCAGGCAGGGGACGAGCCGGTTGCAGATGATGCGCCGATCCAGGCAGAAGAAAAGGCGCCGGAAGAGACCGTGCGGGCAGAGCCGGTACCGGATGAAATGCCTTCGCAGCCGGCGACAGATGCGGTGGATGCACTGCTGGAGGTGTTCAAAACCAGCGAGCTGCGGGACAAGGTGGAGGTTGCCGTTCACCCGGGTGAAGTGAATCTCGAGATCAGTGACAGCATACTTTTCTCCAGGGCCAGCGCAGCACTGACAGACGAGGGTATCGCATTATTGAAAGAGCTGGCGGAAGCATTGGCCGGGCAGCCTTATACCCTGTCGGTCGAAGGCCACACTGACAACGTGCCGATCGAAACGGCGCGCTACCCGTCGAACTGGGAGCTGTCCTCTGCGCGTGCCGCAGTTGTTACACGCAGGCTCATCGAACAGGGCATAGCTTCCGACAAGGTGCGCGCTATCGGTTACGGGGCAACACGGCCACTGGCCGATAATGACAGCCCTGAAGGCCGGGCCAGAAACAGGCGGGTATCCTTTATACTGCAGGTGGATGTCGGGGAAAGCGGTCAGCTCAAGACATCATTACGCTAGACATCATCTTGCCCCGCAGTGAAAAGTGCTGGCTGCTTATCGGGCTTGGCCGCTGTTATCAGCAGGCCTGTTGCACCATGTTTTCACTCTCGTTGATCCAGGTACGGCGGTACTCGCTTATCAGTGCATGTGCGCGGTTGGCAAGTGCGTTGTCCAGTTCGGCAGCGCGTTGCAGTGCTTCGCAGCCCTCGCGCAGGTTGCCTGATTTGAGCATTTCGCAGCCGCTGGTAAAGCACAGGTTCGCGTCGTCCAGGTTTGCCTGGTACATGGCCAGGTATACCGCAAAGGCTTTTTCGCGCTCCATGAACTTGCCGGCGAGTTTTACGTAGCGCAGCGCCGAATCCCCGCGCAGGCCCTGCTGCCGGGCGCGTGCCTGAAGTTTTTCGAAACGCAGGCGGTCTTTCTGGAACCCGGCGTGGCGACGGTTCCACTCCGGCTCGATAAGCGACTGCCAGTGGGAATCCAGGCGCTTGAGAATATCCGTTGAATCAAAAAGGTCATTGAAGGCGTTCTTTCCCGGCAGCCGTGACCAGTGCAGGTGTTCGATATTCAGTTCGGCCAGCAGGTCGCGCAGGTCCACCTGGTCGATGCTGCTGCGGCGGGTCTGGGCCTGCAGCAGCCAGCGCCGGGCCGAGCGTTCGCTGAGCAGTTTTTCCAGCAACAGCTCAAAATGTGAAAAGGGTTTCACCACCGGTGTCGGGCAGCGCTCGGCCGCCTTGTATATCATCGGCCAGTACTGCCTGTTGAGGAAGGCGTCGGCCACGACCTGGTTTGCCAGGCACTCCATGGCGTTCTGTTCTTCTGCATTTTCCAGTACCCAGCGGCTCTGGATCTGTACCCTGTCGGCACGCAACTCCGCGCTGAGTGTGCGCGTGATGCGTGCGATCCATGCCAGTGGTTTGAGCAGGGCATTTGCCGGCAGCGAGTCGCGTCGCCCCAGTGTCGATACGATAACCGGCCAGTCCTCGGCCGCCTGGGCCAACCAGCCGCTCCAGCTGTGCCGGGTGCGGGCGGTTGCCGCGATAGCGCCGGCCAGGGCCAGCCGGAACTGCCCCGGTGACAGGAAAAACAGCAGCGGTGCGCCGATGCGCAGGGTGCGGGTATGCAACAACGGCACCGGCCAGCCGGACGTCGACTGTATCCTCAGCTCGGTGTCCGGCGTCAGCTCCAGCGCATCGATGGGCCGGATGCCGAAATGTGTGACACGGCGCTCCAGCATGGTGAAGAGTTCCGGTGCCTGTTCCGGCGCTATGCGCACGCCGGGTGGCGTTTCCGGGCGGGTGAGATAGAGACGGAACGAAACATAGGCGCTGAACAGGCTGATTGCCCCCAGCACCTCGACCATGAACCAGTCGAGCGGACCCTGGATGTGGTTGAACAGGTAGATGCCGCCTGTGACAGCTGCGGTCAACGCAATCAGGGGTGACAGTACCAGGAGGCAGCCGGCTATATTGGCCAGGGAGAGGAGTGTCAGGCGCAACCTGCCGGAGCGTTTGATCATTTGCGCGATTTTCTTTCGGCCCGGTTCCAGCCAGACGGTGATTTGCTCGTTGACTATCTGCTGATTCATCGCACCTTCTCCTTGCGCCGGTGGTGTGGTGAAATTATCTGTCCCGGTGACCGCTGTTTCAGCGACTTGTTTCACACCGGAGCAGGCCCAAACTGAGAACCGGGTTACAGAAACAGTATCTATGTCATAATCCGCTTCTTTTGATCGGGCATAAGCTCGCGGAGTAGTCTGTTCGTGCCATCCCCCGTAAAAACAGGTGCCGTACCTGTCTGGTCACGTTACGAACGCTGGTCGCGTAGCCAGATTCCACACAGGCTGGTTTCGTGGCTGCTGGATTCCGGTTCGCTGACAGACCGGTTGAAGAATGCCTGTAGCGGTTGTTTCGAGGTGCGGGTGATGGATGAGGGCTGGCAGCGCCCCAGACTGGATGAAGCCCGTGTGCTGGATATGCCTGGCGGACGGATCGGCTGGGTCCGCCAGGTACAGCTGCTGTGTGACGGGACACCGTGGGTGTTTGCGCGAACGGTGGTGCCGGTAACCACGTTGAGCGGCGCACAACGGCGCCTTGCTCACCTTGGTAACCGTCCGCTGGGGGCTTTTTTGTTTGCTGATCCGGGCATGCAGCGTGGCGCAGTGGAACTGGCCTGTATCCGCGAGGGACAGGCTATGTTCAGCGAGGCGAGCGCAGGCCTGAAGCAAAAACCCGCACAGGTCTGGGGGCGTCGCTCGGTGTTCCGGGTTGGCGGCAAGCCGCTACTGGTCGCCGAGCTGTTTCTGCCTGCTATCGAAGGGGTGCCCTGATAGCCATTGCTCCAGTGGCTGGATGTAGGGCGGCTGGCCGTTGTCCAGAAACCAGGAGTCGACGGCATAGCGCTGGCCCGTGCTGTTGTCGCGAATAACGGCCGCCCAGTGCAGGTCCAGTATCCAGGGGTGTCTCAGCCGGCGCTCTTCCACCGTATGCCAGCGCAGCAGGCCATCGTTGCTGAGCAGTTGCAGGTAGGTGGTGGTGTTCCTGGATTCGGAGATACAGTCCAGCTGGCCGGGCAGCCCGGCACCGGCAACATTTTTCGCCAGGTCGCCCGAAGTGCCGGTAATCTCCCCTACCTGTGCTTCCAGTAAGGCGATAGCCTTACGGATCTGCCGGCGTTCATCGTCCGCCGTCGGTGCCGATACGAAAAGTGCCCGTACCTGATTCCACTGGCGCGCGGAAAGCGACACCGTTTCACCTTCGTCGCAGTGGTAATCGGTGCAGCTGTAGAAGGGTGGCGGCGCGGGTGCTGCCATTACCGTTAGCGGGTACATACAGGTAAGATATATCAGAGCCGTAGCTGTCGCCTGCAGCATGTTCATGAACTGAAAGTAAGGGATTCCAGGCATGATTTCCAGCACCTGTATGCGTAGACCGGTATCCTGACGGTATGAGAGACCGACTGACACAGTATGCCCGGCTGATGCGCCTGGATCGGCCCATCGGCATTTTTCTGCTGATGTGGCCGATGCTCTGGGCGCTGTGGATTGCCAGTGAAGGGAGCCCCGACCCCCTGGTGCTGCTGGTGTTTGCCGGCGGCGTCGTGTTGATGCGTTCCGCGGGTTGTGTCATCAATGACTATGCCGACAGGAACTTTGACCCGCACGTGGAGCGCACCAGCGGGCGGCCTATCGCTGCCGGCCTGGTCAAGCCGAAAGAAGCGCTGGCCCTGTTCGCGGTTTTGAGCCTGAGCGCGTTCGGGCTGGTTCTGCTCATGAACCGCCTTACCATCATGCTGTCCTTCGCGGGTGTCGCGCTGGCGGCCCTGTACCCGTTTATGAAACGGTACACGCACTTTCCGCAGGTGTTCCTGGGCGCCGCGTTCGGGTGGGCCGTTCCCATGGCGTTTGCGGCGCAAACAGGGGGTGTGCCGAAAGTGGCCTGGTTGTTGTTCGTGGCGACGGTGTTGTGGGCAACGGTCTACGACACCATGTACGGCATGGTGGACCGGGAAGCCGATTTGAAAATCGGCGTTAAATCCACGGCGATCCTCTTCGGCGAGGCGGACCGCGCCATTATTGCCGTCATCCAGGTGCTGTTGATGGTGGCATTGTTGCTGGCAGGACAGACAGCCGGCCTGGGTGGTTACTACTATTTCGGCCTGTTGCTGGCGGCGGGGCTGGCGCTCTACCAGCAGTACCTGATACGTGAACGCGAGCCCAAGGCCTGCTTCCAGGCTTTTTTGAATAACAACTGGTTTGGTGCCGCGGTGTTTACCGGTATGGTCCTGGATTACCTGGTGCGCGTACCGGCCTGATCAGGACGGCAGGAAGTCGATCGGGTAGGTGATCGTTACCGCATCCACCGCCTTGGCGCCGAAGTTGAACATCTTGATACGTTGCACCAGCTTGCGTTCCAGTGCCGGATCGCCCAGCTCGCTGGATACCATGTTGATGGCGGTGATCTTTCCTGACGGGTCGATGGTCAGGCGTATCACCAGCTTGCCCTGTAGTGTGGGATCCTTGCGCAGGGCACGGTTATACAGGCCGTAAATCGCACTCTTGTTGCGGTCGAATACCACCTGGATTTCCTCGATACTGCGTGAAACAGAACGGCTGTTCTTGCGCGTGTTCTTGTACGATGTTTTCGCAATGGTGCTTTTTACTTCCGTCGCGGTGCGTGTAGCGAGCCGGGTCGAGCCGGTGTCACGGCTCATTTTCGAGGTGTTGATGCCCCGGCTGCCACTGCCTGCTCTGGAGGTAATCAGGGAGCGCTCTGTTTTTCTTGCGCTCGACCCGCTATTGCTGAGGCGTTTTGATCCGTTCAGTTCATCGACTGACTGATCACGCAGATCGGCAAGCGAATCCTGCAGGGCCAGCAGCCCGGCGGTAGAGGCCTTCTTGCGTGCCTGTTCGATCGCATCCACTTTCGGTTTCTTCGGTTCCACCTTCTTTTCAACCCTGGGTGGCACCTTCTTTTTGGGCAGCGGTTTCTTTTTCGTGACCGGCTTCGGTTTCGGTTCCGGTTTTTTCTCCACTTTCGGTTTCTTGTACGGCTTGGGTTCGGTCTTTTTCTCGAAAATCAGCCGGGCAACGCGGGGTGGAAGTTCGATTTCCTCTTCCACGGGTTTTTTGAACACCGGCAGCAGGGGTATGACAATACCCAGGGCGATAGTGAGCACCAGCGTGATGGTCAGGATCTTGCGGAACCGGCGTTCGTCTTCCGCTGAAATCGACCAGGGCAGCGACAGTGAGTGGGAGTAGACCATTATGTTTCCTGATCTCCCTGGGCGGATGCCTTCTGCATCACCGCCAGCGAGATTTTCCCGAAGCCGGCTTCGGTGCTGGTTGCCATGACCTTTTTCAGTAACCGGTAGGGAATCAGTTTGTTGCCCATGATCGTGACCTCCATGGGCTGTCCCTTCCCCGCGGCGGTGGGTAACACCCGGCGCTGGTTCTGTTGTTCCAGGGCTGCCTTGAGCGCTTCGATGACCAGGTCCTCGTTGTTCTCGGCATCGTGCACCGAAATCACCCTGCTGCCCTGAACCAGGATGTCAGTCGCCGTTACCATGACAACGATATTCTGCCGGGGTTTTTGTTCGGCAATGGATTCGGGTAGCTCAATGTTCCTGGTGCTGGGTAATACTTCCCCTTCACCCGAGTTCGCCAGCAGGAAAAATACCAGGATGGTGAAGATATCCATCAGTGAAACCATGTTGAACGCCGGCGCACCCTTGTTGCGCTTGTAGTGGCGTTCCATGCGCTTGGCGCGGCGGGATTGCTTCATTTCTTGCCCTTTCCGGAGGCGCCCTGTCCGGCGGCGGGCGCGTCCCCGATGGAGATGGCCGGGAACAGTTCGGCGTTGACGGTCTCGCCATCCTGTTCGACCTGAGCAATACGCAGGGTGTCCATCATTTCCACCAGGCGTTCGTATGAGGTATCGGTTTCCAGCAGCAGCGTGATGTCCTTTTTGTCCGGCAAGCGGGCCTTTATCTGTTGCAGCATGTCGGAGACCTGTTGCAGGTGGCTGCCATCGGGGCTTACTTCCACCCGTTTCAGCAGACCACGTTTGCGGTCGCCGATTTCGATAACCTCTTTTCTGACGATGACCTCGAGTTGCAGCTCCTCGGGTTCGTCCCTGTTGTCCTTCTGTTGCGCGGAGGCGGGCGCGGGCAGGTCCAGTTCCAGAATCGTGATACGGGAAAATACAGCGGAAATCAGCAGGAACGGCACCAGTATGACCATCAGGTTCATAAAGGCCGTTATGTTCAGCTCCGGCGGACTGCCGGAATGCTTTTTACGCCAGCGACGTTTCATCAGGCAGAGGTTCCGCGGCGCTCGGTCAGGATATTGAGGAATTTAACGGATGCCATCTCCAGGCTGTCGACAAGTTCAGTGGTCTTGGTTTGCAGCACGGTGTAGATCAGCAGCAACGGAATGGCGGCCATCAGACCGAATGCCGTGGTGTTCATGGCGACCGAGATGCTGGCGGACAGCATGTCGGCTTTCTCGGCCGGGTTGGCGTTGGCAACCGCGGTGAAGGCCTGGATGAGACCCATGATGGTGCCCAGCAAGCCCAGCAGCGTTGCGATATTGGCGAATGTCGCCAGGTAGTGGGTGCGTTTTTCCAGGCGCGGTACGGTCTCCATCAGGCCTTCCTCCATGGCGACTTCCACGTCATCCCGATGGGCTGCCACGTTGTCGGTGCGATCCAGGCCGTAGCGCAGGATGCGACTGAGCGCGGATTTGGATTTTTCGGTGACCGCAATGGCCTGGCTGTACTTGCCTTCCATCAGCAGCGGCATGACCTTTTTCCAGATGCGCTGGTTGGTGGCACGTGCTGCTGTCAGGTAGACGTAGCGCTCTACGGCAATGGCGGTGCCGAGTGCCAGCACGACAACGATGGGATACATAAACACCCCGCCGGACTGGAAGAACTGTATAAATGTCGAGAAGATATCCATCGTTAACTCCTTAATAGTGCTTACTGTTTCTCGGGGTTTGAGCCCTTTTCTTTAATCGCTTTTGTGAACTGTGTCGTAATAATCCAGCTTGCGCCTGAAAACGTCCGGATCGACAGGCTGCAGCGTCTCGTCGATCAGGCTATTCACCGGTCGTTCGGGTGTCAATTCGGCGTTGGGGTCTTTCCACGGCACGATGAACAGTGCCTTGGGCAGCTCGCGGTTGCCGATGACAGCCATGCCTTCGAGTTCCATCTGCTCGGCGGCCGGCGTATTAAGGGCTGCGGTCAGCGTGAGCATCGTGACCAGTCCGGTTAACCGTTTCATGGTGTCGACC
>JBHHXO010000018.1:0-22757 GCA_046757125.1 Thiogranum sp.
ACACGATCAGCACCAGACTCAGGTTGGTGATAAACGGGTTGGCAATGGAAAAACGTATCAGGGACACTCAGTATGTACCGGACGCCGGTGCAACCGCCTGCACTGCTTCGGGAATGACCGCCTGGCCATCGGACAACGCTGCCACATCACGCACGACAACCCGGACCCCGGGTTCTATACCCGCCACGATAACCTGCTGTTGTGCCACCCGCTCACCCAGCCGCACCTCCACCCGTTGCAGGTGCTCGTCCTGCACCCTGAACACGAAGGCCTTACCCTCTTCCAGCAATACGGCTGCTGCCGGCACAACCAGCACATCGCTCAACACCTGCAGAGGCAGATGGGCGACCGCCACAGCGCCCGAGCGCGCCTCCGTCTCCGGCATGCGCAGGCGGATGGCGTGGGTAAAGGTCGCCGGATCCGGGTCCGGCTGCACGGCTGTAACGATGGCCTGCCAGGAACGGTCCGGCAATGCCACCGTAACCCGTTGCCCCAGTGTCAGGGCGCGTGCCACCGAACCACGCACCTGCGCAACGAAATCCAGCCGGGCGCTGACCAGTTCCACCGCTTTTTCATTGCGGCCGGCATAATCGCCCACCTCCAGCAGCACCTGGTTGACGCGGCCGGCAAAAGGCGCCCTGAGCACCGTACGATCCAGGTTACGCTGCGCCCGGTCCAGCGCTGCCTTGCGGCTGGCCACACGCTGCGGCCCGGTGGCGACGCTGGCGCTCAAGCGCGCTTCCTCCGACAGACGCTGCGCCAGCAACGCGCCGCTGTCACCAAGGCGGGTCTTGGATGCCAGCGAGCGTTCACCGAGGCTTTTCAGGCGCTCGACCTCCTCTTCCTGCAATTTGCGGCTGCGCTCGGCAAGCTTCAGCAGCTTGCGATCACGCAGCAGGTCCTGCTGCGCCTGCCGCCACTCGGCCTGCGCCTGAATCAGGGCATCCTGGTAGTCCTGGTTTTCGAGCACCAGCAGTACGTCGCCCGCCTGCAGCGACTGGCCGGGCTCAACCCGGCGCTCGGCCACCGCCCCATCCACCTGAAAGCGCAGCCATGCGCGCCTGGCTGTTTGCAGATGCCCGGACACCCCCGCCTCGGGATACAGATCGACGCGCTCAGCCACGCTCACCAGCACCGGAGAGGGCGCCAGCGAACGCAGTACCGGCTCCCTTTCGGGCCGGGTAGCAAGCAACAACACTGAAACTGTTGCCAGAAGCAACAGGATCAGCATCTGCCAGGATCGGGACAAGTGCACAGCGCGCCTACGAAATCATTGAATATACAGCCATTCTATGCGATTTTACGCACCAGCCGCCAGCCGCATCAGCGCCCGTTTCACAGGCCGTGGTCTCGCCGCATGTACCCATAATAACCCGTGAATATTAGACACTTATTGTTAATAACTGCGCTTCTCACGACTGTCACAGAAGCTCACGCTGAAGACGTCGCGCAGCCACCTCCCGCACCGGTTGACCCCTACGCGCCGATTTCCGCGTGGGCTATCTGCCCGCCCCAACGGGAACGGGATTACGATCTCGACTATCGCGGCGACCCCGGCCAGGCGCCCACCCACCTCAGCGGCGACCTGGCTGAACACGGTGCCGATGGCAAACTGATCCTGATCGGCAATGCAGAAGCCCGGCGCGGAGGACAACGGCTGCGTGCCGAGCGTATTACCTACAGTGAAGCCGATGGTATCGCCACGGCCGAGGGCCAGGTGCGCTATGACGAACCGACAATGAGCCTGTCGGGGTCGCACGGCACCCTGTGGATGGATGAAGACTACGGCGAAATGTACGGCACCCGTTTCTGGTTCTACGACCGTCACGGCCGGGGCAAGGCAAAGAAAGCCTGGCTGCTGAAGCCCGGTGTAACAAAATTCAGGAACGCGAGCTACACGACCTGTCCGGAAGGCAGTAACAGCTGGCGGGTGCGTGGCAGCAAGGTCACCCTGGACGACAACACCGGCACCGGTGTTGTACGTAACGGGCGCCTCAGCATCAAGGGCGTGCCCGTACTGTATTCACCCTACTTCTCGTTTCCCCTGGATGACCGGCGCAAGACCGGCTTCCTGACACCCAGTTTCGGATCATCCGATAATTCGGGGCTGGAAATACGCACACCGTTCTACCTGAACCTGGCGCCGAACTACGATGCCACTATCACGCCACGCTACCTGGAAGATCGTGGCACCCAGTTAATCACTGATTTTCGCTATCTGCACCCTGCACAGGCAGGCAAGATCAGCGTGGAATACCTGAACAAGGACGACATTACCGAAGACGACCGCAGTCGTATCACCCTGCGCGACAGCACAAGGTTCAGCTCCCACCTGACCACCAGCATCGACTACGACCGGGTGTCAGACAAGGAATACCTGCAGGATCTTGGTGATTCACTGAGCCTGGCGAGTGTGTCGTTCCTGAAACGCACCGGTCGTGCCGAGTACACCACCAGTTGGTGGCAAGTGGGCCTGCAGATAGATGACTACCAGACCCTCGACAGGACCATAGCGGACGAAAACCGCCCCTACCAGCGACTGCCCAGGACCACCTTCAGGATGAGGTCCCCCATCCGTCCCCTGGGCATCGAAAGCAATCTCAGCTCGGAAGCCGTGCGCTTTGATGCAAGTAAACGCGTTACCGGCGACCGCATCGACCTGTGGCCGGATATCAACCTGCCGATCCGCCGCAGCGCGTACGAAATCACGCCCAGGGTTGGCGTCCGTTATACCAGCTACAAGCTGGATAACCAGGACCCCGGCGTCTCCGACAACCAGGAGAGAACAACGCCTTTCGCCAGCCTGGACAGCACGGTATTTTTTGAACGCAACATGAACATCGGCTCCGCGCGCTACACCCATACGCTGGAACCGCGTCTCTACTATCTCTATGTGCAGGGGAAAAAGCAGGACGATATCCCGCTGTTCGACGCCAGTCAGCCCACCTTCAGCTATCGCGAGCTGTTTGAGGAAAACCGCTTCAACGGTGCTGACCGTATGGGCGATGCCAACCAGGTCGCGCTGGCTGTCACAAGCCGCCTGCTGGATCCTGACACCGGCGCGGAAAAACTGCGCGCCTCGGTCGGAGAGCTTTTCTATTTTTCCAACCGCAATGTCACACTCGACAACAGTGAACCGCTCACGGACAAAACTTCGGATATCGCCGGCGAACTGGAAATTGCGTTATCCCGGTCATGGACGGGCAAGGCGGATATGGTGTGGAATCCACGCGACAGGGTCACCGAGCGCGCCAATGCCCGTATTCAGTATAATCCGGGCTTTCGCAAGATCGCCAACATATCGTACCGCTATATCAACGGCTCCCAGAACCAGATCGACACCTCTATCCTGTGGCCGCTGTCACCCTCCTGGCACGTGGTCGGCCGCTGGTACTACGACATCAGCGATTCACAGAAACTGGAAACCCTGGCCGGCCTGGAATACGACAGCTGCTGCTGGGGCGTCCGCTTTGTAACCAGGGATTTCGTCGATAACGTTAACGACAGAAACAACAACAATGACGTCGGCGACAGCAAGAGTAACCGCATTTTCATGGTGCAGATCGTACTCAAGGGGCTCACCAGTTTCGGCGGCAACATAGAATCACTGCTGCAAAATGGTATCCTAGGTTATACAGAAAGGCCTACCGAGTAAGTTTTATGATGTACAAATCCCTTTTCCTTGTCCTGGTTTCCATGCTGGCCGCCGGCCAGCTGGCCGCTGCACCACTGAGTTTCCCGGTTGGCGACAGCAAAGCGGAAGCTTCAGCCGGGAATCCGCGAACGGAGCAGTTGAACCGTATCGTTGCCTCCGTTAACGACGATGTTGTCCTCGAAAGCGAGCTCAGAAAACGCGAAGCCATGGTAATCAGCCAGCTGCGCGAGCAGCAGGCGCAGATCCCGGACCGGAAGGCCCTCAGGAAACAGGTCCTCGATCGCCTGATCCTGGAAAACCTGCAGCTACAGATGGCCGATCGCAACGGTATCCGCGTGGATGACGAGACGCTTAACAACAACCTGCGCAAGATGGCCGGGCAGAATGGCATGTCCCTGTCGGAGTTCCGCGAAGTACTGGAACAGGATGGCTTCGATTATGTCTCGTTTCGTGAACAGTTCCGTGACCAGATCACCATCAACCGTATTCGCCAGCAGATGGTGGGCAACCGCATAGAAGTAAGCGAACAGGAAGTGGATAACCTGCTGGCGACGGCATCATCCTTCAGCAACCGGAACCGCGAGTACCACCTCGCGCACATACTGGTTTCGATCCCGGAAGCAGCCAGCCCGGAACAGGTGCAGGCGGCAAAGGCTCGTGCGGAGGATATCCTGGCCCGGCTGCGCGACGGCGCTGATTTCAGCAAAACAGCCACCGCCGAATCCGACGGACAGCAGGCGCTGGAAGGCGGTGATCTGGGCTGGCGCAAAAGCGGCCAGCTGCCTTCATTTTTCACCGATGTTGTCAGCACGCTCAAAACGGGCGAGATCAGCGACCCGATTCGCAGCCCCAGCGGCTTTCATATCATCAAATTACTGGATACGCGCGGTGGTGAAGAGCGGCACCTGATTAAACAGACCCGTGCCCGGCATATCCTGCTGCGCCCCGACGCCCTTACTTCGGAGCAACAGGTGCAAACCCGTATCGCCCAGCTGCGCGAGCGTATTGAACAGGGTGAGGACTTTGCCGTACTGGCACGCGCCAACTCGCAGGACCCCGGCTCCGGCAGCAAGGGCGGCGATCTGGGCTGGGTCACACCGGGAGAAATGGTGCCGGAGTTCGAACAGGCGATGGATGAGCTGGCACCGGGGGAAGTCAGCAAGCCGATAAAGAGCCGCTTTGGCTGGCACCTGATCCAGGTACTGGAACGCCGTGAACAGGATGATACCGAGGAACATCGCCGCAACAGCGCACGCGAATCGATACGCCAGCGCAAAACCGAGGAAGAGCTGCAAATCTGGCTGCGGCGACTACGTGATGAATCCTATGTCGAATACCATCTCGATGACTCATGACGCGCGATGATTCCGCGCATCGCCATCAGCACAGGCGAGCCGGCGGGCATCGGCCCCGACCTGTGCACAATGCTCGCCGCTCACAGCTTCGCCGCCGAACTGGTTCTGATCGGCGATCCACAGCTGCTCGAACAGCGTGCGGACGGAACCCGCCCGTGGACCACACCGCCCGAATACCGGCCCGGTAACGGCGCTCGCTCCGGCGGACTCTGTATCCTGCCGGTCAGTCTTGCGGCAGCGGCTACGGCCGGTCAGCTCGACAGCAGCAACGCCGCCTATGTCCTGCAGACCCTGGATCAGGCCGCACAGGGTTGTCTCCGCGGGGAATTCCAGGCAATGGTGACCACCCCGGTACACAAAGGGATCATCAACGCAGCCGGGATCCCTTTTACCGGCCACACGGAATATCTCGCCGCCCGAAGTGCTGCCGAACAGGTTGTGATGATGCTGGCCGCGCCGGGCCTGCGGGTTGCGCTGGCGACAACGCACCTGCCACTGTCCGCCGTAGCGACATCCATTACGCAGGACAGCCTGGAGGCAATACTGCACTGCCTGCACGGCGAACTCTCGACCCGTTTCGGCATCGACTCACCGCGTATCCTGGTGGCGGGACTCAACCCCCACGCGGGAGAAAGCGGCTATCTTGGCCGCGAGGAAATCGACGTCATCGAACCGGTCATCCGGCGCCTGCAACGACAGGGCGTGCAAATCACCGGCCCGCTACCCGCCGACACCCTTTTCACACCCCCCTGGCTGGCGCGGGCAGACGCCGTGCTGGCCATGTACCACGATCAGGGACTGCCGGTACTGAAACACCTGGGGTTCGGGCAATCGGTCAATATCACGCTGGGCCTGCCATTCATTCGCACCTCGGTGGACCATGGCACGGCACTGGACAAGGCCGGCAGCGGGACAGCCGATAGCGGCAGCCTCACGGCAGCCATCGAACTGGCCATTGAACTGGTGCAAGGGGAATTGCGCAGCAAGAGAAGGTGCCCCGGGGCGGGATGAAACACCAGGCCCGTAAACGTTTCGGCCAGAACTTCCTGCACGATCCGGCCATCATCGAGCGTATTGTGCGGGCAGTCCACCCGCAACCCGGCCAGCGGCTGGTGGAAATCGGTCCCGGCAAGGGCGCTATTACACTGCCCCTGCTGGCAGCCTGCAAACACCTGGACGTTATCGAACTGGACCGGGACCTGGTGCAGCCGCTGGCGGAAAAGGCGCGCGGCCTTGGCGAACTGGTGATCCATCAGCAGGATGCCCTGCGCTTCGATTTTGCAGCGCTGGCCGACGGAGAACGGGTTCGAACCGTCGGCAATCTGCCGTACAATATCTCCACGCCACTGTTGTTTCACCTGATCGCCCAGTCGGACTCGATACAGGATATGCATTTCATGCTGCAGCAGGAAGTTGTCGATCGCATGGCCGCCGCGCCCGGAAACCGGGATTACGGGCGCCTGTCGATCATGATTCAGTACCGCTGCAGGGTGGAACCCCTGTTCGGGGTCGGCCCCGGGGCGTTTCAGCCCGCCCCCAGGGTCAACTCCGCCTTCGTACGGCTTACGCCGTGGCAACAGCCCCCCGTCTCCGTGCAGGATACCGGTTGCCTTGCAATACTGGTAAGACAGGCCTTTTCCCAGCGCCGCAAAACATTACGTAATACACTGAAGGGCCTGTTATCGGAACAGGCGATTCTTGCCACCGGAACCGATCCTTCGGCCCGACCCGAAACCGTAAGCCTTGAACAGTACGCCGCACTGGCCAACCGGCTGGCGGAGCAAACATAGGGAGGAAACCCGTGTCAGTCTATTCTCACATACTGCTCGCAGTCGATTTTTCCGCGAATACCGATACCGTTGCCGAACGGGCGCTGGCCATCAGCAAGCTGTGCTCTGCAAAGGTCAGCCTGGTTCACGTCGTTGAGTTCGTGCAGATGGATCTGTCCAGCGAACTGGTTGTACCACCGGAACTGGAACTGGATCAGGAACTGGTGGAGCTGGCGGACAAGCGCCTGAAAGACCTTGGCGAAAAGTACGGTATACCGGACAGTGAACGCTTCGTCAGCCAGGGAAGTACCAAACGGGAAATTTTACGCATCGCACAGGAGCAGGAGGTCGATCTGATCGTCATAGGCAGCCACGGCCGCGAGGGGATCCAGTTACTGCTGGGATCGACCGCGAATGCCGTACTGCACGGAGCGCCCTGTGATGTGCTGGCGGTTCGGGTCAGGGACTAGTAGTCTTACCAGCGTTTTTCCAGGAACAGGTAGGTATCCAGATAGGTGCTGCTGTCATCATAGCGGTCGCTTCCGTACCGGTTGCTTCCGGTGCTCACGGGAATGCCGTTGAGCACACGCAGTGCAGGTCCCCGGGCTCCGAACGGCCGCATCAGCTGTATCCCTTCACCGCGATCGTCGACACTGATTTTCGGCTTCCACGACGCCAGTTTCCCGGCCAGGTCGATACTCCACAAGGTATGCAGCCAGTCCGCACTGGCGGATTCTGTTACGCGGGATTTGCTGCCGGACAGGGTATATGCGGGTTCTGCGGCCTGGGCCAGGGTGGTGGCCAGCATGCCACAGCCCACAAAGAGGGTGAGCAGTACCAGAAGATCCGGTTTACGATAGTGTCTGGACGTTATTTTCATATTCGAACCGCTTTATTGTCACCCGTGCCAGCCAGGCACGACCGTATTGTTTCTCTTCCGAAGCGGAGGAACCGTTAACCGGTTCACATTTTGTGGTCTCCCTGATCCTCCCTGTTCCCTGTTTACGCTTCCCCAGTGCTTGGGTAACGGCAACAGCAGGAAATACTTTAAGGAAATTCAGGCAGCAAACGGGAAACCGGCGCCCACGACAGGGGGCAACAGATATCCTGTTGTTTACAAACAACAAAAACCTCCGCGAACCCGGCAAGCGCGGCCACAGTCCGGATACGGGATCACGGAAACAGGCCGGGCGGCGCCTCAGTGCCGGGTGGTTCGATATGTTGCATCCAGCCAGCAACGCGGCAGCGCTTCCCCGGACGGGAACTCCAGATTGTCCTTGCTAAACCTGGCCACGTCCTGCAGTTCTTCGCCCGCGTGGAAACGCCCCTCCAGCTGCATCATGCAGGGATCGACCAATGCCGCTGCATCCATTATTTCCACCAGATCACCGCTTGTCTTGTCTCTCAGATACATGCTGTACTCCTGTTCGGTAAAGTTACCTCTACTTTAAATATAGACCCGAATCCGGAAGCGCGCCTCCCTGCCATTTGCCAAGGATTACCTATACCTGCAGGGCCAAACACCGTATCCTTATGCCCCTGTTGCGGAGCGGTGCCCATGTCAGAAGACAGCTATAAAATCCAGGTCGAGGTTGAAACCCTGTACGTCGAAGAGCAGTCCATGCCCGAGCAGGACCACTACGTGTTCGCGTACACCATTACCATCTACAACGATGGCAATATTCCGGCGCGCCTCCTGAACCGCCACTGGATCATCACCGATGCCAACAACAAGGTGCAGGAAGTCAAGGGTGAAGGCGTGGTTGGCGAACACCCCTACCTGAAACCGGGCGAACATTACCGCTACACCAGCGGCACCATGCTGGAGACCCCTGTCGGCACCATGCGCGGCAGCTACCAGATGATCGCCGACGACGGCGTGGAATTTGACGCCGATATCCCCTCCTTCACCCTCTCCATGCCCCGCACCCTGCATTAATAATGGCGCTCTACGCCATTGGCGATATCCAGGGTTGCTGTAATGAACTGGAAGGCCTGCTCGAACAGATAGACTTCGACCCCCGCCAGGACAAACTGTGGTTTGCCGGCGACCTGGTCAACCGCGGCCCGGATTCACTGGAAACCCTGCGTCTGCTGCACCGCCTGAACATCATGACCGTGCTCGGCAACCATGACCTGCACCTGCTGGCCACCGCACACATACCCGCGTACCGGAAACACAAGGATACGCTGGAGCAGGTGATCCAGGCACCCGACGGCCCGGAACTACTGGAATGGTTACGCCACCAGCCACTGCTGCATCACGACGCCGTTACCGGCTATACGCTGATTCATGCCGGCCTGCCGCCGCAGTGGAACCTGGACAAGGCCAGACGCTGTGCCGCCGAAGTGGAACAGGTACTGCGCAGCGATGACCATACCGAATTCCTTAAAATCATGTACGGCAACCACCCCACCCGCTGGTCGGATGATCTGCACGGCTGGGACCGCCTGCGCTTTATCACCAACTGCCTGACACGATTACGCTACTGCGACAGCAACGGGCGCCTGGCGCTGGAACACAAGGGACCGCCCGGCAGCCAGCCCAGGCACCTGAAGCCCTGGTTTGAATGGACACAGCGTAAAAGCCGGGATATGAATATTCTGTTCGGGCACTGGTCAACGCTGGGCGCATACGACGAGGCCGGTATTCACTCGCTGGATACCGGTTGCCTGTGGGGAGGTTCACTGACTGCGTTGCGCCTGGACAGGGATCCGCCCGAGCGTATTGAATATGACTGCCCGAACATCAGAAATCCGGCAAGGGAATAAACCATCCATCTGACCCGATGGCGCTTACTTGAAATCGAAAGCCGCGTCATTGCGAGCGTAGCGCGGCAATCTCCAAACAACGGAATGTAACATCACGAGATTGCCGCGCTACGCTCGCAATGACGATTATTTTTGCTTAAGCAAGTACCGTTCGGTACCGTCCTCTTTATCTTCCTTGCTTTAACTCGCATTGCGTTCCAGTACCACAAAGTCGTAATCGTACTCGTTGTTTTCATCTGCCCGGTGTGACTCGCAGGCCACTTCGCGCCAGTGCCGCGGGTCGATTTCCGGGAACAGGGTATCGCCATCCACTTCGGCCCTGACCCGTGTCAGGTACAGGCGGTCGGCACGATCGAGCGTTTGCCGGTACAGGCCGGCGCCGCCGATAATCATCACTTCATCCGCTGCACCGGCCGCAGCCAGCGCCTGCTCGATGGAATGCACCACCTGGCACCCGTCCGCCCGGTAAGCGCTGTCCCTTGTGACCACGATGTTAGTACGACCGGGCAGCGGCCGCCCTATCGATTCCCATGTCTTGCGCCCCATGACAATCGGCTTGCCCATGGTCAGCGCCCTGAAGTGTTTAAGGTCCGCGGACAGGCGCCAGGGTAATTGATTATCGCGGCCGATGACGCGGTTCTCGGCCAGCGCCGCAATCAGTGCAAGCTGCATCAGACTGCTACCGGCGCCTTGATATGCGGATGCGGGTCATAGTCGACCAGCTCGAAATCCTCGAACCTGAAGGCAAACAGGTCGTCTACATCGGGATTGATCTTCATGACGGGAAGACGGCGTGGCTCGCGTTGCAGCTGGGTCCGCACCTGTTCAAGATGATTGGAATACAGATGCGCATCGCCCAGCGTGTGTACAAAATCACCCGCTTCCAGGCCGGTAACCCGGGCCATCATCAGCGTCAGCAGGGCATAGGAGGCGATATTGAAGGGTACGCCGAGAAAAATATCGGCGCTGCGCTGATACAGCTGACAGGACAGGCGACCTTCCGCCACATAGAACTGAAAAAAAGCGTGGCAGGGTGGCAGCGCCATGTTGCTGATTTCACCGACATTCCAGGCGCTGACGATGATACGGCGTGAGTCCGGGTTGTTTCTGATCTGGTCCAGCACCTGGCTGATCTGGTCAATATGCCCGCCATCGGCGGTCGGCCAGGAGCGCCACTGGGATCCGTACACCGGCCCCAGGTCCCCGTTCTCGTCGGCCCATTCGTCCCAGATGCGCACACCGTTGTCGCGCAGGTACCGAATATTGGTGTCGCCCTTCAGAAACCACAGCAGTTCGTGGATGATCGAACGCAGGTGCAGTTTCTTGGTCGTTACCGCGGGAAAACCGGCACCCAGATCAAAACGCATCTGGTAACCGAATACACTCAGGGTACCGGTGCCGGTACGGTCCTCCTTGCGCACGCCCTCGTCAAGTACGTGCTGCATCAGCTCCAGATACTGCTTCACGCTTCACCTCGTTTCGAATACGCCAGTACCAGCAGAAATAGTCCAAACAGGATCATGGGAAATGATAGCAGGTGTCCCATGGTCACCCAGTCCAGCGCGATATACCCCAGATGCGCGTCCGGTTCGCGCACGAATTCCACTGCAAACCGGAACAGCCCGTAGCACAGCATGAACATACCGGACACGGCGCGGAACGGCCTGGGCCTGGACGAATACAGCCACAGGATAACAAACAGCACCAGCCCCTCGAGCAAGGCTTCATAGAGCATGGAAGGATGACGTGGCTGCGCATCCACGAAGGGAAACACCATACCCCAGGGGAGATCGGTGGGCCGCCCCCACAGCTCGCCGTTGATGAAATTGCCAATGCGACCGGCACCCAGCCCGATGGGCACAAACGGCGCCATGAAGTCGGTCACCTGGAAGAAAGTGCGCCCGGTCTTGCGCCCGAACAGCCCCATCGCCACAAATACGCCCAGCATCCCGCCGTGAAACGACATCCCCCCCTGCCAGATACGCAACAGCATCAGCGGGTCATCCAGAAACATGGAGAAATTATAGAAAATCACGTAGCCGATACGGCCACCGAGTATGACACCCAGCGCCCCGTAAAAAAGCAGATCACCGACTTCCTCCTGTTTCCAGCCGGAACCCGGTTTGCGCGCACGCACGCTGCCCAGCCACCAGACCGCAATAAAACCGATCAGGTACATCAGACCGTACCAGTGGATGGCAACCGGCCCCAGCGAAACGGCAACCGGGCTGATATCAGGGTAGGTCAACATATTCTATTTGTTCCAGAACGACATTCACAACAGGCACATACCCGCCTAGGCCGGCAACACACGACAGAACAACGCCTTCAGGTAATCCGTCTCCGGGATGGCGGGATGCACCGGGTGGTCCGGTGCCTGGTGCCCGCGCTCCAGAATTTGCAGACTCCGGTCCAGGTGGCGTGATGACTGCAGCAGGATCTTGCGGAACTGTGCTTCCGGCAACTGCTGGGAGCACGAGGCGGTGACCAGTATGCCGTCCTTGCGCAACACCTGCATGCCCAGCTGGTTCAGCCGGTGATAGGCCTGCTCACCGGCCTTTGCGTCCTTTTTACGTTTGATAAAGGCCGGCGGGTCCAGCACCACCACATCAAATTTTTCCTGCTTGGCCCGCAGCTGGCCCAGCGCCTCAAAGGCATCACCCTGCAGGGTGGCGACCCTGTCCGCCAGGTCGTTGCTCGCGGCGTTGGCCTGTATCCTGTCTATCGCCGAGCCCGATGCATCGACACACAGCACCTCGCCGGCGCCGGCAGCGGCCGCGCGCAACCCCCAGGCACCCACATAGCTGAACACATCCAGCACCCGCTTGCCGGACACGTAGTTTCCCAGCCGGGCGCGGTTCATGCGCTGGTCATAGAACCAGCCGGTTTTCTGCCCCTGTTGCAGGGACACGGCAAACGACAGGCCGTGCTCCTCGACAACAACCTGTTCCGGAACCGTACCCGTCTCTTCCTGGCAGGATTCCAGCCCCTCCAGCCTGCGCACCGCGCTGTCGGCACGCAACACGATACCCGCCGGACGCATCACCTTGTGCAGGGCTTCCAGCAACTGTGCCTTTACCGCTTCCATACCCGCCGTCGTAATCTGCACCACACAGACGTCGTTGTAACGGTCGATCACCAGGCCGGGCAGCTGGTCACTCTCCCCGTAAACCAGACGATAATACGGCTTGTCAAACAGACGCTCCCGCAACGACAGCGCAACTTTCAGCCGGTGCACCAGCAGGGAGCGGTCCAGCGCATACCGCGGGTCCCGGCTCACCAGTCGCGCGCAGATCAACGAGTTGGGATTAACGTAGGCGTTACCCAGCGGCTTGCCGTTATGCGCCAGCAAGCGCACCTGCTGCCCCGGCTCAAACGACTTCAGGGGGGTGGCCGCGATATCCACTTCGTTGCTGTACACCCAGAGGTGCCCGGCACGGATACGCCGTTCTTCGTTCTTCTTTAGAGACAGCGGGGCCAGCGGCACCGCATCAGGAGCAGTATTCATGACTGGACGATCGATAAAATGAAGGGGCGAAGCTTACCCGCTCCCCGTCAACGCGTCGAGCCGCCGGGGGTCCCGCAGCAGGCGCTGTGCCGGCCACAGCACCAGATGCCCGCCCCGATAAGGCTGTACCTGCGTGGAATCCGGCACGTCCGGGGAAGCGGTCCTGTAGTTCACCAGCACGTAACCCTGCGGGTTGGCCTCCAGCCAGCCGAGCAACTGCCCGGGCCCGGCAAGGGGTTCAATACGCTGTTGCAGGCGCCCGAGGAAATGGAACTGCCCGTGGTATTTACCCAGCCAGGCTATCGGCCGGCCGGTTTCCTGTAAACCGTGCAAAGTGCGACTCATCGGCCCCAGCTCATAACGCGGCGCCAACAGCGGCACCAGCGCCAGGTAGAGCGTCGCTGTCCATAAACTGACGGCCAGCGCGGTGACACGCACCGTCATGCCCGGTTGCAGGTGCAGGCGAAGCACGATGACACCCGCCACCAGCGGTATCAGACCCCACAGCGGCTGTACCTGTGACAACCAGGCCAGCCTCCCCATCGGCAACCAGGGCAGGGCGACCAGCACGGCACCACCGAGCAGCAGAAACAGGCCGACAAAGAACGGACGGTGACCGGTATCCCTGTCCAGACCGGCCAGCCAGCGCGCGAACAGCAGGGCAAGCAGTGGAAACAGGGGCAACAGGTACTTGCCCTGCTTGCCGCTGATCAGGCTGAAGATCACCAGCGCCGGGATAATCACCGCCAGACAGAAGCGTATCCCGCTGTCACCCCGCCCGGCCCGTCGCGCAGCCTTCCACAGCTGCGGCCACAGCACCCACGGCAGCCACATCAGGGGCAGCCACAGCACATAACTCCACCAGGGACTGCGGTGGGCGAAGGAGTTCACCACGCGCCCGGCCGACTGCCCCCAGAAAATTGCCTGCCGGTAGGCATCACCGCCCGCCAGGCCCGCCGGGACCGCCCACAGCAACGCAATCGCCGCACCCGCCAACACAGCTGACAAACCACCCAGGTACCAGGCCGACCAGGCGGGCTGCGCCCTGCCCACCGCCCACCAGGGCGCGAACAGGATCGCCGGCAACACCGGCACCAGGATCACCGGCCCCTTGCAGAGCACGCCAATCCCTGTCCCCAGGCTGACCAGCAACCAGCCCCGCAGCGGTGCGCGCAAGGCATCCAGCACCCCGCGCCAGACCAGCAGTGCCGCCAGCACCAGTAACAGATCAAACTGAACCAGGGTGAAAAAGTTGTTCCAGAACAGGCCACCGAACAGCAACCAGGGAACCAGCGGCCGTATCACGCCGGCCCGCTCCGGCCACAGGCGACCGGCCAGCCCGGCAGACCACCACAGCGCAATCACACTCAACACCAGCGGAACGGTACGGGCCGCGCTTTCCGAAACCCCGGCCACGGCCCAGACGGCGTGTATCAACCAGAACAGCAAGGGGGGTTTGTGGCTGTAGGGCTCTCCGTTCAGATACGGGACCAGGAAATCTCCACGCCACCACATTTCCCAGGCGACGCTGAGGTAGCGGGTTTCGTCAACGGGCAACAGCGGACGCAACCAGAGTTGCAGGGCCGCCACACCGGTAACAGCTGCCAGCAGGTACCCCCAGCCCGTGCGTTTACTGTCCGGACCCATCTGCGACATGGGCAAACTGCAGGAGGGCCGGGCCGGTCACTCGGCCTGTACCAGCTGATTACGTTCCTTGTGTATGAAATAGAGGTTGCGCGTATAGATCAGCACCCCCAGCGACTGGCCCAGGATAAACACCGGGTCACCGATATGCAGTGCATAGGCAAACAGCGTAGCGCCACCCGCCAGGCTGAAATACCAGAAGGCAATGGGGATGATCGAACGCTTGCGGCGCTCACTGTATACCCACTGCACCAGAAAACGCGCCGAAAACAGGGCCTGCCCGGCAAAGCCGACGATCAGCCAGCCCAGGGGTTGATCAAACATCAGCGTTCCTCCCTGGCCGGCGCATTACAGGGCCGGCATTGCAACCAGTACATGCCCAGCGTGTCGACCAGACCGGACCAGGAAGCGGCGCGCCTGGCCGGCTGCCCTATGCGCCGCCGCTGCAGCCACATGACACCCGCCATATCCACCAGCCCGACCCACAGGCGGTTTTGTACACCGTATTTCGATTCCCCGATCCGGCGCGCACGATGCGACACCGGCAAGGAAACAACCCGCGCGCCCTCGCGCTGCATCAGGGCCGGCAGGAAACGGTGCATATGGTCAAAGGCCGGCAGGGATAAAAACAGATCGCGCGGAAACAGTTTCAGGCCGCAGCCGGTATCCGGCGTCGCGTCTTTCAGCAAACGGCTGCGCACTGCATTGGCGATGCGTGATGACCAGCGCCGTATGCGGGCATCACGCCGCCTGGTGCGATGCCCGACCAGCACCAGCTCATCCGCCCGCCCGCCTTCTGCGGCAGCGCGCTGCAGGAATACATTGATATCCGCCGGGTCATTCTGCCCATCGCCGTCCAGGGTTATCACCCGGCTCGCACTCGCTGCACGCACCCCGGTGAGCAGCGCGCTGCTCTGCCCGCTGCGCTGCGCATGGCTCAATACGCGCAGGAACGGAAACTCCCCCAGCGCCCGCTGCAGGACATCCTGTGTCCCGTCATCGCTGCCGTCGTCCACATAAATCACCTCGTAGCACCGCCTGTCACACAGGACGTGGCTGATCTCCTGCAACAACGGAAGAATGTTTCCGGCCTCGTTATACACCGGGATAACAATAGAGAACTCCATGGAAACCTCGTTACCTGAAATATGGACATGGATGCGCCCGTCCCGGCCATACGGTCGAGTTTTACCTGCCCTAACTCTTCGACGCGAGATTGCACTGTTTTATCAGCTCGGTATCACCCGAAGCCAGGCAGCGCAGCAGGTATATCGACGTCATCCGGCCAAGCTGTTTCTGAACCTTGATCATATCGGGAAGCAACTCCGCGGGCCGGTCGAACTCGGCATCCATCTGCTCCAGCAGCACAGCCGCCTGCTGGAACTGCTTGCGCTGCATATACCGGTCGACCAGCAGTTCGTAGGTATACATCGGCGCCCCGCCCGAAGCATAGGCCTTGTCCAGGTTGACCCGGGCCTTGTCCGGAAGCTTCTGGGCATTGCGGATGTAGTACATCAGCATACGCGTGTACGGGTCCTCGCCCAAAGAGCCGCCCAGCGCGCGCGCCCCGAGTGGTACAGCCTTGTTCAAACCCTGTTTATCGAGCAGCGCCCGTTCCGCATCATGAGCGCTCGAGTACTGGCTGACCCGGGCCCTGGTAGCGGGTTTCTGAAACCGGGCGGCGTATACGCGGGTACCGTACTCGGGCCGGGGCCGTTTCCTGTATTCCCGTTTCAGGTAATCCCGGACGCGCTTCTGCCTGACCTTGGCGGATTCATACTCGCGGTCCAGCTGTTGTTCCAGACTGCCCACCGCATTGGCCGCCAGCACATCCAGATCGATGCTCAGTTTGTTTGCATCCTTCGCGGTTTTTGTCACCTTGACCGGATTCTGACCGACGAAGGTTTTCTTTTCGAGGGTGGTTGCCTCGACCTTTTTCAGCATCGCAATCATTGCGTCGGCGTTGTAACCCGCCTTGACGATCAGGTCGGTCGCCAGGATATCCGCGTCGTTCTCCTGCCCCTTGTTCCAGTTGGGGAACAGGGCCTTGTCACTTACCCAGTTGGCGATCTGCACGGTGCTCATACGCTTCTGCTGCTCCTTGCTGGAATTCGCCGTAGCCTGCAGATAGATATTGGCATAGCGCAAACCGTATCGCGTCAGGATCTCAAACGCATCCTTGGAATGGTGTTTCAGCAGCACGTGCGCATACTCGTGCCCCAGCAGCGCGGCCAGCTCATCCTCGTTATCCAGTGCCTGCAAGGTGCCAAGACTGACAAATATTGCGCCGTTCTTCAGCGTATAGGCTTCAAAATCCTTTTGCGGAGTGATATAGACCGTCGCCGCAACCGGTGAACCCGGCCAGCTGCCGGCCAGCCGGGCCAGCACGGTGTTGGCATAAGCCTGTAATCCCGGAAGCCTGGCCACGGTCTTGTTGCCGTAGCGGATATAGGCCACGTCCTTGTTCCAGGCCGCCTGCTGCTCCGCCGCGCCGGCCTGCTCCCCGCTCCCGCGCCGCTCAGCCGCCACGCTATCGATAAATCTGCCCTGCACACTGTCGGAACGGTTCCCCGCACCCGACCCCATGGAGAACCCCCCTGTTCCACCGGTTCCCTGGCAACCCGCGAGGGCCATGCCGGCAACAACAAAAATCACCCGCAGGTGCAGCACTATTCCTTTTCGCATGATTCACCAACCCCCCTGACACCAAACTGTTTCTTGTCTTCCAGCTGGGCCAGTTTCTGCGACTGGCAGTTCTTCTTCAGCGCCGCCTGGTGGTTGGTCGTAACGTAGGACAGGCTCACCCACACGGGCCCGTCGCCGGGCGTATTGATCCTGACAAAATTGCTGTCATCCTGCTTGAGGATCGGGATAGGCAGCGCACCGAGTCTTGCTGCGGGCCAGTAATCGATTTCACCATTGACCCGGACCTCGACCTCTTCGTCATCGAACGATTCTATCTGGCCAAGGCCGCTGCCGGCCTGCAGGAACTGTGGCGCTGCCAGGAATCCCAGCAACACGGAAAATGTGACGTACAACTGTTTTACAGACATGATACCCCCGTTACTTATCGAACATTTCCAGTAACCGGACGCCGGTCGCGCAGCGACTGTCCACCCGATCAACCCCGTCATGAATACTCTTCTGTCACGAAATAGTTTTTTACTATGTGTCTGTCAATGCGATCCGCCATATCCTGCAGGAAGCGGCTGCACTTCATGGCATCACGCACGGTCAGTTCACTGATACTCCCGTGGGCAATACGGTTACGGATATTCCGTATTCGATGAAACTCCCTGACCCCCTTGTTACCCGGATCGAAATGCAACCCCTTCGATAACAGCTCCGGAACGTCGATACTTCTGAAGTTCTTCAGCTCGTCTCTCAGCTTTACCAGCCCGTACGATGAAAGCAGATCGGAAGGAAACCTGTAATTCCGCTTCCTGAGTAACCTGGTGTATTTTTTCTTCTTGCCGCAAAACGATTCCTGCAACCCTTTTTTACATTCCTCTATTTTTTTATCCGTTGAGTTGATGCTTCTGTCAGAACGGGTTCGGGATGCTTCAATCATGGCATCCGCGCCGTCATGGAACTCGAATATTTCCCCGATGGCATCCATAACATAAGCCTCGAAGTAACTGAAGCTGCTGAGCAATACAGCCTTGCCCAACACGCCGTCACGACCGGACCCGGATTCTGCCAGATCCGCTACAGACTGCATTTGTTTTTGCAGCCGTGTAAACGGGTCGGTACGCAAACCTGCCTGATCCTTATTTTCCCCAAACCACCTGTTTGCCAGCACTTTCAAGCGTCGCCATGACCACCCGATCATTTTCAGCACCCGTTCAGCGAAATCACTGTGTACCAGCCATGAGGAAACACCTATCAGAACAAGAAAACCGATCGAGTTGAGCGGCTCATAACGCCCCCACCAGAAAATCAGTATGGGTGCCGCAATTATGAACAGCGCAGCAGCCATAAACAACCAGAATGCCGAAATATGGCAGGCAAAATCATCACCACCCGCAAGATGGTCCTGCTCGCCGCCGAAACGGAAACCCCTGCGCTCGAATACATACAGCACCAGACTGAACAACAGGGTCATCGCCAGCCAGATGCCCTGGTTGATCCGGTCAACCAGGCTGCCCGATGCGCGTATATACCTGTCTCCGTAGTGCATGAGATTATCCAGTGCCATAGCGTGGAAAAACACGCTGGGCAACTGGCCGTGGGCGGGCGAATAAACGCTGTCGTGCAACCCCTCCAGGCTGACCCCGTACATTACTATCTTGTCCCGCAACGCTGCTGCGAGAGCCTGCTTCTGGGTTTCAAGGCCGGCCTTGTCGATGTAAACCAGCTCATCGGCGTAGATCACTGAATGATAACTGCACTGCGTGTTTACCGACCCCTCGCCTTCGTACAGACCCTTGCTGATTCCGCGACCTATCTGGCGAAATACCTCCATTACCTTGCCGCCCCAGTCGGGGCAGACGGACTGCGAAAATTCCCGGAAGACAACGTTTGCCGGTCGGCTGCCCCAGAGCACCGACATTGCTTTGCCGTCGGTGATCGCAGCGTCATTGACGGGGCGCCCTTCGCACGAAGCCAGCGGTTTTTCCCCGCATGCCAGCTGGTACAAACGGTAAGCTGCTGTCAGGCGCACAGCATTATCCGGCGCGGACGCCTGTCCGTGATCATCCCAGTTGCCCGTCATCGTGTCAGCCGGCTCTTTCAGCTTCAGCGGGTAGGTTCGCCCGTAACCCTCCCAGCCATTCAGCACCATTTCTCCCAGCCTTCCCAGCTTGCGCTGTATGACCGTATGCCGTTCGTCCCGGTAACCGCCGGCAAACAGCAACGGGGTTTCATACCGGTCCGACATCCGGCCAAGCAGCCGTTTAAACTGATCGAAGCTGTCGTCGGTGGAACGTTCCTGTTTGAAATAGACGTCGACAAACACGGCCCTGGGACGATACTTCATAATCCGGCTCAGCAAATAGGCATGATCGCGATAACGGATCGGCCACTCATTCGCCTCGATCGCTTCCCGATCGTACAGTTCGGTGACGGAATTCTGGTTAATCAGGACAACAACCACGTCCTGCTGTGCTTTGGATTCGTAAAACGGGGCAGCCACCCTGTACAGGGCATCCTGGGTGGCCTGGTCGGTTTTGTCATCGATGCCGAAAGGGTTGAATTCAAGAAAAAACAGGCCCAGCAGGGAGTACGCGACGATGCGAACCACAAACCTGGCAAAGGGACTGGTCTCTATGCGCATGCGGCCGGCTTACCCGCCTGCGCAGCCGAAAAACGTTTCCGACCTGGTCGCGAAGCAAAACCGCAATAAGAACCCCATGAAAACCCTCGTTATTTTCCGGATATGGGCACGTCTGACTAGGCTATATTGACCCACTCCCTCCAAGCCGGCCCAGCCCCCATGACAGACGACTCTCACTATACCAACCACCTCGTTACCGAGGCCAGTCCATACCTGCTGCAACACGCGCATAACCCGGTCGAATGGTACCCGTGGGGTCCGCAGGCGCTGGAAAAAGCGCGCCGGGAAAACAGGCCTATCCTGCTCTCCATCGGCTACTCCGCCTGTCACTGGTGTCATGTCATGGCGCACGAATCCTTTGCAGACCCGGCTACTGCAGAGGTAATGAACCGGCTGTTCGTCAACATCAAGGTCGACCGCGAAGAACGCCCCGACCTGGACAAAATCTACCAGACCGCGCATTCACTGCTCACGCAACGTACCGGTGGCTGGCCCCTGACCATGTTCCTGACACCGGACGAACAGATTCCTTTTTTCGGCGGCACCTACTTTCCCGACCGGCCGCGCCACGGCATGCCCGCCTTTACCGACCTGTGCCGGCACGTCTCCGAGTTCTTCCACGAGCGCGGTGAAGAGCTGGATAAACAGAACCGCTCGCTGATCGATTTCATGTCATCCATGAACCGGCCGGATACAGCGCAATACGGCAATGCCGAACTCAATGCCATGCCACTGGACGTTGCGCGCCAGCAGCTGGAACAACAGTTTGACGCGACGCACGGCGGCTTCGGCAATGCGCCAAAATTTCCTCACCCGACCAGCATCGAACGCCTGCTGCGCCACTGGGCAGCCACCCGCAAGGATGGCGAGGCCGATGAACAGGCTTTGCACATGGCGCTGTTCACGCTGGAGCGCATGGCACTGGGGGGCATGTACGACCAGGTCGGCGGCGGCTTCTGCCGCTACTCGGTGGACGAGCGATGGATGATTCCGCACTTCGAAAAAATGCTCTACGACAACGGCCCGCTCCTGTGCCTGTACAGCGACGCCTGGACAGCCACCCGCAACCCCCTGTACCGGCGCATCGCAGAACAAACCGCCGGGTGGGTAATGCGCGAAATGCAGTCCCCGCAGGGCGGCTACTACTCCAGCCTCGACGCAGACAGCGAAGGCGAAGAAGGCAGGTTCTACGTATGGACACCGGACGAAGTTCGACAACTGCTGAACGAACAGGAGTATCCGCTGCTCGCCGCGCACTTCGGCTTTGACCGCGAGGCCAATTTCGAAGGCCGCTGGCATGCGCACGTGTATACATCGATAGAAGCACTGGCAAAACGCTTCGACCTGTCTGCCGAGGATACCGGAGCGCACCTCGAATCAGCACGCAGCAAGCTGTTCAAGGCTCGCGAACGACGCGTTCATCCGGGACGGGACGACAAGGTGCTGGTATCCTGGAATGCGCTGATGATCAAGGGCATGGCGCAGGCGGCAAGGCAGTTCAACGATCCGCGCTACCGGGAATCCGCCGAACAGGCGCTGAAATTTATCCAGGCGCAGATGTGGTCGAACGGACGCCTGCATGCCACGTGCAAGGACGGCCGCGCACACCTGGCAGCCTACCTGGACGATTACGTTTTTCTTATTGACGCCGTCATGGAACTGCTGCAGGTGCGCTGGAACAGCGACGACCTGGCATTTGCACTACAGCTCGCCGACGTCGTACTGGAGCACTTCGCCGATCCTGCCGGCGGTTTCTATTTCACCGCGGATGACCACGAAAACCTGATCCAGCGCCCCAAGCCCCTGAATGACGATGCACTGCCCGCCGGCAACGCGATAGCCGCCAGGGTATTGTTGCGCCTCGGCCACCTGCTGGGTGAAACGCGCTTTCTCGATGCGGCCGAACAGACGCTCAAGGCGGCCTGGGACGCAATCCGGCAAAGCCCCTCCGGCCACACCGGCCTGCTGCTTGCGCTGGAAGAAACGCTCTACCCGGTCGAGACCGTTATCATCCGCGCGGGAGCGCAACTGGACAGCTGGCAAAGTATTATGGCGCACGACTATGCCCCGCGGCGCCAGGTATTTGCCATACCGGACTGCATCGATGAGCTTCCCGCCCGGCTACAGCAACGCACCCCGCAGCAGAAAGGTGTCGCCTACATCTGCCAGGGTACGCACTGCCTGCCGCCGATCCTGTCGGTCCGGGAGCTGGAGCAGTTTTGCTCAGCCTGATGCTATCTGGCACTATGCTTTCCCGTCATTCCTCTACACAAGGCGAATAGCGCATGAAACCTGCCCGTATACTGATGTCCTTCCTGCTGGCGCTGACCATGCAGGTCTCCCATTCGGCCGATAACGCTGTTCCCTCGACACTGCGCATAGGCACATCCGCGGGTTACCCGCCCCTGACCTTCAACGCCGACGGCAAACTCCAGGGCCTGGAGATCGACCTTGGCGCGGCCGTAGGGCAGCAGTTGAATACAAAAACCCGATTCGTTGAACTGGCCGCAGATAAACTGATCCCGGCTCTCAACGAAGGCAGGATAGATGTCATCATGTCCGGCATGTCGGTAACCGATACGCGCAGCAAACAGGTCCTGTTTACCGAACCCTACATGCGAATCGGCCAGATGGCCCTGATACGATCGGCTGACCTCGTACAATGGGCCAGACCGACTGCCCTGTTTATCAAGGGCGCCAGGGTCGGCGTCAAGGCCGGCACCACCGGTGAAGCCTTTGCAAGGGCGGACCTTCCCGATGCCGACATCACCGCTTTTAA
>JBHHXO010000019.1:0-22403 GCA_046757125.1 Thiogranum sp.
CGGGGTGGTGGTCCTGCCGGTGGGCGATCCAGGCCAGTGCGTTGACGAAGGCGATGGTCTGGTGATAGTTGTCGAAGCGGAAGCTGCGCCGGATCATGCCACCATCTTCGGCGGTCGACCAGTCGGCGTGGATTTTCGTCATCAGCACCTGCACCGCGCCGCTGTCCAGCTGGCTCGTTTCACGTTGGCAATGCCGGTCGGTCAGCGCGGTGTCACTCATCGGGCTATTTTGCGAAGTGATAGAACGACTGATCCAGGTAATCCGCTACCTCACGGATGTCCTTTTCAAACCATTGTGCGCCGACGTTGAGCTGGCAGCGCTTGATCTGCTTGTCCAGTGCTTCCCGGTTGGTGATAAAACGGTCCTTGCGCGTGTAGACCTCGTTGCCGTGGCACTTCATGCACTGTTCATCGTGCAGCGTTTTGCCCTTGCCGGTGTCTGCCAGAACAACAGGAGCTGCGCCGAACAGGATCAGGGCCAGTACAGGTTTTTTCATTTTATGTCTCCCCGTCATGTTTTCCCGTCACCTCATTTTAGTGGATAAGTGCGCGACCCGCACGGGTGCGGGCGGATGCGAGTCGTAGAATGCCGAATACAGGGGGTCGGGTGTCAGCGTGCTGGCGTTTTCCTTGTACATTTTCACCAGCGCGCGGATCAGGTCGGCGGCGCTGGCCTGGCGGGCGGCATAGTCATCGGCCTCGAACTCGTGCTTGCGCGAGAACCAGGATGACAGCGGTTGCAGAAATACGGTGAATACCGGCGCTACCATCAGGAACAGCAGCAGGGCCAGGTGGCTGGATGCCTGCTGTACGCCGAGGCCCTGGTAGAACCAGTCCTGGTCGATCAGCCAGCCCAGCAGCGCCAGTCCCGCCAGGCTCATCAGCATCATGGTTACGATGCGCTTTTGCACGTGCTTGCGTTTGAAGTGGCCCAGCTCGTGCGCCAGCACCGCCTCGATTTCGTCCGCTTCCAGCGTTTCCAGCAGGGTGTCGAAAAACACGATGCGCTTGTTCTGGCCCAGCCCGGTGAAGTAGGCATTGCCGTGCCCGGAGCGGCGTGACCCGTCCATGACGTAGATGCCCTTGCTTTTGAAACCGCAGCGGTCGAGCAGGGACTGGATGCGTTGTTGCAGATTTTCGTCATCGAGCAGCGTGAACTTGTTGAACAGCGGGGCGATGACGGCCGGGTAGGCCCACAGCATGGCCAGGCTGAAGCCTGCCCACAGCAGCCACAGGTAGAACCACCACAGCTGCCCGGATTCCTGCATCAGCCACAGCGCGGCCCAGGCCAGCGGCACACCCAGCACCAGCATCAGCAGTGTCTGCTTGAGCATGTCACCGAAAAATACGGCGGGTGTGGTTTTGTTGAAACCGAAACGCTCTTCGATCACGAAGGTGTGGTACAGCGAGAAGGGCAGGTCGAGCAACGCCATGATCAGAAAAGCGCTGATCAGCATGCTGACGCCGGTCGGGATCGTCGACCAGCCGAGCTGCTGCCAGCTGTTGTCCAGCCATTGCAGGCCGCCACCCAGTGTCCAGGCCACCAGCAGCAGACTGTCGTAAACGAGCGTCAGTCGACCCTGGCGAGTATTGGCGATGGTGTAGTCGGCGGCTTTCCGGTGTGCATCGAGCTGGATGTTGTCGGCAAAGGCGTCGGGTACGCGGTTGCGGTTGGCGCTGACGTTGCGAATCTGACGCTGTGCCAGCCATAACTTCAGTACCACAGAGAGGCCCAGCGCAAACAGGAAAATCCACGAGAAGTTGTTCATATATAAAAAATAATGGTGCTTGTGTGAGTCGCATCAGGGTAGCCTTTGCTACAATGCAACACAACCATCAGGAGCATCGGGAATGTCAGACAAGAAAACCAACCTCATCTGGATCGACCTGGAAATGACCGGTCTGGACACCTTTCAGGATGAAATCATCGAAATCGCGACCCTGGTGACCGATTCGCAGTTGAACCTGGTTGCCGAGGGTCCGATGCTGGCCATCCACCAGCCCGACGAGGTGCTGGCGGCGATGGATGAATGGAACACCCGGCAGCACGGAAAATCCGGTCTCACCCGGCGTGTGAAGGACAGCACGCTGACGGTGCGGGATGCAGAGCGCATGACGCTGGAGTTTCTGGCTGAACACGTTGACGCCGGTGCATCACCCATGTGCGGGAACTCCATCTGCCAGGACCGGCGTTTCATGGCGCGCCTGATGCCGGCGCTGGAGGAGTTCTTCCACTACCGCAACCTGGATGTCAGCACCCTCAAGGAACTGGGCAAACGCTGGGCGCCCAAAGTAATGGCCGGCTACAAAAAGGAATCCAGCCATCTCGCCATGAACGACATCAAGGATTCCATAGCAGAACTGCAGTACTACCGCGAGCACCTGTTCCAGTCGTTCCCTGAATGAGAGCAGACAACCCGGCATACGGCGCGCTGCTGGTGAGCTGTGCCGCGCTGATGTTTGCCTCGATGGGTGTGTTGATACGGCTTGCGTCATATGATCTGCCCAACGAACTGGTGGTTTTTTTTCGTAACCTGTTCGGTTTGCTGGTGCTGTTGCCGCTGGTCTGGCGGCAGGGCGTCAGCCACTCGCTGAAAACCGCCTACCCTTTGCTGCACCTGTTGCGCAGCCTGTGCGGTCTCGCGGCGATGTACTGCTTTTTCTATGCGCTGGCCAACATGCCATTGGCGAGCGCCGTGCTGCTTAATTTCACGGCGCCCCTGTTTATCCCCTTTATCGCCCTGCTCTGGCTGAAAGAGTCGGTCGGTTCGCGTGTTACCGCCGCCATCCTGGTCGGTTTTACCGGTGTACTGTTTGTGCTCAAGCCGGGCAGCGGATTGTATTCGCAGGTGGCGCTGATCGGCCTGGCATCCGGGGCATTCGCAGCGGTCGCCATGGTCAGCCTGCGGCGACTGTCACACACCGAACCACCGTTCCGCGTTGTGGCGTTGTATGGCATTGCCTGCACCACCGTTTCTGCGTTGCCACTGTTGTGGAGCTGGCAGACACCGGACAGCCAGGCGCTGCTACAACTGGCCGGCGCCGGTACTTTTGCAACAGCCGGGCAATACCTGCTGTCAAAAGGCTATGGCTATGCGCCCGCTGCACAGATAGGCCCCTTTACCTATACATCCGTTATTTTCGCAGCGGGCTATGGCTGGTATTTCTGGCAGGAAATGCCCGACTGGCTGACGGCAACCGGCACGCTGCTGATCATTATCGCCGGTGTGCTGGCGATGCGGCAGAGAAAAGTGCCGGTGGTTGCCTGACAGAAAAAGGGGACGGAGGGATTAAACTTTAATCCCTCCGTCCCCTTTTTCTGTCAGGCAGCAAAGTCACTCAACCGGACCGGCCGCCTTTTTGCTCCCCAGTCGCCGGGTCGTGCTTCAAATGCCCCTGCACAAGGTGTCCCGCAGGCGGCGCATTTTCCGTCCTCGGTCAGGTTCCAGTCGCTCAGCACATACCAGTCGCGGCCAATCAGCAGTTCCCCGCACTGGTGGCACCAGGTGCTGTCGCCGGCCTTGTTGTGGACATTCCCGGTGTAGGCATAGCGCACGCCGTTGTGCATGGCGATTTCACGGGCGCGGACCAGGGTTTCTTTGGGGGTAGGCGGGACGTCCTGCATTTTCCAGTCCGGGTGAAACGCCGAGAAGTGCATGGGGACGTCCGGCCCCAGCTTTTCCACCACCCATTGGGTCATCTCGTTGAGTTCTTTCTCTGAATCGTTTTTCCCGGGGATCAGCAGGGTGGTCGTTTCCAGCCACACGGCGGTTTCGTGCTTGATGTATTCCAGCGTCTCCAGCACCGGCGCCAGATGTGAGCCGGTAATCTTGTGGTAGAAGTCGTCGGTGAAGGCCTTGAGATCGACGTTGGCGGCATCCATGTAGCGGTAGAACTCCGCGCGCGGTTCCGGGCACACGTAACCGGCGGTGACGGCAACTGATTTAATGCCTTTTTCACGACAGGCGCGCGCGACATCGATGGCGTATTCGTGAAATATCACAGGATCATTGTAGGTATAGGCTACACTGCGGCAGTCGAGTTTTTCCGCCGCGCGCGCAATGAGTTCCGGTGAGGCGGCGTCGGTCAGCGTGTGAATTTCCCGCGACTTGCTGATATCCCAGTTCTGGCAGAACTTGCAGGCCAGGTTGCAGCCCGCCGTGCCAAACGACAACACCGGTGTGCCGGGCAGGAAATGGTTCAACGGTTTTTTCTCGATGGGGTCGATGCAGTAGCCACTGGAACGGCCGTAGGTAGTGAGTACGATTGCATCGTCCAGGTTTTCCCGCACGAAGCACAGACCGCGCTGGCCTGCGTGCAGCTTGCAGAAACGCGGGCACAGGTCACACTGTATACGCCCGTCCTCCAGTTTGTGCCAGTATTTGGTGCTGACGGTGAATTGATCCGGTTTGTTCACTACTGCATACCTGCAATTCAGCCTGCTCTTGCGTAAACTATTATAGACTAGTATTTTGCAGTTGCCCTGACGCGCATCAAGTACAGGCTTCAGTAAAACAGCGGTGCTGACCAGACGGGTTTCGATTAAACCTGTGATCGCGATATGCAGCTCATAAGGTACGGTAATCGAAAATGATAGAAATTCGCATACACGGCCGCGGCGGGCAGGGCAACGTGGTGGCGGCTTACCTGCTGGCTACCGCGGCCTTCGAGGACGAGCGCTACGGGCAGGCTTTTCCGAACTTCGGCGCAGAACGACGCGGTGCGCCGGTCGCGGCTTTTGTGCGCATTTCCAGCCAGCCGATTCGCCGTCGTTGCCAGGTACTGTCACCGGCCTTTCTGATTATCCAGGACGAAACCCTGCTGCACGTGGGAGGTGTGCTCGATGGCCTGCGGCAGGGCGGTGGCATCCTGGTCAATTCCAGCCGCAGTTCCGATGAATTGAGTGCCTCTGTCGGGCGCACAACGATTGCGTTACCGGCCGCCGCCCTGGCGAACAGGGTGCTGGGTCGGCCGGTGCCCAATACGGCGCTGCTGGCGGCGTTTCTGGGGCTGACCGGCCTGTTGCCACAGGAAGCCTTGATCAAGGCGCTGGCGGAACGTTTCCGGGGTGATGTGCTGGAACGCAATTCGAGGCTGGTCGAAGAAGCGGCCGGTATGGTGACAGCCGGCCAGTGGAAGGTGACAGAACATGCAGCACGCGCTTGAAGGTTCGCAGGCTATCGCCCAGGCGGTGCGCCTGTGCCGGCCACAGGTGATATCGGCCTACCCGATCACGCCACAGACCCATATCGTTGAAAACCTGTCGCGCCTGGTGGCGGACGGCGAGCTCGATTGCGAGCTGATCAGCGTCGAAAGCGAATTCTCCGCGGCGTCGGTTGCACTGGGCGCCGTGGCCGCGGGTTCGCGTGCCTATACAGCGTCCTCCTCGCAGGGCATTCTGCTGATGAGCGAGGTGTTGTTCAACATTGCGGGGCTGCGCGTGCCGCTGGTGCTGACCTGTGCCAACCGCGCGGTATCGGCGCCGCTGTCGATCTGGAACGACCAGCAGGATTCCATGGCGGTGCGCGACGCCGGCTGGATACAGCTCTACTGCGCCGATAACCAGGAAGCGGTGGATACCACCATACAGGCGTTCCGTATCGCCGAGCAGTGCGAGTTGCCGGTGATGGTGTGTGTCGACGGTTTTACCCTGACGCATACCCTGGAAGTGCTGGATATCCCTGACCAGCAACAGGTCGACGCCTTTCTGCCTGCGTTCAGTTTCAACCGCAGGCTGGATCCGGCCAACCCGATCAGCGTCGGGACGCTGGTGACGCCGGAGTTTTTTACCGAAACCCGGCATGACCATCACCAGGCGCTGCTGGACGCCGCAGATGTCATCCTCGCGGCCCAGCGTGACTGGCAGGCTGTCAGCGGGCGCGACAGCGGTGGCCTGCTGCGCGTGGAAGGGCCACAGTCGGCTGCTATCGGGATCCTCACCATCGGCTCGATTGCCGGGACACTGCAGGAAGCGATGCAGGCGGACGGCAACGAGTCCGCCGCGCGCCTGCTCACCTTGCGCGCTTTCCGCCCGTTCCCGGAACAGGCGCTCAGGGAAGCCTGCCGGGGTTTGCGCCAGCTGGTCGTGCTGGAACGTGCCCTGTCACCCGGTGCCGGCGGTATTGTCGGTACCGAGGTGCGGGCCGCACTGGCGAGCATGGAAAACCCGCCACAGGTATTCAATTTCGCCGTGGGGCTGGGTGGCCGCGATGTGCCGCTGGAGATCTATGCGCGTTTACTGGCGGCGATTGGCGAGGGCAGGGGAGCCGGCTTCGATATCCTCGATCTCGATATCAGCAAACTGCCCGACGAGGCATCATGACATGACACAGGAAAGCGAAATCCCCCTTAACGAGCTGCGTCGCAGGCAGCCGCGTTTCAGCGGTTTCGAGGCCGGCCACCGTGCCTGTCTCGGTTGCGGCGAGGCGCTGGCAGCGCGGCTGGTGACCGAATCCGCCGGGCCGGATGTCATGTATGCCAATGCCACCGGTTGTCTGGAAGTGTTTACCACGGCCTGGCCCGATTCCGCCTGGCGGGTGCCGTGGATGCATTCGCTGTTCGCCAATGCGGCGGCTATCGGTGCCGGTATGGAAGCGGCAATGAAGGCACAGGGGAAGTCCACCAAGGTGATCGCCATGGGCGGTGACGGCGGTACCTTCGATATCGGTTTCCAGGCCCTGTCGGGCATGCTGGAGCGCGGCCATAACGTGCTGTACGTGTGTTACGACAACGAAGCCTATATGAATACCGGTATCCAGCGTTCCAGCTCGACACCGCATTCCGCGGCGACCACGACCTCCCCGGCCGGCCGCGCGAGCATGGGCAAGCGGCATCTGAAAAAGGATATCGTGTCGATTGTCGCGGCCCATCATATTCCGTACGCGGCGACCGCGTCGGTTGCCTACCCGTCGGATGTGCGCAAAAAGGTGCGCCGCGCAATGGCGATCGAAGGCCCGACCTTTTTGCACATCCATACGCCCTGTCCGCTGGGCTGGGGGCACGACAGCGCGCTGACCATAGAGATCGCGCGTCTTGCCGTGCAGTCGGGATTGTTCCCGGTGATTGAACTGGAACGCGGCGGTGTGGCCGGTGTCATGCCGATCCGGAAGGTGCGGCCGGTAGCGGATTACCTCGGTTTGCAGACGCGTTTCCGTCACCTGTTTGTCGACAGTGCGAAAGCGAAAGAGGAGCTGGAGCACCTGCAGGCGCTGGCGGATCACAATATCGAACTTTACGGTCTGCGTGGTGACCAGACCGATGCACTGGACAGCGAGGGCGCCGACACGGTGCAGCGCGGAGGCATGCGATGGGCATGAAAATCACCCGCGGCAGTTTTGCGCATCCCGGTACTTCGCTGCAGTTCGATACCGGTTCGTGGCGGGTGCAGCGGCCTGAGCACCGTCATGTAGCAGCGCCATGCCATGCTGCGTGCCCGGCAGGCGAGGATGCGCAGGCCTGGCTGGCGCTGGTCGAAGAGGAGCGTTTCCGGGAGGCGTGGGAAACCATTGTGGCGGTCAACCCGATGCCGGCCATTACCGGGCGCGTCTGTCACCACCCCTGCGAGGTTGCGTGCAACCGTGCTGGTTACGACGAGGCGATCGCCATCCATCACGTCGAGCGCTATCTCGGCGATATGGCGTTGCAGGAGGGCTGGGCCTATCCGCCCGTTCCACAGTCCGCACCGGCAGGCGAAGTGGCCGTGGTCGGTGCCGGGCCGGCCGGTTGTTCGGCGGCCTACCATCTCGCCCGGCGTGGCTACCGGGTGAAGCTGTTCGAAGCACTGCCACAGGCCGGCGGCCTGTTGCGCAGCGCCATCCCGCCCTACCGCCTGCCGGTCGCGGTGGCGGAACAGGAACTCGGCCGGCTGCTGGCGCACGGTATCGAATTCATGCCCGGCCAGCATCTGGGGCGTGATTTCTCCGTGGAAGAATTGCAGTCGGGTTTTGGCGCCGTGTTCCTTGGCATAGGCACACAACGCAGTCGCGACTGGAGTATCGACGGTGTGACACCCACCGACCTGCACGTCGGCCTGGTGCTGTTGCGGGAGTGGATGGATGTCGGCGCGCTGCCGACCTGGTCCAGTGTCGCAATCGTCGGCGCCGGCAATACCGCAGTCGACCTCGCGCGCGTACTGAAGCTGGCGGGTGTGCCGGAGGTGCATATCATTTCACACAAGGCGATCCCGGGTCCCGGTATCGAGGCACAGGACGCGATGCCGGCCATCAGCCGCGAGATCGAACAGGCGCTGGAAGAGGGCGTTGTCATCCACGAGCACCGCGGGGTGCAGCGCCTGATCCTGCGCGGCGAGCAGGTGATCGGCCTGGAACTGGTGCACATGAAGAAGCTGGCCGATGCCAGTGGCCGGCTCAAGCGGGTCGCGTTCGAGGGGACCGAATCCATGCTGCACGTCGAGCAGGTCATTCCCGCTATCGGTCAGATCGTGGATCCCGCCGGTGTCAGGGAATTGCTGGGGCAGCGTTCGTATTTCCGCGTCGATGCACAGGGCCGCTTTCCGGAACAGCCGAACCTGTTTACCGGCGGCGACGCGCGTGGTGACCGCGGTACGGTCAGTGAAGCGATCGGGGACGGGCGTCGCGCCGCTGTCGCCATGGACAGGTTTCTGCGCCAGGGCGATGCCGGTTCACAGCCGGCGGACGCCGTGCCGGTCGTCCTGGAACAGATCAATCTCAATTACTTTGAACCGGCGGCGAGAGCCGGGGTCACGCTACTCGACGTTGCGCAGCGCAGCGGGTCTGCCGAGATCGAATCCGGCCTGGCGCATGCGCAGGCGGTCGGCGAAGGGCAGCGCTGTTTTTCCTGCGGCAATTGCCTGGTATGCGACAACTGCTGGACACTATGCCCGGATGTCGCGGTACTCAAGACACAGCAGCCGGTTGCAGACGGTTCGTACTACGTGTTCGATTACGGTTACTGCAAGGGCTGCGGGCTCTGCGCCAGGGAGTGCCCGACCGGTTATATCGTTATGCAGGACGAGGTACAGATTCACTCAACCGGTGTGTCCGCCCGGTCGGCCCACTCCGACCATGAGCCGGGGTAGCCTTTTATGCGCGGGTAGCCCAGCGATTTCAGCATGATATAGGCGTGCGACGAGCGGTGGTGTGACTGGCAGTAGCAGATGATTTCCTTATCAGGGGTCAGTCCGCGCTGTTCCAGCATTGCGCGCAGTTCCGCTTCCGGTTTCAGGCGCAGGTTACGGCTCTGGTCCATGGTGTCGATCCAGTTCAGCAGTGCCGCCCCCGGAATGTGGCCGCCACGCGCGGAGAATCTCTTCTCGCCGCTGTATTCCTGCGGGGTTCTGCTGTCGAGCAGTCCGAGGTCCGGGTTACCCAGACGCGACAGGATGTAGTCGGTGTCGGCCAGCGGTTCGTTACGCCAGTTCACCGGGTAGTTGCCGGCAGGTCCGGGTATTGCGGTTTCCTGGCTGACCGGGAAACCCTCGTTGACCCAGCTGGCAAGTCCGCCGTTGAGCAGGGAGAAATGCGGGTGCCCGGCAACATCCAGGGTCCACAGAAAGCGGCTCGCCCAACCGCCGCCTTCATCGTCACAGGTGACGACATGGGTTGCGGGGCTGATGCCCAGCGATTCCAGCAGTGTGCCGAAACGCTCTTCCTCCGGCAGCAGGCCGAATACCGGTTTTTCTATCCTCACATAGCGCATGCCTTCGAGAAACAGTGCCCCCGGTATGTGAAATTCCGCATACCGTTCCGGTTTGGTGATATGCAGAATGACCAGATTTTCGTGGCCCAGCACACTCTGCAGCTGTTCGGGTTCAACAATGAGGGGTAACAGGGGATCGGGCATGAATGGCACCTTGTTTATTAAAATCGTCATTGCGGGTCGCGCTGGCGACGCGGCAATCTCTTTCGCTGATCTTCCGCCGGGTTTCAGGCGCTGTGCATTCTAGCGGTTTCGTCAGGCGCTGGCGAGCAGCTCGATCCAGTGCCTTACCGGCAGGTCGGCCTCCTGCTGCAGGTGCAACAGGCAGCCGATATTCGCCGTTGCAATCAGCTCGGGCTGTTTTTCCTGCAGGGAGTCGAGCTTGCGCGTGCGCAGCTGCCCGGCCAGTCCGGCCTGCAGGATGGAATAGGTGCCGGCCGACCCGCAGCACAGGTGGGCATCGCGCACCGGTACCAGTGTGTAGCCAACCGCACACAGAAGCGTTTCGACTACACCGTCCAGTTGCTGGGCATGCTGCAGGGAACAGGGCGAGTGGAAGGCAATGCGCCCGGCGTTTTTCGCCTTCAGTCCGCGCAGGTCTTCACCGCGCAGTACTTCGCTGATGTCGCGTGCCATAGCGCCGACCCGTGCGGCACGCTCCGCATATTCCGGATCATCGGCCAGCAGATGACCGTAGTCCTTGACCGTGGGGGCGCAACCGCTGGCGGTGACGACAATGGCTTCCGCACCCTGCTGGATATGCGGCCACCAGGCATCGATGTTGGCGCGCGCCCGCCGGCGGGCCGCAGCGCTGTCAGCGAGGTGCTGGTGCAGTGCGCCACAGCAGCCGGCTGACGGGATGCTGCGCAGACTGATGGCCAGCCGGTCAAAGACCGCTATGGCGCTGTCGTTGATCTGCGGGGAGGCTGCGGGTTGCACGCAGCCGTCGAGCAACAGCATGGTGCGCGCGTGCGCCTGCCCGGCAGGCACACGGATTTTTCCAGCGAGCGGCACACGTTTTTTAAGCTGCGACGGTAATACAGGTCGGAGCAGGCGGGCAATAAACAGCAGCAGCGCGACGCGTCGGGTGTTCCCGAAGGTGTGCTGCAACAGGCGCCGGTAGTTGCGTTGCAGAAACGGGCGCGGCACCTGCTGTTCGACCAGTTCGCGCCCGATATCCAGCAGGCGGTGGTATTCGACGCCGGATGGGCAGGTGGTTTCGCAGGCACGGCAGGTCAGGCAGCGGTCGAGGTGTTGCTGAATGCCGGGTGTTGCCGCAACACCTTCGAGTACCTGCTTGATCTGGTAGATGCGCCCGCGCGGCCCGTCCAGCTCGTCACCCAGTAACCGGTAGGTCGGGCAGGTGGCATTGCAGAAGCCGCAGTGTACGCAGCTGCGCAGTACCTGGTCGGCCGTCTGTCCGAGCGGTGTGTCTTTATAGGTGTCTGCCAGCCGGGTCTGCATGACTAGAGACCGGGGTACAGGCGGCCGGGGTTCAGGATGCTTTCGGGATCGAAGGCCTGTTTCAGGCGTTGCTGCAGTTTGAACAGTGCAGCAGGGAGTGGCTGGAAAATTTCCTCGCCGTGACCGGCATGCCTGAACAGGGTGGCATGCCCGCCAACGCTGCCGGCAGCGTGCCGGATCGTTTGCGCGCTTTCATGGCTGTACAGCCAGCGCTGGCCACCCGCCCAGTCGATCAGCCAGTCGCCTGCAATGGCCAGCGGCGGTGTGGCCGGCGGTAGCGACAGGCGCCACAACGGCCCCTCGCGCTGAAAGAATGCCAGTCCGTGGTCGCGCAGCCGGGTCCACCAGGACGGATCCTGTTCCAGCAGCGTATCACCGAGCCGGTGCTGCGCGTGCCGGACACCGGCTTCGGTGCCGGACAGGCGCAGGTAGAGATGATCGTCGTACCAGCAGGCGGCGGACAGCGGCAGCGGTTTTGCCATCCAGTCGGCGCAGCGCAACAGGGCTTCCTGTTGCGTGCATACCTGCTTCAGCGTGTATTCCGTTTCCGGTTTGGGCAGGACCTTGAGCGCAACGTCGGTCAGCAGTCCGAGCGTGCCGGACGCTCCCGCCATCAGGCGCGACAGGTCGTAACCGGCGACATTCTTCATGACCTGGCCGCCGAAATGCAGTGTTTCTCCCTTGCCGTTGATCAGGCTGACACCCAGCACTGAATCGCGGACGCTGCCGGCGAAGGGGCGTCGTGGCCCGGACAGGCCCGCGGCGACTGCGCCGCCCAGCGTGCTGTGCGGGGAAAAGTGCGGTGGCTCAAAGGCCAGCATCTGCCGCTGTTGGTCGAGCAGCTGCTCGATTTCACTCAACGCGGTTCCGCTGCGCGCGCGGATGACCAGTTCGGAGGGCTCGTAGTCCAGTACACCGCAATGTTCGCGCGTATCCAGGAGTTCACCCGCGACCGGGCGGCCGTGGAAAGCCTTGCTGTTACCGCCGCGGATGCACAGCGGCGTGCGTGCGGCAGCGGCGGCCGTTATCCTTGCACACCAGGCGTCTGTCAGGTCCTGTTCGCTCACGGCTAAAAGCGTTCCAGTTCCGGAAACGGCAGTTCACCGTGATGCACGTGCATGCGGCCGAACTCGGCACAGCGTACCAGCGTGGGAATGGCCTTGCCGGGGTTCAGCAAGCCGTCCGGGTCGAATGCCTGTTTGACGGCATGGAACTGCCGGAGTTCGGCCTCGCTGAACTGCGTGCACATCTGGTCGATCTTTTCCACGCCGACACCGTGTTCGCCCGTGATCGTGCCGCCGACTGCAATACAGAGTTCCAGGATGCGGCCGCCGAATTCTTCGGTGCGTTCGAGCTCGCCGGGCTTGTTGGCGTCATACAGGATCAGCGGGTGCAGGTTGCCGTCGCCGGCGTGGAAGACGTTGGCGACCGGCAGCCCGTATTCAGCCGACCAGTCGCTGATGGCGGACAGTACCTTGCCCAGGTGTTTGCGGGGGATGGTGCCGTCCATGCAGTAATAGTCGGGGGACAGGCGGCCGACCGCCGGGAACGATGCCTTGCGTCCCGCCCAGAACAGCTGCCGTTCCTTTTCATCGCGTGCCGTGCGTACCTCGCTGGCGCCTGCTGTGGTTAACAGCGTGCTTGCCTTTTCCAGTTGTGCGTCGACCTCGGCGCGGGTGCCGTCGAGTTCGCACAGCAGTATGGCAGCGGCATCGACCGGGTAGCCGGCGTGCACGAAGTCTTCGGCGGCGCGGATCGCCAGGGTATCCATCATCTCCAGGCCCGCGGGCAGAATGCCGGCGGAAATAATGGCGGCAACGGCGTTGCCTGCTGTTTCCACTGAATCAAACGCCGCGAGCAGTACCTGTGCATACTCCGGTACCGGCAGCAGTCGTACCGTGACTTCGATAATGACCCCCAGCATGCCTTCCGAACCGCTGAACAGCGCGAGCAGGTCGTAGCCGGCGCTGTCCGGCGCGTGGCTGCCGATGGTCAGCAGCTCGCCGTCCATGGTGATGATTTTCAGTGCGGCAATGTTGTTCACCGTCAGGCCGTATTTAAGGCAGTGTACGCCACCGGCATTTTCAGCCACGTTGCCGCCGATCGAGCAGGCGATCTGTGAGGAGGGGTCGGGGGCGTAGTACAGGCCGTGACCGGCAACCGCCTCGGAAATGGCGAGGTTGCGTACCCCGGGTTGTACCCGTGCCAGGCGGTTGCCGGCATCGATCTCCAGTATGTCGGTGAACCTGGCGAGACTGAGCAGAACACCGTTTTCCAGTGGCAGCGCGCCACCCGACAGACCGGTTCCCGCACCACGCGCGACGACCGGTACCTTCAGGCGGTGACAACAGGCAAGGATGCCCCGTACCTGGTCAACCGTTTCCGGTATCAGCACCAGCCAGGGTAAACGGCGGTACGCGGACAGGCCGTCGCATTCGTAGGGGCGCAGTTCGGCCGGCTCGCTCAGTATGCAGTGAGCGGGCAGGTCGAGCCCGGCGATAAACCCGGCACGGTCAATAATTTCAGTGCTGTCGTTCATTCAGCCGGGTCAGGTAATGACGGTCGGCGCTTCGCGTTGCGTGTAGTGCCGGATCTGTGCAATCTCTTCCGCGACACGGATAAGATCCGCGAGGGCATCCTGTGCACCCAGCGACTGTTTTTCCACATCGGGTTCATAGCGTTCCAGATACAGGCGCAGCGTGGCGCCTTCGGTGCCGGTCCCCGACAGGCGCAACACGATGCGCGAGCCATCTGTAAAGCCGATGCGGATGCCCTGGTGTTCGCTCAGTGAGTGGTCCACCGGATCGGTATAGGAAAAATCGTCACTGAACGCGATTTCATGGTCACCGTAGCGTTTGCCCTGCATCGAAGCGGCGGAACGGCGCAACACTTCGACCAGTTCGCCGGCGCCGTCGGCGCTTACGCCTTCGTAATCATGCCGCGAATAATAGTTGCGCCCGTAACTGCGCCAGTGGGCATTGATGATAGCCTGCACCGATTCCTTGCGTACCGCCAGCAGGTTCAGCCAGAACAACACCGCCCACAGGCCGTCCTTTTCACGCAGGTGGTCCGAGCCGGTGCCGAAACTTTCCTCGCCGCACAGCGTGGCCTTGCCCGCGTCCAGCAGGTTGCCGAAAAATTTCCAGCCGGTGGGCGTTTCATACAACTCGATACCAAGGCGGTCGGCGACACGGTCTGCCGCCTGCGAGGTCGGCATGGAGCGCGCGATACCCGCCAGTCCCAGGCGGTAGCCCGGCGTCAGGTGTGCGTTCGCGGCGAGCACGGCAAGGCTGTCGCTGGGTGTAATGAAACACCGGTGGCCCAGGATCATGTTACGGTCACCGTCACCGTCGGAAGCCGCGCCAAAGTCCGGTGCCTGCGAACCGAACAGGATATCGACCAGGTCTTTGGCATAGACCAGGTTCGGGTCGGGGTGTCCGCCGCCGAAATCTTCCAGTGGCGTGGCGTGCATCAGTGCTTCGGGTTCGCCGCCGAGGCGGTTCTCGAGGATCTCGACGGCGTAGGGTCCGGTAATGGCGTGCATGGCGTCGAAGCGCATGCTGAACAGGCCGGAATCGATCAGGCTTTTAATGCGATCGAAGTCGAACAGGTGCTGCATGAGTTCGGCATAGTCGGATACCGGGTCGATCACTTCGATAATCATTGAGCCGAGTTGTTGTTCGCCCAGGGTGTCCAGGTCGATATCGGCGCTGTCTGCAATCAGGTAGTGCCGGATCTGCCGGCTTTGCGCGTAGATGGCTTCGGTGATCTTTTCCGGTGCCGGTCCGCCGTTGGCGGTGTTGTACTTGATACCAAAGTCGCCATCGGGTCCGGCCGGGTTGTGGCTGGCGGAAAGGACGATGCCGCCAAAGGCCTTGCGCTTGCGGATGATGCAGGACACTGCCGGCGTGGAGAACAGGCCGCCGCGCCCGACAATCACGCGTCCAAAGCCATTGGCAATCGCCATGCGCAGGATGACCTGTATCGCGTGCCGGTTGTAGTAACGGCCGTCGCCGCCCACCACCAGTGTCTTGCCCCGGAACCCTTCCAGGCTGTCGAAAATCGACTGCACAAAATTTTCCAGGTAGTTTTCCTGCTGGAATACGGGAACCTTCTTGCGCAAACCGGACGTACCCGGTCTTTGATCGGAATAGGGGCGGGTTTTGACTTCTATTGTTTCCACGATGACAGATGTCCTGTTCTGCTAGTTCTTGTTTATAGGTTTGTCAAGCGTCAAGGTTCATTACTTACAGCCGATAGAGTCCCTGAATAACCTGTGGCAACTTCCTGAAGGAAGCTCCATTTTACTATGCTAAGATCGGCTTATGCGTCATTCATGTAAATACAAGGTTCATCCCGGTGTGCGGGCACGTGACCTGCCGGCACTCATGGAACTCTATGAGCTGAACTATATTCAGTTGCGTCAGCTCGTGCCTGACCTTGACGCCGTACAGACGCGCAGCCTGTCCCTTGTAGAGAACGCGCTGGATCTGCATCTTACTGTTGTTGAGCGCTGTAAATATACAACGACGCTGAATCTCACGTATCAGTTTTCCGATCCGCAGGGTAACTTTCCCGCGCCGGATGTCGTTATTCGCATGTATCACGATGCGCAGCTCGCCGAAGTGATCTCGCGCGGCCGCCGCCGCGGGCGCCGTGATGCCGACTATGATCGTTTCCACCACCGCTATTCTATACAAACCAAATGGCAGGTGAACCGATTCCTGCAAAAGTGGCTGGGTTACTGCCTGCGCAGCGGGCACACCTTCTCACCGGGCAGGGAACAGCTTTCCGATGCCCTGCAGACCATTGAAGCCGAGCAGGCGCTCAGTTTCGAGTCCTGATTGCCACCCCCCCTTACTGCCTGCCGGGCAAGATAATACTTGACTAAATTGCTTGGTTTATTTATGTTGGACGCCGTTTCCACAGATTTGCCGGCAAAGGTGCGCGGATGAGACTTTCTACCAAAGGCCGTTACGCCGTCACGGCAATGATGGACCTGGCAATCCATGAACCGAAAGGGCCGGTGACGCTGGCCGATATTTCCCGCTGCCAGAGTATTTCCCTGTCCTACCTCGAACAGCTGTTTTCCAAGCTGCGCCGGCAGAACCTGGTGCGCGGTGTGCGTGGTCCCGGAGGTGGTTACCGCCTGGCAAAGCCCGCTGATGAAATCAGCATTGCCCAGATTATCGCGGCTGTGGATGAAAAGGTGGATTCGACCTGTGGCGGGGATTCCGGTTGCGCAGACGGCGATACCTGCCTGACGCACGAACTCTGGTGCGGTCTGTCCAGAAGAATCTACGAATTCCTGGACGGTATTTCGCTGCGTGATTTCCTCGACCGGCCCGCTGTCCAGGACGTGATCCGTCGCCAGGAAGCAGCGAGCCAGGGTGATGCAATATCCACATTCCACGGAAACTAGCCAGGAAGCTCGTGGATTTGTGACCCGGTTCAGGGTTCAACGATGAGCCGGTCACAGAAACCCTGTCCTGATGCGTACATACTGCAAGCGTCAAATAGCGCAGTAACCAACGGATCAGGAGTAAGGATTATGTTTCATTTATTGTTAATACTGGTAGCAGGTATTGCAATTATCGGTGCACCGTCACTGGAGTCGCTGGCCTCGATCGGCGCCTCGATGGATTACGTGGTGGCATTCGGTGTTGCACTGCTGCTCAGGCCCTGGCTCAAGGGGCACTTTGAATAAGGCTAATTGGGGACAGACCACGATTTAAATTTTAATTTAAATCGTGGTCTGTCCCCAATTAGCATTTCGACCAGACCAGCGTCCGGTTGTTGGCCGGCATGGCGTAATCCTTCCATAATTCCAGGCCTGCTCTTGCGGCCTGTTCCTGCAAAGCCTCGAAATCCCGAATCCCGCTCAGCGGATCACGCGCCTTAAGCCACCGGTCAAAGCTCGCGTTGCTGTCGCTGGTATAACGGCCGTTGTAATTGAACGGACCGTACAGACAGAACACACCGCCGCTTTCCAGTGTTGTGCTGATTCCGGTAAACAGGCATTCCACCTCCGGCCAGGACATGATGTGCACGGTGTTGGCGCTGAATATGGCGTCGTATGTCGTTTCCGGCCAGTCTTCCTTGCAGACATCGAGCGCAATCGGCGCCAGCACGTTATGCGCGGTGCTGTCTTCCCGCCAGGCGTTGATGCCGGCATGGCAGGCGGGGACGTCGCTGGTTTGCCACAGCAGTTGCGGAAATTCCGCTGCGAAGTAGACCGCGTGCTGGCCGGTGCCGCTGCCGATCTCCAGCAGGCGTTTGCGACCGGCCAGCTCCACGCGCAGCACTTCCAGGATACATGAACGGTTCTGGTCGCAGGATTCGGAACGGGGTTTCATGGTCTGGCCCAGTCCGTGTTGCAACGCTGTTCGAGTACCGCCGTGATTTCCTCATCGCTCAGTACCACGGGGTTGGTTTTCATGCTGCTGCCGCGTGCATGCGCAACGATGTGTGCGAAGTCTGCGGGTGTAATACCGTATTCGTCAAGCAGCGGCAGTTGCAGGCGTTGGGTCCTGTTATCGAGCAGTTCCAGCAGTCCCTCCCGGGCCTGTTCCGGCGTGGAGAAGCCTTGCCGGCAGAGCAGTTCCGCGACCTGCGCATATTTTTCCAGGGCCGGGTTGTCAGGTTCGCGCGCCTGCATGGCATCGATGTTGACCCGGGTCGCGGCACCGAGCAGCGTGCCGCACACGACACCGTGCGGGACCGGAAAGAAGGCGCCCAGTGGTGAAGCCAGGCCGTGTACCGAACCGAGTCCTGTTTGCGCCAGCGTGATGCCGGACATCAATGCCGCGTAGGCCATGCCGGCACGCGCTGCTGCCGGGTCACCATCCCCTTCATACCAGGGCAGCAAACTGTCGCGCACTGCTTCGAGGCCGCTCCAGGCCAGTGCTTCGGTCATCGGGTTGGCGCGTATCGATACCAGGGACTCCAGTAACTGGGTCAGCGCGTCCATGCCGTCGGCGGCAATCAGTGCCGGCGGGCAGCTGGCGAGCAGGTCGGGATCGATCAGCGCGTATTCGGGCACCAGTTGCTCGTCGCGAAAGGATTTTTTGAAACCGTCCCGGCCGTGCACGCTGAGTACGGCATTTTTGGTGGCCTCACTGCCGGTACCGGCCGTGGTGGGTACCGCAATGAAGGGCACGGCAGGGCCGTGGTAGGTTTTTTCGGGCCCCACACCTTCCAGGTAGTCCCGCACCGGGTCACCGCTGCGCAGCAGACCTGAAATCGCCTTGGCTGCGTCCAGCACGCTGCCGCCGCCGATACCGATGACCAGGTCGACGGCGTTATCCCGGTGTATTGCAACCGCATCGTCAACCATTTGCGGTGAAGGTTCGCCCTTTACCGTGACCCGCAGGCAGCGCAGCCCGGCTGTGCCGAGTGCCTGTACCAGTGCCGGCCATACGCCGGACCGGTTGAGGGCCTGTGCCCCGGTTACCAGCAAAACGGTATTGCCATAGCCCGCGGCCAGCGCGGGGAGCTTGCCGATACTACCTGCGCCGAACTCGATACGCGGGAAACGGGCGATACTGAAAGCAGGGATCATGCAGCACCGTTGTGCGGGTAGAGTCCGTGGTAGGAAATGCCCTGGCGCGGTTGCGCCATCCAGTCGGCAACCGTATCGCGCCAGATTCTGTAGTGATCCGTTTCCTTGTGGGCTGCTGCATCCCGGCTGCTCCGGTAGGCTTCGTAAAGAACGAAGTGACCGGGGTCTTCGGGCGATTGCAGGATGTCGAAGCGCAGGTTCCCGGGTTCCTGCACCGAGGCCGCGTGGTTTGCCGCGGATGCAGCGATGAAGTCACGGATATGTTCGGGTATAACGTGAACCTGGACCAGGGTGACAAACATGGTGAAATCCTCCGCTTCAGAGAGTGCCCTATACTTGGCGGGACGGCTGCCGAAAGCCTACTGGTAGACGCGCGACTTGCCAAGCATGGATATGGATGAACAGGTAGACGAGGACACTGCAGACCGGACCCCGAGCCGCAAGGCGGAACCGACGGGCCTGTCCGGCTGGGTACAGCAACTGGGTGAATCCGGCATGCCGGTGTTTGCCCATACCGCGCGCGATATTTCACTGGTCTCGGACAGCAGCAACAGCAACGCGGCCGAACTGGCGCGGGTGGTGCTGCAGGACGCGGCCATGACGGCGAAACTGCTGCGCGTTGCCAACAGCCCGATATTCAACCCGATGCGCAAGAGTATCAACACGGTCAGCCGGGCGGTGGTGGTGCTCGGCTTCCAGGAGGTGCGCAGCATCTGCCTGTCGATTGCCGTGGTTGAGTCCATGCTCAAGGGCAAGCAGAAACAGCACGTCGTGGAAGAAATGGCGCGTTCCTTTCATGCCGCCGTGCAGGCGCGCTCCTTCGCCAGGAAACGCAAGGACACCTCGCCCGAGGAAGTATTCATCGCCACCCTGCTGTTTCACCTGGGTGACATGGCGTTCTGGGCCTTTGCCGGCGAGGCGGCAAAGAGGATGGATGCAGCCATTCAGCAGAGGCCGGGAGAGCAGGCGGATAAACTCCAGCGTGACGTGCTGGGTTTCCGTTTCCGGGACCTGACCCTGGGGCTGAGCAGGGAGTGGAAACTGGGCCAGTTGCTGGACCAGTCACTGGAAGGCAGGACTGACAGCAACCCGCGTGCCGGTAACGTAGCGCTTGGTTATGAACTGGCGATGGCGGCGGAGCAAGGCTGGGATACGCCGGAAGTCAGCCGGCTGGTAGAACGCCTCGCGGAGAACCTCTACCTGCCGGTCGAGGATGTCGAAAAGCTGGTAAAGGCCAACGCCGAAGAGGCCGCAAATACGGTGGCTTTCTACGGTGCCGACAGGGCCGGGGAGCTGATCCCGGTGCCCGGAGACAGGCGCGGGGCACGCGCAGGGGAGGATGCTGATGCGGTCGAGGTGCCGGTATTCCCGGAGCCCGATCCCGCGCTGCAACTCGGTATCCTGCGCGAGCTGTCCGCGCTGATGGAGAGCAAACCGGATTTCAACAGCGTGCTGGAAATGGTGCTGGAAGGGATGTACCGCGGGGTCGGCATGGACCGCACGCTGTTTGCCCTGCGTACGCCGGATCATCGGCTGCTGGTGGCGCGTTACGCGCTGGGCACCGGCAACGAGCAGTTACGCAGCAGGTTTCAGTTCGAGACCGTGGCGGAGGAGGTCAACCTGTTCAGCCGCGTGATCGAATCCAGGCAGGCTGTGTGGGTGGGCGCGGGTGACAACCCGGAAATCGAACGGCTGGTTACGCCGCGGGTGGAGGAGCTTTCGCAGGGCGCCGGGTTCTTCGTTACACCGATCGAGATTCGCGGCAAGGTGATTGGCGTTTTTTATGCTGACCGGCAGCCCAGCTGCCGGCCGCTCGACGAAGACAGCTTCGCCAGTTTCAAACACTTTGCCCAGCAGGGCAATCTGGCGCTGGCTTACCTGAGCGGGACCTGATCAGCGCTCCGTTATGCCCAGCCAGGTTTTCCACTGCGTAAAGATGTCCTGGTCCAGCGCCGCGGCGGCGGAGCGCGGTTCCAGTGTCGGTTTGAAGACCGCTTCACCGTCCAGTGTCACGGCACTGCCGCCGGCCTCGGCCAGGATCAGGCAGCCCGCGGCATAATCCCAGAGCTTCTGCCTGCCGTGCAGATACACGTGGCAACGCCCCGCGGCCAGCCAGCACCAGTCCAGCGCCACGGAGCCGAAACTGCGTTGCGAACGGTAGGGTGGGTGCGCCGCCAGGCGGCTGGCGAGGTCCGCGCCCAGGCGTTTCAGATCGATGAGCGCCATGCCTTCTGACAGCGGTGTGGAAAGATGCTGTAATTTTAGCGGTGCTTCGTTCAGCCAGGCACCGTGCCCGCGGGCCGCGGCAAAACACTCCTTGCGGCTGGGGTCGTAGACCACGCCCATTTCGACTTCGTGGTTACGCAGCAATGCGACCGAGACCGAGTAATAGGGCACGCCGATAGCGAAATTACTGGTGCCGTCCAGCGGGTCGATGCACCAGACTCCCGACCCCGCCTGTTGCAGGGCCTGTTGCTGCGCCGTTTCCTCCATTTCCTCACCCAGCACATCGATATCCGGCCAGATGCCCCGCAATGCCTCTACCAGGGCGGCCTGGGTGACCACATCGGCCTCGGTGACAAGGCTGCCATCGCTCTTGCGCGAGCCCGTACGGCAGCAGAAACGCGGTGGCAGTTCGCGGTCGGCGGTATCGCGAACAATGCGGCTGAGGTTTTGCAGTGCTTCAGGAATCATTGAATGAAAGGTACTACTTGGTATGATCGCGGGCCTGACTACCATTGTGGCACAAAGGGCTGGCATGAGTATAAAGAAAACCCAACATAAAACTTCCGGGAAATCCGGCAGGAAACAGAAAACAAAGAAACCGCGCAAGGCGGATACGGCCGACCGGTACGAGCTGTATGAGAAGTCAGTTCAATCGACTGATTTCGAATACGAGTTTGTCGATACCAATTTCAAGCGTATTCGCGGCCGCACAGCGACAACGATGCGCGAGGACTTCTGTGGCACGGCACAGATGTGTTGTGAATGGGTGCGCGGGCGTTCCGAAAATACTGCCGTGGGTGTGGATCTCGATCCGGAGGTGCTGGCCTGGAGCCGCGATCACCATATTGCCGCGCTTGACGAAGAGCAGAAAACACGCGTGACACTGCTGCAGGACAATGTATGCAAGGTCAGGACCGAACCGGTCGATGTGGTACTGGCGATGAATTTCAGCTGGCAGATCCTTGAAGTGCGTAAAGAGCTGATCAGTTACTTTGCCTCGGTGCGTGAAGCGCTGGTGGACGACGGTATCCTGTTTCTCGATGCCTTTGGCGGTTACGAGGCCTACCAGGAAATGGAAGAGAAAACCCGGCACAAGGGTTTTACCTATGTGTGGGAACAGGCCAGTTACGATCCCATCACCGGCCACATGCAGTGCTACATCCATTTCAATTTCAACGACGGCTCGAAAATAAAAAAAGCGTTCAGCTATGCATGGCGTCTCTACAGCCTGCCGGAAATCAAGGAGATTTTGCTGGAAGCGGGTTTCGCCAATGTCACTATTTACTGGCAGGGCTGGGACGAGGACGACGAGCCGAACGGCATTTTCGAACCCGCCATCACGGGCGAGGCCGACCCCGGCTGGATCTGCATGGTCAGCGCCGAGAAATAAGGCGCTGAAAATACATATTGAATATCAATGTCACTACTGTCCCGTTAAATCATTGAACAAATTCAGTTGGTTATCCATATCGCA
>JBHHXO010000020.1:0-22320 GCA_046757125.1 Thiogranum sp.
CATGACGTGGTAACATCCCCCCGGAATATGAAGTCTGCCGATCCTTGGCATGATCTCAGTTTACAACAAATCAGGGCGAGGGGATTAAGTGATTAAGTGAGCAGTGTCCCCTTGCCCTTTGCTTGTTACGGCCTGATCGGCACCTGTCTTCCGGCTTACTCGACAACCTCGTCGATAACGATATGCACGGTTTCCTTGTGCCCCGGCGTTACCGGGCTCCGGATACCCTGCAGGTCGCCGCTTTGTGATATGGCCTGGCCGGATTTCGATATGCGTGCGCCGAGTGTGACCTGGGGGAAACCGGAGAGTTTCATGGCCGGTGTCATGGCCATGGAGTCGTCCAGCGTTACGCGAAGCGGCAGGTCGCTGACTTTTTTGCGCGCGATCGCCAGCGGCATGCGTGGGCCACTGACGGCGCGTGCAAAGACAAACACGGTGTCATCGGGCGCTACCCTGTCGGCAAGCGTCGCATCCAGCGTAATGCTGACCTCGATGCTGCCGCCAGCCACTGTATCGGGTTGCTTCGAACTGTCGGGTGCTTCGGCTGCCGGAATTGTGCTGCCGGCTTCGCCCATCCTGGCGCGTGCCATCTGTATCTGCTGGTTGATAATGGCGGCGTCTTCCGCATTGCCCGGGGGCAGCTGTCGGGCCACCTGCTGCCATTGCTCGATCGCGCCGTTATTGTCGCCACGCTGGTATTTCCAGTGTCCCATCAGCCACAGACCCTTGAGGTTGTCGGGTTGCCGTTGCAGGGCTGTCTGTAACAGCTGCCCGACCTGGTCACTGAATTTGCCGCCGTTGGCGGTGACCAGTACATCTGCATAGTCGACCAGCAGCTCCGGCTGGTCCCCGGCCAGGCGCCGTGCCTGCTCGTAGGCGTTTATGGCTTCCTGAAAGCGTTGCATGCTGGCATAGGCGCGCGCCAGCAACACCCAGCCTTCCAGGTTATCGGGCTCTTCGTTGAGGCGCTGTGCAAGCTTGGCGACCACGTCCTCGATGTTGTGCGGTGCTGCAGCGCCATTGCCGCTGCCGGCCTGCTGCACCGGTCCGGCTTCTATTTTCTGCAACAGGTCACCGGCACCAAGTTGCTGGTAAAGCACTATCGCCAGCAGCGGTATGAGTGGAACGAACAGGGCTACTGCCCAGCGTCCGCTGCGAGTGTTCTGTTCGACCGGTTCGTCCCTGTCGAGCTCGTCCAGCAGTTCGCGTTCCAGGTCGTGGCGCGCTGCGGCGTAGGCCGCCTGGTCGAGCTTGCCCGAATCCAGGTCGGCCCGCAGTTCTGCCAGTTGTTCCTTGACGACGGCGGTGTTGAGCTGGTCGCGATCGATTGTGTTACGTTGCCGGCTGCGCAGCAGCGGCGGTACGGTGAATACCAGCGCGAGTATTGCCATGGCGATTGCCAACAGCCAGAAACTAGTCATCTGAGTCGTATTCCTTAGCCAAACTGCAGGGGCCGACCCCTGAAATGAAATATTTTGTCATGGTGCGTAATGTCTTGATGCCAGGAAACCGAATGCCGTTCCGGGGGTGCTAGTCCTTGCCCGGCTTTTCAGTATCGAGTACCTGCTTCAGGCGTTCCTGTTCTTCTGCGGAGAACCCGGACGTGGTCTGTTTGCTGCGTCGTTTCAGGGTGCGCAGCAATGCCAGCAGGCCGATGGCCAGTAACGCGAAGGGACCGTACCAGAGTATGTAGGTAGAGGGTTTCACGGGCGGGTTGTAGAGTACGAAATCGCCGTAACGGGAAACCAGGAAGTCCACGATCTGGGCGTCGCTGTTGCCCTGGTCCATCAGTTCCCAGACTTCGCGGCGCAGGTCATGGGCCAGGCCGGCGTCCGAGTCGGCCAGTGACTGGTTCTGGCACACCAGGCAGCGCAGTTCCACGATCAGGTGCTTGTAACGCTCTTCATCGACGTTACCGGTGAAGTCGAAAGCTTCCAGCCCCGCGGCCATTGCGTTGCCAGAGGTGGCCAGCAAGAACGCCAGCAACAGCAGGTGCCTGCGCATCATCCGTCTTCCCCCTGCAGTTTCTGCAGCAGGGGCAGCAATTCATTCTTGACGGATTCCCTGGTCAGCGGTCCGATGTGCTTGTGGCGGATGATGCCCTGCTTGTCGACTACAAAGGTTTCCGGTGTGCCGTAGACCCCCCAGTCGATACCGGTGCGGCCTTCGGCATCGAAAGCGTTGGCCAGGTAGGGGTTGCCATACATCTCCAGCCAGCGTTTGGCGTCGTTACGGTCGTCCTTGTAGTTCAGGCCGATAATGCGCACGCCCTGTTTCGCCAGCTGCATCAACACCGGGTGTTCCTGCCGGCAGGCGACGCACCAGGTGGCCCATACGTTGAACAAGGTGACCTCTCCCTTGAAATCGGTATTGCTCATCAGCGTGTCCGGGTGCTGCAACAGCGGCAGGGAAAATGCCGGTGCGGGTTTGTCGATCAGCGGCGAGGGCACGTGCCGCGGGTCCATGCCCAGCCCCTTGTACAACAGGGCGGCGAGGGCGATGAACGCCAGCAACGGCGCCAGGTAGCGGACAAAGCGCGGCATCAGGCAGAACCCTCCGCAGTAGCGGCGCCTGCCGGTGATCGCGAGCCGCGCAGTCTGGCCAGTACGCGCATGCGGTAGCGTGGGTCAGACGCGGCCAGCAGGCCGCCGATGGAAATGAGGATGCCGCCCAGCCAGATCCAGCGCACGAACGGTTTGTAGTAGAGGCGCAGCGCCCAGTCGCCGTTGCCCAGCGATTCGCCCAGCGACACGTAGATATCGCGCAGGAACCCGGCGTCGATGCCGGCTTCCGTCATGGGGCGCGACTGGACCAGGTAGGTACGTTTTTCCGGGTGCAGGACCGCGATTTCCCGGCCGTCCCTGAACACGTGCACGGTGCCGCGCTGGGAATTGTAGTTGGGCCCCTTGTGGGGTTCCGCACCGTCGAAACGGAACACGTATTCGTCCAGCTGGATTTCCTGTCCCGGGCTCATGCGCACGTCTTTTTCGATATCGTACTGGGTGACGAAGGTGACGCCGATGATGAATACCGCAATACCGATGTGTGCGACCCACATGCCGTAGTAGGAGCGTCCGCCGCGGCTGGCGATGTCGGCCAGCAGGCCGCTGATCCCGGACTTGTGCTTGAGGCGCTGTTGCAGGCTGGTCAACAGGGTGGCCAACAGCCATACCGCCAGCGCTACCGCCAGGCCCGCGGACAGGGACCCGGTGCGCACCGGCAGGGCCATGACGACACCCGCCGCGATACTGATAGCGAGCGACAGGCGCAGGCTGCGCAGCAGCGCCGCCGGGTCCTGCTGTTTCCAGCGCGTCAGCGGTGCGGCGCCCATCAACAGGATCAGCAGTGGTGTGAACATCACGAACATGCTGGTGAACCAGGGGAAGCCGACCGAAATCTTGCCCCACTGGAAAGCGTCATACAGCAGCGGTGCAAGAGTGCCGAGTAAAACCAGCGCGGTGATGACCAGCAGCAGCAGGTTGTTGCCCAGCAGCAGGCTTTCCCGCGACAGGTTGGCGAAACCGCCGCCGCGCGAAATACTCGGCGCACGCAGCGCGTACAGGAACAACGATCCACCGATCACGAGCAGCAGGAACATCAGAATAAACAGACCGCGCGCCGGGTCGGCGGCAAACGAGTGTACCGAGGTCAGCACACCGGAACGCACCAGGAAGGTACCCAGCAGGCTGAGTGAAAAGGCCAGCAATGCCAGCAGTACGGTCCAGCGTTTGAAGGCACCGCGCTTTTCGGTGACCGCGAGCGAATGTATCAGGGCTGTGCCGGCCAGCCAGGGCATGAACGAGGCATTCTCCACCGGGTCCCAGAACCACCAGCCGCCCCAGCCGAGTTCATAGTAGGCCCACCAGCTGCCGAGCGTGATGCCGATGGTCAGGAACACCCAGGCGACCAACGTCCAGGGACGTGACCAGCGAGCCCAGGCACTGTCCAGCCTGCCGCCGATCAGTGCGGCGATGGCAAAACTGAATGCCACCGACATGCCGACGTAACCCATGTACAGCATGGGCGGGTGTACCGCGAGGCCGAAATCCTGTAACAGCGGGTTGAGGTCGCCGCCCTGTACGGGCACCGGGAACAAACGTTCAAAGGGATTCGAGGTGAACAGCAGGAAGGACATGAAACCGATGCTGACCATGCCCATCACCGACAGCACGCGCGCCACCACCTCATCCGGCAGGTTACGCGTCAGTGCCGCGACCGCGACCGTCCAGCCGGAGAGAATCAGTACCCACAACAGCAGCGAGCCTTCGTGCGCACCCCACACCGCAGAGATCTTGTAGATGAGCGGCAACTCGGTGTTACCGTGCCGGGCGACATACAGCACCGAGAAATCATTAACCAGGAAGGCGTACGTCAGTGCGCCGAAGGACAACGACATGAACACGAACTGTCCCCATGCGACCGGCCGCGCCAGCGCCACCCATTCGGGTGTGCGGTTAAGGCTGCCGACCAGCGGGAAGACGGCCTGGATGAGTGCCAGGCACAGCGCGAGTATCAGTGCGAAGTGTCCGAGTTCAGGGATCATGGTGTGCTCGTTGCTCCGGCCGGCGCAGTGGCCTTGTCGTGGGTCTCCTTGAGTGCGGCGGCGACTTCCGGCGGCATGTAGTTCTCGTCGTGCTTGGCCAGTACTTCGTCGGCGACAAACACGCCGCCGTCCAGTCGTCCGTGCGCGACGATGCCCTGGCCTTCGCGGAACAGGTCGGGCAGGATGCCGGTATATTGCACGGTGACCGTTTTTTCATTGTCGGTCACGTCGAAGCGTGTCGTCAGTCCGTCCGATTGTCGCTGTACGCTGCCGGCCGTGACCAGGCCGCCGAGGCGGAAGGGGTGGTCGGCGGGGGCTTCGCCGGCGATCACTTCGCTGGGGGAATAGAAGAACATCAGGTTCTGGTTAAAGGCGTTGAGCGCAAAACCTACCGCGATGCCGACACCGGTCACCATCAGCCCGATCAGGATCAGACGTTTCTTGCGTACTGGATTCATGGTTACAGCCTCCCGGCCCGTTGTTCACGTCGCGCCAGTTCGCGCAGCAGTTTCTTTTTCAGCAGGACGGGCGACAGCACGTTGGCCAGCAGGACCAGCAGCGCAATGCCGTAGGACAGCCAGACATAAAAGCCATAGCCGCCCATGTGAAGAAATTCGCTCATGATGATGTCCTGACCAGTTCCTTTACCCAGCCGCTGTTGCGTTCGCGCTGCAGGATTTCACAGCGCGCACGCATCAAGACCACTACAGCGTAAAAAAGTTTAAAGGCCACTGCCATCAGCAGTAGCGGAGTCAACATATCGAGGGTGATGGAAGGTGCATCAAACTTGGTGACCGTCGGCCCCTGGTGCAGCGTATTCCACCATTCCACCGAGTAGTGGATGATGGGGATATTCACCACGCCGACCAGCGCCAGGATCGAGGTTGCGCGTGCCGCGGTGCGCTTGTCTTCCACCGCGTTGTACAGCGCGATCACGCCCAGGTACAGGAACAGCAGGATCAGTTCCGCCGTCAGGCGTGCGTCCCACACCCACCAGGCCCCCCACATCGGCTTGCCCCAGATCGAACCGGTAACCAGCGCCAGGAAGGTAAAGGAAGCGCCCACGTGGGCGCTGCTGATGGCCATCACTTCGGCCAGTTTGATGCGCCAGACCAGGCCGATGGCGCCCGCGCCGGCCATCACTATGTAGATAAACATCGACATCCAGGCCGCGGGTACGTGCACAAACATGATGCGGTAGCTGTCGCCCTGCTGGTAGTCGGTTGGCGCCAGCACCAGACCGTCATACAGGCCCACGAGCAGGAATCCCAGGCACGCCACGCCCAGCCAGGGAATCAGTTTGCCCGTGAACCGGTAGAAATATTTCGGCGAGGCCATTCGGTGGATGAATTTCAGCATTTTCTAACTCAGGCTGATGCGCAGGGCCGCTGCAGTGGCAGCGGGTGACAGGCTGATAGCGAGCACCAGCAGGGCCGCCAGCAGTGATAAATGGGCCTCGACCGGCAGGCCGGCGCCGCTGGTCGCGACCGCGTTGGAGGCGAAAATCAGCACCGGAATATACAACGGTAGCACCAGCAGGGAAAGGATCATGCCCCCCTTGCGCAGACCGACGGTCAGCGCCACCCCGATGGTCCCGATCAGGCTCAGTACCGGGGTGCCCAGCGCCAGGGTAATCAGCAGGGTGGTGATAGCGTCGCCCGGGAGGTCCAGCAGCACGCCCAGCAGCGGCGCCACGACCAGCAACGGCAGGCCGGTAATCAGCCAGTGAGCAAAAACCTTGGCAATCATAAGGATGGAAAGCGGGTGCGGGCTCAACAGCAGCTGTTCCAGCGAGCCGTCGTCAAAATCCGAGCGGAAAACGGTTTCCAGCGACAGCAGGGCGGCCAGCAGGGCGGCAACCCAGATAACACCCGGGCCGACTTCCCGCAGCAGGGTCGGGTCGGCACCGATACCGAGCGGGAACAGGGTGGTGACCAGGACAAAAAACAGCAACGGGTTGATCATCTCCGAACGGCGCCGGTAGGCCAGCGTCAGGTCGCGCCTGAGCAGAATCATAAAGGCCTGGCTGAGGTTGGCTGTTGTCATGCGGAGCGTTCGGAAAGATTGATGCGTTTGATGTCAGCGTTACCCAGGTTGACCGGGTGGTGCGAAGTAACCGCCAGCATACCACCGTTTGCCAGGTGATTTGTGACCATGTCTTCAACCATGGCGATTCCGTGGGTATCCAGCGAAGTGAAAGGTTCGTCCAGAATCCACAGGGTTGATCGGGTAACCAGCAGGCGCGCCAGCGCCAGGCGCCGTTTCTGCCCGGCCGAGAGGTTGATGGCCTGGACGTCGTCGAAGCCACCCAGTTCCATCTGTTCCAGTGCCTGTGACATGCTGGTGTCAGAGGGGGAACCGAGGCTGCGGGCAAAAACCAGGTTCTCCTCCGCCGTCAGTTCGAGTTTGATCCCGTCCTTGTGGCCGATATAGGCGGTGGACGCGTTGTAGCCGGTAGCCAGCCGGTAGATATCCCCGCCGTTCCAGGTGATGGTGCCGGTTTCAGGCATACGGATACCGCACAGGATACGCAGCAGCGAGGTTTTGCCGCTGCCGTTACGACCCTCGATCAGCAGCACCTGGGCAGGGCTGAGTTCGAAGGACAAGTCAGTAAATAACGCCCGGTCATCACGGATACAGGTCAGTTCGCGCGCTTCAAGCGTTGCAACCGGGTAGTTATCTGTCATCTGCCGGGGTTCGTGTGTAATCTGCAAGGGTCATGGGGTAGTATCAGCTTTAGAATAAGTCTAACCGATGCGCAGGCAGCGGTCGAACCCGGATAAGCTGAACATTGACCTGAATCAGATCGAATGGACAACAGCTATCAACTGAAATTTGCGGCGGTCGGCACGGACGGTTTGCGGGTAACGCTGGCCGGCGTCTGGGAGACGCAGCACATACTACCCGATGTCACCCCGCTTGAGCACTGGCTGGACAGCCACCCGGGTATCAAACAGGTCGGTTTCGACAGCACGGCCATGACGACCTGGGACAGCGCGCTGCTGACCTTCCTGGTGCGCGTCACCGCGATTACCGAAAAAAACGCGATCCGGCTGGACCAGTCAGGCCTGCCCGACGGTGTGCAAAGGTTGCTGAGTCTGGCCGGCGCGGTCCCGGAACGCAAGGGCGCGCGGCGTGGCGCGGGCAAAGCACCTTTTCTCGCGCGCGTCGGCAAGCAGTCCGTTGCGGTGGCGGATGCCGCAACCGCGGCACTGGACTTTCTCGGTGAAGCGACCCTGAGCCTGGCGCGGTTGCTGCGTGGCAGGGCACAGTTCCGCTGGTCGGACCTGTGGCTGATCATGCAGCAGACCGGTGCGCAGGCACTCGGCATCGTTGCCCTGATCAGTTTCCTGGTGGGCATGATCCTCGCCTATATCGGTGCCGCACAGCTGGTGAACTTCGGTGCCACCATGTACATCGCGGACCTGGTGGGTATCGGCATGGCGCGTGCCATGGGCGCCATGATGACCGGCATCATCATGGCCGGCCGTACCGGTGCCGCCTTTGCCGCCCAGTTGGGCACCATGCAGGTCAATGAAGAAATCGACGCACTGGAAACCCTGGGTATTTCTTCCATGGATTTCCTGGTGCTGCCGCGCATGCTGGCGTTGATCCTGATGATGCCGCTGCTGACGCTGTATGCGGACCTGTTCGGTATCCTGGGCGGGCTGTTTGTTTCAGTCACCACCTTCGATGTCGGTGTCATGGAATACCTGCACCGTACCCAGGAAGCCGTAAAGGTCAGGCACATCATGGTGGGCCTGACCGAGGCGAGTGTGTACGGGGTGCTGGTCGCAGTGGCGGGTTGTTACCAGGGCATCCAGTGTGGTCGCAGCTCGGCGGCGGTCGGCGCGGCGGCGACATCCGCTGTGGTAAGCGGTATCCTGCTGATTGTGATTGCAACGGCCTTCCTGACGGTGATTTTCAATGTGCTCGGTATCTGAGTTGAACCATGTCTGCACCGGCTGAATCCGCAAGCACCGCAACGGCCGGTGATTCCGACGTGCATATCCAGGTGCAGGACCTGACCATGGCGTACGGCAGTTTTGTCGTGCAACAGGATCTCACTTTTTCGATTCGGCGCGGTGACATCTTTATCATCATGGGTGACAGCGGCTGTGGCAAGAGCACCCTGTTACGCCACATGGTCGGGCTCATGCGACCGGCAAAAGGGCAGGTGCTCTACGAGGGCAAGGACTTCTGGGCGGCCGGTCCGCTGCAACGCAAGACATTCATGCGTAACTTCGGCATGTCCTACCAGGGCAGCGCCCTGTGGAGTTCCATGACGCTGGCGGAAAATATCGGCCTGCCGCTGCAGGAATACACCGACCTGAGCGCTGCCGACATCCGTGAACTGGCGCAGCTCAAACTGGCACTGGTGGGGCTGGCCGGTTTCGAGGACTACTACCCGTCCGAGATCAGCGGTGGTATGAAGAAACGCGTCGGGCTGGCGCGGGCTATCGCGCTGGATCCCGATATTCTCTACTTTGACGAACCCTCTGCAGGGCTGGACCCGATCAGCTCCCGCCTGCTGGACGACCTGATTCTGGAACTGCGCGAGAGCCTCGGTGCGACCGTGGTGATCGTCACGCACGAACTGGCCAGTATTTTCTCGATTGGCAATAATTCAGTATTCCTCGACGCCGAGAAGAAGACCATGACCGCTACCGGTGACCCCAAATATCTCCGTGATACCTCAACGGATCCCAAGATGCGCCGTTTTCTTACCCGGGGTGAAGCATGAGTCAGAAGGCCAGTGCAACGGCGATCGGCGCTTTTGTGCTGGGCGCGATTGCTTTGCTGGTTGTGGCGTTGCTGACCTTCGGGTCGGGCAAGTTTCTGAAAAACACCGAGACTTACGTGCTCTATTTCCAGGGCAATGCCAAGGGCCTGAATATCGGCGCGCCGGCCAGTTTTCGTGGTGTAAAAATAGGTGCGGTGACCGACATAAAGCTTCTTTTCGACAAGTCCACTGACGAGGTCTATGTCGCCGTTGTCGTGGAGCTGGAAGACGATGCGTTTCACGCAATCGAAAGTCGGTCCGGGGTGGAAAGGGCGGCCGGCAAAGAGGAAATCAGCTACATCATCAAGGAGCTCGGCCTGCGTGCGAAACTGGCATCGCTCAGCCTGGTGACCGGCCAGCTGTACGTCGAGTTCAACTTCTACCCCGATACCCCGGTGCGGTTGTACGGTTTTGAATCCACTTACGAGGAGTTTCCCACCCTGCCTTCCGCGCTGGAAGAACTGCAGGGCGCGTTGCAGGAACTGGTGAAAACAGCGCGCGATCTGCCGCTCCGGAAGCTGGTTGCCCGGCTGACGTCGGCTATCGATTCGATCAGCAGCGTCGCAAGTTCACAGGCGTTCAGGGATTCACCTGGGTTGTTGAACCAGACGCTGGTTAATCTGCGGGATCTGAGTACTACACTCAATGATGAGATCACACCGCTGACCCGCAGCCTGCAGCAGGCCTCGGATGAAACGAGCGCCACCATGGCTGACCTGCGGCTCATGATGCGCAGGCCGGATGGGGAGGAAGTGGTGCGTCTCGCCGACAGTATTGATGCAGCTGCAAATCAGGCCAGGAGCCTGTTGAGCCAGAGTGAAGGTGTCGTCTCGAGTATAGATACCGGAATGCTCGAATCGCTGGTGCAGGAACTGTCCAGGGCAGCCCGCTCGATTCGCGTGTTTGCCGATTACCTGGACAGGCATCCCGAAGCACTGATCCGGGGCAAGAATCCCTAGTGCTCGTTCAATGTGATATTGACGGGACTCGTCCATGAATGATCCACAGATAAAGGGGTCGGTGACAAAACGCAATCGTTCTCATTTGTCACCGACCCCATTTTGGGTTTTGGTCAGTCGGCAAGTTGATAGCGCACCGGTAGTACCAGATCCATGCCGTTGCCTTCCAGCCAGCGAGCCGCGTGCGGGATGCTGCGCAGTTCGGTGATATTCCTGACAGCGGCCCGGTCCAGCAGGGCGTATCCCGAGGATTTGACCAGGCGAATGCGGGTCAGGTCTCCGTCGGCTGCAACGTGCAGGCCGACATTGACGCGCCCCTGCCAGCCGCGCCGGCGTGCCAGCGGCGGGTAGTCGAAATGCGGCAGCAGTGCTTCCAGTAATGCGCTCCGGGTCTTGCGGTAGCGCGCGGCACTGGTGAGTTCGTGGCGGCCGTGACTGGTTGAGCCGTCGCGTGTGCTGACCGGTTTCTGCTGCGCGTGTGACGGCCTTTCCTGTGCCGTTGTCCGGCGTGTTTCCGCTATTGCGCGGGTATCGTTTTTCCTGTTCGTGTTGCCGGACGATCCGGCAACAGTGTGCAATCGCGCAACCAGCCTGGTCGCTGCCGGAGTTGCGGCAGCGGTCGATTCCGCGCTATTTGTTACCGGTTGCTCCGGTGGCTGTGCCGGGGCGGTCTGCCTGGCGCTTCGTGGTGTGTCTGCGGCATCCCCGTGGCGCGCCAGCAGGGTGACCTGGAAAGTGCTGTGTGCTGACGGACCGGCCGGTGTTCTAGTCTGCCAGAGGCCGACCAGCAGCGCGTGCAGCAGCAGGGAGCCTGCCACAAAGTATCCCAGAACGGGTCGTGGAGGCTGTGCGCTGCGACGTGCGGCTGACGGGTCAGGGTACATGCCGGGGAGTCTACAGCGTTAGTTCGGCACCGGCGATCATGCTGCGATCGGACGCCTGGAAGCCGTCCGCGGGTTCGTAGTGTTCATCGCTAAGGTTTTCCACGCGTCCGAAAATCCGCCAGCGTTTACTGATGGCGTACTCTGCCGCAATGTCGAGCACGGTGTAATCATCCCCCTTGATGGTTGCGCCCGTTTCCCTGGATATGTCGTCGTAGTCGGAGACGTAATTGACGGTCAGGTTGATGCTGGTCTTTGCTGTCGGCCGGTACTGGACGTCGAGATCTGCCTTGTGTTTGGGGCGGCGCAGCAGTTTTTCACCGGTGTCGTCGTTTTCTGCGTCGGTATAGGTGTAGTTTGCGTTTACCGACAGTGATTTCAGCGGCTGCGTGTGGATGAAGGACTCGATGCCTTTTATGTCGGCCTTGTCGATATTTTCATAGGTGCTGTTGAACGACGGGTCGAATACTACCTGCATCAGGTCGTCGATATTGCTCCTGAAATAAGTTGCGCCAAGGTTGACGCGTTTATTCCACAACGGCTGTTCGAACCCGGCTTCCCAGCCAAAGCTTTCTTCCGGGTCGAGGTTCGGGTTGCCGCGATAGAACGAGCCGAAGTTGTTGGGTGTGAAGCCATCGGTCTGGAACAGGGTCGGGGCCTTGAAGCCGGTAGCGACGCTGCCCTTGATGCGCGTGCCGGTCTCGCGGTGAACGTAGACGGGCGCGACGCGATAGGTGAACTCCGAGCCAAAGTCGTCGTGCTTGTCGTAGCGGCCGCCGATGGTGCCGAAGAAGCGGCCGCCGTAGCTGAACTGGTCCTGCACGTAGATGGCATTGTTGCGCGCATCCGCGTTGCTCTCCTCGCCCACGATGAAGCCGCCAAAATCTGAAAATCCACCCGAGTCCATGTTCTCTTTCTCGGCTTCCATTCCGACTGTAAATATATGTTCATCAATAAGATATAAGTCATTCTTGAGTTCGAGCTTGAGTTTGTCCCCTTCGAAACGGGTGCGTGTCAGGGTCTCGTTCGGCGCCTGGCGGTTGTTACGGTTCTTGCGGTCGAAATCCGTATAGGAGGTGGAGAGGGTCGCTTCCCACAAACCACCCAGCAGTTGCGCTTTGGCTTCGCCGCGCAACAGGTATTCGGTCTGGTCCAGCCTGGCGTCACGGTCTTCCGTGGTGCCAAAACCGAAACTTTCCAGCTCGGGATCCAGTTTCGTCTCGCTGTCGATATAGCGGCCGAAGAAATTCACTTCCAGCGTGTCGCTGAGGTCCATGCCCAGTCGTGCCGACGCGGTCCAGTTTTCGTAGGCATCGTCTTCCGCGGACACGCCGTTGCGCAGCCGGGAAGGGGTCACCGAGTCGGCGTCGGTGTCGATATGGGTGACGCCAAATGAATAGTTTACGGCGTTATTCGCTCCGGCGGCCGAGGCCTGCTGGTTGAAGGTGCTGTCCGAGCCGCCCTCGGCTTGTGCCGCGCCGTGCAGTTTTCCGGCGCCGCGGCGGGTGGTGATCTGGATGACGCCGCCAATGGCGTCGGAACCGTACAGCGTGCCTTGCGGGCCGCGCACGACCTCGATACGCTCGATGTTGTCCAGCCACAGGTTGGAAAAGTCCACTGCACCGTTGGGTGAACTGGGGTCAGAGGCCTCGATGCCGTCGATCAGCACCAGCGTGTGATTGGAGTTGGTGCCGCGCATGAAGACCGAAGTCTGCTGGCCGGGGCCTCCCGACTGGACCACGTGCAGGCCCGGTACGGAACGCAGCGCCTGCGGCACACTGCGATACTGCTTGCGCCGGATATCCCCGGCTGTAATCACGGTTACCGAACTGGCGACTTCGTCGCGTGGCGTAGCCAGCCGTGTTGCGGTTACCACCAGGTCATCCATTTCCTGCGCAGGCGACGTTGGTTCTGCCATTGCCGGTGCGGCGGCAATGGCAGTTATGGAAAGTGTTGAGATGACCGCTCGCAGTGACCGGCCGGACGCGCTGTTAAAACGTGTGGCAAAATTTTGCACAAGGATTCTCCAGGTACTTATCGTGACACATCCCCCGTGTGCCATGGGTGTCTGGAGGGGTGGGCCCGCTACCTGCCTGCTGCAATACAGCGAGCAGTTGGCCCGGTGTGCGGTTCCGGTGCGTACTGGCATCGAAGTGTCACCCCACGCGACACCGTATCGATTACGGTTAACTTCACAGCAGGGTCGGTCTCCGGACTCATGAGTGGCGCGGTGCCGGATGAACTGCCTTCCCACGCCTGCGGCGCAGTGGCTGTCTTGTTCATCCTGCGGGGTGGATCGGGTGATTCATCCCGCGCTCATTTACCGTTGCGGGGGCAGTGCCGGGTTTGACGGGGGCGATGGCCCGCGTCGCACCGGCTTCCCGATTAACTCCCCGGACGAACGTCCCGGGAGCACCCGCTGCGTGAGGGTCGCACCTTAGCGGTTCGGGCTTCCGGCTGTCAATGGGGTGCTGGCGGGGCGGCCCGGTTTTCCCGGGCCACGGCGCGCGATTCCGGGCTCAGTCCGGCGCTGCATCGGAGAGGGCCGCGCGCAGCTCCCTGAGTCGTTCGCGATAGACCTCCGCGTCCCCGTAGTCAGCGTAGGCACTCATGCGCGCATGCGGGTCGGGGACGCGGCGTGCGTGCTTGATGGGGCACCAGAACTGCTCGGTGCGTGCGGCCACTTCGCGCGTGTAGGCAATCACGCCGTTGGCATAGCCACAGAACATGCAGTTTATCTTTTCGATAATATTCAGGTAAGCGAGGTACTGACGGTCGACGACGATGAAATCCGAGCGTGGTACCCGCGGGATGACATAGGCCCGGAAACATACATGCTGGTAAAAAGTGACGGCGGCATCCAGCAGGGTGAACGGGACAATCAGGCTGTAGATAACCGGGGCCGTCAGTACATGCCGTAAGCGGGCTTTGCGGAAATAGCGCCACAGCCCGGTGCGCTGACGGCGTTGCAGCTGGCGGATACCTTCTTCAAAACGGATTTTTCCCTGCTCCAGCGAATAGCGGAAGCGGTCGCGTTTTTCTTTCAGTACGCGCTCGACTTCCCTGTCCAGTTCGCCCTGCAGCTTTTGCAGCTGCTCCAGGATGGTATCCAGCTTTGTTCGGGTCATGCCGGTTTCCTCGCGTATTCCCAGTAGTTCATTATAGAGTGCCGGGAGCAAATAGCATGAACTGATTCAATGGCGCCGGGCGCCCTGTAAAGCAATACTTTACTAAGACCATCGCGGTAGTCAGAATGAGGGCGGCCCAGGCCAATGGTCAGAGGGCTGGCGGAATGGGGCCGTAGCGCAGGAAAGGCCGGGCGACTTTCCCGCCGTCATGCAGCAGAATACACACAACGCCAACAAGGCCGACCCGGAGTAGAGCGTTACATGCAGGCGGATATCATTGCTATTGGCGTCGCCTTTATCCTGGGCCTGGGCGCGCGTTTTGTCGGGCTGCCGCCACTGGTCGGCTACCTGGTTGCGGGCTTTGTTCTGTATGGCTTCGGCGGGCGCGCCACGCAGACCCTGGTCGAATTCTCAGAGATCGGTGTCACCCTGCTGTTGTTCTCTATTGGTCTCAAGTTGCGCGTGGGCAATCTGTTGATGCCGCAGGTCTGGGGAGTGGCCAGCCTGCACATGATGGTCAGTGTCATGCTGGCCGGCGTCATGATTTACGCCCTGGGCGCCACCGGCCTGTCGCTGTTTGCCGGCATGGATATCCCGACCGTTGCGGTGATTGCCTTTGCGCTGAGTTTTTCCAGCACGGTATTCGCTGTCAAGGTGCTGGAAGAGAAGGGCGAAATGGGTTCGGTGTATGGCCGCATCGCCATTGGCATACTGATTATCCAGGATATTGCCGCTGTGCTGTTCCTTGCCGTATCGACCGGCAAGGTGCCTTCTGTCTGGGCGTTGCTGCTGCTGGGCCTGATTCCGTTGCGGCCGGTGCTGGAAGCAACACTGAAGAAGTGCGGGCACGGGGAACTGCAGATACTGTTCGGCCTGACGCTGGCACTGGGTGGCGCGCAGGTATTCGAGCTGGTCGGAGTGAAAGGCGACCTGGGCGCATTGATCCTGGGCGTACTGCTGGCCCGTCATTCCGGCGCGTCGGAACTTTCCCGGCAATTGCTCGGGTTCAAGGATCTGTTCCTGGTCGGATTCTTTCTCACCATCGGTTTGTCCGGCCCCGTCAGTCTCGATGCCCTCACGGGCGCGTTGCTGCTGTTGTTGCTGGTGCCCTTCAAGACCGTGCTGTTTTTCCTGTTGATGTCGCGCTTCCGTCTGCGCGTCCGGACCGCGTTGCTGGGTTCGCTCGCGCTGGCGAACTACAGCGAGTTCGGCCTGATTGTCGCCGCCATCGCAGTTTCGGCCGGCTGGCTTACCAGCCAGTGGCTGATCACTATCGCGATTGCGCTGTCGTTGTCGTTTATCCTGGCGGCGCCGCTGAATATTGTATCATACCGGCTCTATGCACGCTTCCGTTCCGGGCTGGCGCCTTTCGAGACCGGGCAGCGCATCGCCGAGGAAGAGGTGATCGATCCCGGTGATGCGACCGTGCTGGTATTCGGCATGGGGCGCATCGGTCATGTTGCCTACGATACGATTCGCCAGCGCATGGGCGATACCGTCCTGGGTGTGGATATCGACAGCGCCACGGTGGCACAGCTGCGCGACAGCGGCCGCCGCGTTATACAGGGCAGTGCCACGGACGTTGATTTCTGGGACCGCATCGACCTCGATCACCACGACGTCAGGCTGATCCTGCTGGCCATGCCCAATCATGATGAAAACCTGTTTGCGGCACGGCAGCTGCACGACCTGGGTTACGCCGGCAGGATTACCGCTGTCGCCAAGTACCCGGATGAACTGCTGGCCCTGAAGAACGCAGGTGTGCACGCCGCCTATAACCTGTACGCCGAGGCCGGTTCGGGTTTTGCGGAACACGTGTATGATGAATTGCTGAATGAAGCATGAGTTGAATAATCCCCATGACTGATCTTGTCAGACGTGCCCGGATCTATGCGACCCGGGCGCACCAGCGTATCGGCCAGCTCAGAAAGTACAACAAGCAGCCCTACCACGTGCACCTGGAGGCGGTTGCAAAACTCGTCGCGGAAGTTACCGACGATCCGGAAACCATTGCGGCGGCCTGGTTACACGATACCGTGGAAGATACGCCTGCCACGCTGGAAGATATCGAGGAGCAATTCGGTCTGCCGGTTGCCGAACTGGTCGAGGAACTCAGCGATGTCAGCAAACCGAGTGACGGCAACCGGGCCAGGCGCAAGGCGATCGATCGGGATCATACCGCGCAGGCGTCGGCGCGTGCCAAGACCGTCAAGCTCGCCGACCTGATCGACAACTGCAAGGACATCACCAAACACGACCCGCGCTTTGCCAGGGTATACCTGGTGGAAATGGGGGCCCTGCTGGATGTGCTGGAGGAGGGCGACGAGCGTCTCTTCCGGGACGCGGTGCGAGTCTATGCCGGCGCCATGGAGAAGCTGGGTTTTCCCCGCGCGGCGCAGAAGGAACTCGAACCGGCGCCGGATCCGCTCGGTCTCGCCGGTTTTGACAATGCGCACTTCAGACGCATGTTCATGGAACTGTTTACCGCCCGGGACATTGCGGAAGGCTTGCTGTCTTTCGATGCCGCCTATGACTGTGCAGAGGTGGCGAAAGTACTCAGGCGCCAGCGTCGTGACGTTGCCAGTATCAGGGTGAACGGTGCGGTGCAGGGTTACCTGCGCTTGTCGGATGTCGAGGATTCCACGACCGGCGACAATTTTCGCAACTTCACCGTGGACCAGGTCGTGCCGGGCAGCGCAACGTTTGCAGACGTTATCCACGTGCTTACCCGCCATGACTATTGCTTCGTCACCATGCTGGGCGGGATTGCCGGCCTGATCAGTCGCGACGATATCAACAAGCCGATGGTGCGTATGTGGCTGTTCGGCATCGTGACCATGGTCGAAATGGGTATCGTGCAACTGATCCAGGAACGCTTCCCGGATGAGGCCTGGCAGACGGTCGTATCGGAGGGGCGGCTGGAAAAGGCCAGAGAGATTCAGGGTGAACGGCAGCGTCGAAACCAGCACTGTGAGCTGATAGATTGCCTTCAGTTGTCAGACAAGGCGCAGATACTGATCAATGACGAAGCGTCGCTGGAACGACTGGGCTTCGAATCGAAAAGCGCTGCCAAGCGCTCGGTGAAGGAGCTCGAATCGTTGCGCAACCACCTGGCCCATGCCCAGGATATCGTCATGCACGACTGGGCGCAGATTGCGCGCCTGACCCGGCGCATGGAAGAGATTACCCGCGCCTAGCAACGATCCGGGACGCAGGTTCGCCACCGTGTATCAAACTCGCAAACCATACATGCCGGCCGAAGGAGGACCGATTATCCTGCCATCTCCGCAACCCTGCTCCTCCCGCTGCATATGAACGATGTTATTCGCTCGCTCTGGGTGGGTGACAGGCTGACGACCCTGGAACGTATCTGTGCGCAGTCGTGGATCTACCACGGCCATCAGTTCGAACTCTATGTCTATAATGACGTCGGCAACGTTCCGGACGGCGTGGTGCTGAAAGACGCCAGCGCGATCATTCCCGAAAAAGACGTCTTTCTCTGGCGCGGCAGTTATGCGATTTTCGCTGACCTTTTCCGCTGGACGTTACTCTACGAGCGGGGCGGGTACTGGGTCGATATGGACATGCTGTGCCTGAAGCCGTTCGATTTCGGGGATGAGGTGTTATTTGGCCGCGAGCACAGTAACGCGGCCAGTATCGGTGTTCTGAAACTGCCGGAAAAACATCCTGTCGCCCGCGAGATGCTGGCACTGGCCAGAGATCCCAACCGCATCATCGGCAACGAAAGATTCAAGGTGAAGCTCAGGAAATACTTGCGTAAATACCTCCTGCTTGGCTCGCAAGCGGGCTTGCGGTGGGGTGAGGCGGGTGGCCCCAGGGCGTTTACCTGGGTATTGAAGAAACACGGTTATTTCGAGCTCGGTAAACCGTTTACCTGTTTTTACCCGGTAGACCCGCTGAACTGGCGCTGCCTGTTTGACGGGACGCTGGGGAGAGAACAGTCGTTTTATGCGAGTACTTACGCAGTGCACCTGTGGAACGAGCTGCTGCGCCGCGAAGGCTTCTGCAAGGAGGGACCCTTCCACCCCGACAGTTTCGTGGCCGGGCAACAGGAACGACTGGGGATCTAGCTTTCAGTGACTGGTGCTGGTGTGTGCCCGCCGGGTTTTTTGCCGCCACGCCAGGCTGAAAATTCACCGGGTAATGATTCGTTTGCCGCTATTCGGGCAAGCGGCGAAGCTTTGGTTTAAACTGCTTTTATACGGTGCATCCGGCTATGAGAGTATTCACCATGATAGGAAAATTTATTGCTGTTTCGTTAGTGGTTTTTAGCGGCATCGTGCTGGCGGATGAGACAATCAGCGTTTACCAGCTCGACGGTTCCATCAACTGCGAGGAGACTGAGGTTACAACCCCGGCCCGGGCTGCGGAAACACTGCAGCAGGGGGGTGTCAAAGTGATATCCAGTAGTTCCCGGTCGGTGCCTTTCGCGCTGCCCGGTGTCTGTGGCACGCCGACCGGCAGGGCCAATGTGCTGGTGGTGGATGCCGGTGACTGGGAAAAGATAGCCAGGAAACACCTGGACAGACTGGGTTTTGGCGTCTGGGTATTCGATCGCCAGTATATCGAAGTCTATAAATACGACGGCAGCCTGCAGTGCAATCGCGGCAAGGAGACCTCGCTGCGGGATATGGCCAGGGAACTTTCTGATAACGGTATCAAGGTCAGGGCCAAACGCAAGGGTAGTGATGGCCGCGTACACATTACCATGTGCGGTGCTTCCACCGGACGGCTGAATGTCTACACCATCGCAACCGGGTCCCTGCCCGCGGCGCGGGAACTGGGGTTTGAATTGCTGGTAACGCGGAAAATGACCAACGAGATCGGTGCGCCCCCGGTGAGCCGACGCGCGCCCGCGTTGTCGCGTACCCCGCGCATGCCCGGAACCGCAAAAGGAAAAGGGGCAATACCGAAGCTCTGGTAGCGGTAGCCGCTATTTGCGCAGGCGTTCCATTTTCCAGTCTGTTGCCCGCCGGTCCTGGCACAGGCCATAACGGAACGGTGGCGTCATATAGGGCAGGACGTAACGCAGGTCGGTAAACCATACGCAGTGCCTGTCAGCCGTGCTGTCGACCCGGTACAGCACCGGGAATGCAGCGAAACGCCGGAAATAGTCCAGCTGCGGGTTCTCCCAGAGTGCACGGATCCTGTCGCTGTCGTCGTCGCCGAACCGCCTGTACGTTTCCCAGGATAGTTCGCCCGGCGCCCTGTAGGTCGTGCGCACACCGTTCCAGAAGCCTTCCCCGGCGTCACCTGTCGAATAACCACCGGCAAGATTGACGTAAGCCACCTGGTACTGGTCACCGTTGTCGATAATCAGTTTCCAGTTAAAGGATGACACGGGTTGTGGCAGTGCGGTGGCGCTTGCACCGGGTATGTTCTGCTGGCGCATCCAGGCGTGAGCCAGCGCCAGGGCCTGGTGCTTCAGAATGCCCTGCAAACCGATATAGGCTGCCAGCACGGCCAGGCTGATGCGTGGCAGTCACGGAGTCCGTTTGCCCGGCCCGGCCAGAAATCCCGTCAGCACGATGGCGGAGAACCAGGGGTCGATAATAAAGGTCGTTCCGATGCTGGCGCGCCAGCCGGACAGTGGGGCGAATATCTGTGTGCCGAATACCGTAATCAGGTCGGCAAGAATATGAGAAATGATCGCGACAGCGGCAAGCAGTGTTACCAAAGGCCAGGCGCGGCGTTGTTTGAAGGCAAGTGCCAGCACCACCCCGACCAATAGCGCCCACAACGGCAATAGTACAAAGGAGTGCGTGATACTCCTGTGCCAGAGCGTCATATAGACCATCGGGTCGACCCACGATGCGATGTAGTCGATATCCGGGAACGCGCCCGCAATGGCCCCCACGGCCATGCGCTGGCGGTCAGTCAGTGGCTGTCGCGAGTGTGCTGCGGGAAATACCGAGCGCACCACCAGCGCGCCCAGTAACGCATGCGTTACGGTATCCATGCGGCGGCCTGATCAGGAAGAGAAAAGGGGACGGAGGGATTAAATTAAAATCCCTCCGTCCCCTTTTCCTTTTCTCCGGGGGGGGCTAGCTGCAGCCCTTCGGGCGTGGCAGTCCTGCAACCTTGTTGGCACATTTGATCAGCCCGGTCGGGAACAGGGAGTAAATGTATTTCTGGTCGCTGCGGTCCTTGCCGTACTTTTTCTTCATCATCTTGGAGAAATTGCGCGGCTCGGCCACGGTGCCATTATCATGGAAATACTCCCGCGCCAGCTTGATGATATCCCAGTGTTCTTCGGTAAGCTCCGGGATTCTCTCGTTTTTGGCGATTTCAACCGCCAGCTCTTCGCTCCACTCGTCCAGGTTGTTCAGCCACCCGGCTTCGCTGAGCTCGATGACTTTTCCGTCTACTACTGCTTGCATATTGAAGTGCTCCTTCCCGTCTTTGTTGCTGCTCTGATAATAGTTGACTAATTTTATCAGGTATTATGAATGATTTCTAATTCCCGGTGGATATAACCTTCATATAGTGGGGCTTTTGCGCAGGCAGGAGACAGGAGGATAGCCGCGCAAGCGCTCACCGGCATTCCGGAACCAGTGGTGCGACAGGGTCGAGTACAGGCTGCGGAAATCGAGGGTGTAGCGCAAATTGCCGTCCTCCAGGCGGGTGAGGGAGGGTTGCCGGCCATACAGGCCGCCGCGCACCAGGCCGCCCAGCAGGAAGTGCGGGGCGGCGGTGCCGTGGTCGGTCCCGGCGCTGCCGTTCTGTTTCGGGCGACGGCCGAATTCAGAATCGGTCATGACCAGGACGTCGTCCCAGCGCTTCCGGTTTTCCATCAACTGTGCAAACTGTCCGAGTCCCGAGCCGAGTGTCTGCAATAGCTGTCGGTGCTGGTCGGCCTGCCGCGTGTGGGTATCGAAACTCCCGAGCGAGAGTTTGATGACCGGGACCTGCAATCCGGACAGTACCAGCTGTGCGGCCAGCGCCAGTTGCCGGCCAAAGGGACCGCGCGGGAACTGTTGCTCCCCGCCGGGCAGGGGCGCAAGTTGTTGTTCCAGTTTTACGGCGGCCTGCTGTATATGCTGCCGGGTGGCGAGGATATGTTGCAGGGCCGGGTTGCCGGTGGCGGTCGATGTGGCGCACCGTTGCTTCGCCCTGCGCAGGAAGCGTTCGCTGTCCCGGAGCACCAGGGCATTCAGGGACGCACCCGCCAGGGGGCCCGGGTCGCCGTCTGTAGCGATGAATTCGCCGCGCCTGTCGCTTCTTGCCGGGTTTCCGGCGAACTGTTGTGCCACCCATCCTTCCGGCAGGTACTGGTCGCTGTGACTGGCGGTGTTCCAGATTTCTATGGAGCGGAAGTGGGAGAGGTTGGGGTCGGGATATCCCACCCCGAGTGCAATGGCGAGTTGTTGGCGTTGCCAGCGTGCATACAGGGGCTCCAGCGCGGGGTGTAATGCAAGCTGTTCATCGAGCTGCAACAGCGTGTCGCGTTTCAGTCCCAGTTGCGGACGCAGGCGGTAATAGGCCGGATCCGCATAGGGCACCACCGTATTCAGTCCGTCATTGCCGCCCTTGAGTTCGACCAGTAACAGGGTGCGGGCAGGGAGGGCGGGTTTTGCCAACAGGAGCGGTGCCCGTACCAGCATTCCACTGGTGAGTATGGCGTTGAGAAACGTGCGTCTGTGCATGGCTGACCTCCCTATTTGAGCTGGTAGGCCGGGTCGTGCAGCAGCGCGGATACCTGCTGTGCTGTGTCCGGCGCGTCCCGCGGGGCGTCTGTCGGTGGCACGGGTAGCAGCAGTTCGGCCGCGGGCACCGCGCGCTGGATGGCCAGCATGGCCTGCCGGGTACCTGGCAGGCGGGTCATCTTTTCGATAAGCGTTTGCCGGTCGAGCAGCGATGCTGAATCGATCCACGCCGTGCCGCCCGGCCAGCCCTTGACGTTGGGCGGGTTGAACAGGTCCTGCCCCAGCAGGCGCCCGGCGCGTGCCAGGCGCGTACCGTCCTCAACCGGTATATCCAGGATACGTACGCTGCCGACCAGCAA
>JBHHXO010000021.1:0-22194 GCA_046757125.1 Thiogranum sp.
GTACACCTGGACCCGGTGATTTTCCAGGAACGTTTTTACCTGCTCATCGAAGGGCGCCTGGAAGTGATGCGCATCAACCCGCAGACCGGCAGAAGCATTACCCTGTACATCCTCGGCCCCGGGGACGGGATCGACACGGTAACCCTGTTGAACACGCAGCCGCACGAGGTGGCGCCGGTGGCCCTGGACGACGTGGCTCTGATCTCCGTGCCGATCGACGCCGCGCGTGACTGGATCGACCGGCACCCGGAGTTCAATCGCAACTTTCTTCCCTACCTCGGCGAACAGATGCGCCGGATGGAAGACCTCGCCACTGACCTGGCCCTGCACGACACCATGACGCGCCTGGCGCGTCTGATCCTGCGGCATGTCGCGCCGCAGCACCCGCAGTCCGCCGATGGAAAATTCCACCTGAAGCTGATTTATGACCTGCACGACGAAGCGCTGGCGCGCATGGTGGGTTCGGTGCGCCAGGTCGTGAACCGGCACCTTCAACACTGGCGCAGGCAAGGTGTCCTGCACCGGCACAGGTTCCACACGGAGGTCGCGGAGCTGGAATCGTTACAGGCGTACGCCGGTGAAGTAACGCAGCAGCCGGAGCAGAAAAAAGAGGTTTCCCTGGGACGCTGAGAGAAAAAGGGGACGGAGGGATTAAACTTTAATCCCTCCGTCCCCTTTTTGCCTTTTTGTTTTTCTGTCATCTGGGTGACAGCCATTTTTCCGCTGTTCCATCACATTGCCCATATACAGTGGCCTGGGCCGATAACGGGCAGGTCGGGTGTTGTTGCAGGCGGAATGGCGGTGGAAAAGAACAGTTGTGTTTCGATCTATCCGGGCAGCCGGCTTCTGGAACATGCGCTCCATGAGTTGCAGGGGGCGGATTTTGACCTGCGCCAGGTATCGGTTGTGGGGAAGAGTTGTCATGTGCAGGGGCAGGCGATCGGTTTCGGTTATACCGGCGAAGATATCCGCTTCTACGGGCCGCGAAGTGACTTCTGGGAGGAGGTGTGGGGCCTGTTGACGGACGCAGCCTGTGTTTGGCTGCCCGGCATCGGGCCGCTGGCGGCGGCGGGGTACATAGTAACCCTGATGGTGCGCGGACAGCAGGGTGCCGGCCGCGCTGCGGGGTTTTCTCTGCCGGGTGCTGCGCTGTATGGCATCGGTATTCCCAGGTGCAGTATCGATGAGTACGAACAGGCGATCGGTGCAGAAAACTATCTGCTGCTTGTCAGCGGCGCACGCCATGACGTCGAGCGGGCCTGCGCTATTCTGCATGGCGAAGCGCAGCAGGTAACCGTCCACAGTGCCTGATAGCGCGGTCGGCCGGGCGTTATTTCTTTTTATCGATACCGTCTATGATCGGGCAGCCGTCCTTGCTGCCCGCGCACAGGTTGACCAGTAACTGGAGTTCCCTGCGCAGGGTGTCCAGTTCGGTCAGTTGCTGTTCAACGGCAGCCAGTTTTCTGCGCGTCAGCTCGCGCACTTCATCGCGCGCGTGTTGCGGGTCTTCCCGCATGTTCAGCAGGTCGCCGATTTCCGCCAGGGAAAAATTCATGGCCTGGGCGCGGCGGATAAAACGCAGGCGTGACAGGTCGGCTTCGCTGTACAGGCGTACGCCGCCATCGGAGCGCTGTACCTTCGGGATCAGGGCAATCTTTTCATAGTAGCGCAGGGTGTCCGCCGACAGCCCGAGCCGTTTGCTGACAACGCTGATGCGGTACAGGGGGCTGGTGCGGGAGTTCATGTGCTCAGCTGTCCGGGGTTCCCGGCAACTTGTTGACAAGATTGCGGGCGATCTCTTCGACGATCAGCTGGAAAGTAACCGGCTTCTCGCTGGACGTGTCCCAGGCGTAGTTCATTTCCTCGGCACCTTCCCACACGATGGCCCCGCTGTCGCTGTTCCAGATCTGCAGGAACAGCCTGATGTTTGCTGCCTTTGTTTGCAGTACGCGCAAACCGAGAAAGCTGAAACGGCCCTTGGAGTTCTGGTTGAAGCTGGACAGTTTCAACTGAGCAAGATAACGCGCGCCGATGACTTTACCTACCCTGTGCAGCGAGTTTTTCTTGAAGATGCCGGTGTCGCTGTAATCGACATACATTTGCTTGTACTCGTCTGCCAGTCCGGCCTGGTTGACTGCGCTCAGTGCTTCCGGGAGGCTGATCACACGGATATCGGGCCGCTCTTTCTCCAGCACGCGTGCAAATACGAAAGCGAGGTTCTGCACGTCCTGTTCCTGTCCGGTTACCGTTGAAGGCGTAATAAAACCGAGGCCGTGGGTTTCCAGCTCCTCTGCCGCCAGTGATATCTCTTCGTACTGTACCGTTGAATGGACCTGGTCGGTCGAACAGCCGGCGAAAAAAAAGGGCAGCAGGGCTGCCAGGGCGGCAAACCGTATCCACCGACGGGTGTAACAGGGTCGTGTTCGTACCACTTTCCGCTCCTTGTGCAGTCGCATGACCGGTTGAGGAGCTACTATAATACATTATGTCAGGCAATGGTTTGAGCAAGGTTACAAGCGTATCTTCCTTCAGTGCCGGTGGTGGGGGAACGGTACAGGCGCGCAAGGGCGTGGACGGAGGTGTAACAGCCAATGGCGAAATACAGGGTGCTGGTGCTTGGTTATGGCGAAATGGGCCATGCCATGGAGGTTCTGCTGGGCGGGCGGGCGCAGCTGGACATCTGGGAAAAGTATCCTGCCGATAATTTTCACCCAGTCGTTCTCGAGGACGCCGCGCCTGGCGCGGATCTGGTCCTGTTCTGTCTTCCCGTCAACCCGCATCGCGAGGTGGTGACACGGCTGTTGCCCTTGCTCAGGGCGGACGCGATCTGCGTAAGCATCGCCAAGGGGCTGGATGAAAAGGGGCAGACAGCCGCACAGGTATTTGCCGACGTGCTCGGGGTAGATCATTCCTGCGCCCTGTTGTATGGTCCCATGATCTCGGAGGAAATACGCGCGGGCCGTTACGGGTTCGCCCAGCTCGGTTGCAGGGATGATGCAACGTACCGGATCGTGGCAGACCTGTTTGCGGGCACCCGCCTGCTCGTTGAACGCAGTTCGGATATTACCGGCATCAGCTGGTCGGTGATTCTGAAAAACGTCTACGCCATGGCTTTCGGCATGGCCGACGAATTACAGATGGGCGACAACGTGCGCGGCTATCTTGCCGTCGCTTCGATCCGGGAGCTGGACCGGATCGTGCGCCGCATGGGCGGAGCAGCCGGCAGCCCCTGGCATCTTGCGGGGCTGGGAGACCTCGTTACCACCGCCACCAGCAAGGATTCACACCACCACGAGCTGGGACGCATGCTGGCGCGGGGGGATGTTGAAGGGATAGAGGGTGAAGGGGTGCATACCCTGAAAATGGTCAGGCGGCACGGCCTGTTCAGGGAGGCGGATTACCCGTTGTTCGACATGATCCGTTCCGTTGTCAGCCGGCCGGGCGACGTGGAAAGCAGGCTTGATGCATTTCTGCAGCGGAAGCTGTGAATACTAGTTGTCGCGTATCAGGCGGCGCAGGTCCGCCATGGTCTCTTCGTAGCGGGCTTTGGCATCCTCCCGGTCGCCGTCCAGGCCGGCTTCCATGGCGGCAATTTCCACGCGTACAGCGGTGATGCGCTCGCGTATTTCCGGCTGTGCCTCCTGCAGCGCTTCGCCCAGGTAGCGGTCGGCTCTGCGCAGTTCCTCTCTGGCCCGCATTAGCGCATCGTCGTGATCCGATTCCAGTTCGTGCCCGGCATAGAACAGGTGTAGTTTGGCGTCGATGAGGCCGCGCAGTGTCTTGTTGATAGCCTGCTGTTGCCGGTAGCGCAGCCACATGCTTTCGGCTTCGTGCTCGATCAGTGCCAGGCTGCGGTGAATGAATCCGCCCAGTGTATGCGCCCGGTTGCCGGTTTCCTGTTCGATCCGTTTTCCCAGTGCCTCGATTTCATCGGCCAGCTGCTGCGCGCCCTGCTTGCCTTTTTCAGCCGATCGTTCGCTGGCCAGGCGTAACCAGCTGCCGGCACGGGCCAGGTCCGCGCGGGCGGCCGCGTAGTGTTTTTCCAGATAGTTATCGGCGGCGCTGTGCAGATCGTCACGGGCACGGGCCAGTGGTGTGCTGCCCAGTACGGCCAGGAACTGTATGCTTTCCTCGGCAGCGGCCAGGGTTTTGTCCGCCGCGTCGGTTTTGCCTTCTGTCAGCAATGCCTGCGCGGTGATAATCTGCTCTTCGGCGGCGGCCAGTGGCAGGTCGAGTTCTGTAAAGACCAGGGCCGCTTCCAGCCTGTCCAGTTCGGTCCGCGCAGCGGGTACATCGTCTGCCAGCAGAAGTGACTGGGCGGCCTGCAGGTGGCGGTGTGCTTCGAGCGTGGGCGTGGTGCCGGCGAGGTTCACCAGCTCTGCATCTATGAGCATCAGGTCGTCGCGGACTTCGGCGGCCGTTTCATATTCCATGTGTTGCCGGGCTACCCAGATATGTTCCTTGATCGACGCTGCCGGCCGGGCTGCCCTGACGAGGTCCAGTAATTCCCTGGCGCGTTCCAGGTCCTGCTCCGCGGTTTTAAGGTCCTTGCCGTGAATGGCGCTGCGCGCCCGGGTGACATAACGCAGGGTGCGAATTGCGGCCGAGCCGATGGCTTTCCGCTGCTCCATGGAGGTGACGCCAAGCGTCGCCGGGTGGGCGGCGGGTTGAGCCGGCTGGCCGGCGCCGGCCTGCGATCCTGCAAAGCTGCTGACCATTACAGTGATCAGCAGGGTATACGCAACGTGACTCATCGGGACTCCTGGAGCGGTGTTGTAGCGGTTTTTTTACATACTACACCGTTACCGCACGGGCTGACTACAGGTCGAACTCCTGGTGCATTTCCGGCATCCTGATTTCCGTGTCCTCGAGGTGCCCGGCGAATTTTTGCATGGTGTCTTCTTCACCGTGCACCAGGTAGGTGACGGCGGGTTGTCCGGTAGCCCGGTGCCAGTTCAGCAGCTCGGCCTGGTCGGCGTGGGCTGAAAAACCGCCGATCATGAAGATGCTTGCGTGTACCGGGATATCCTCGCCGAAGATGCGCACGCTTTTTGCGCCGTCGATAATACGCCGTGCCAGGGTGCGGCGTGCGGCGTAACCGACGAATACCACGCTGCTGTCGCGGCGCCACAGGTTGTGCTTGAGATGATGACGTACCCGTCCGCCGGTACACATGCCGGAGCCGGCCATGATCACAGCGCCGCCGCTGAGCCGGTTGATGGCCATGGAATCGCTGGTCTGGCGGGTGAAATGCAATGCCGGCAGTCTGAACGGGTCGGCGCCGTCCCTGAACAGCTTCAGTGTTTCGGCGTCGTAGCATTCCGGGTGGCGCTCAAAGATTTCTGTCGCCGAGATGGCCATCGGTGAATCGAGGAATACCTGGGTGGTACGCGGTATGCGGTTTTCCTGCACGCCGGCCCGCAGGTAGTAGAGAATTTCCTGCGCCCGTTCCAGGGCGAACGTCGGGATGATGACATTGCCGCCGCGCTGGAAGGTGTCGTTGATGGCGGCATAGAGCTCGTCGATGGAAGGTTCGAGCTGTTTGTGCAAACGATCGCCGTAGGTGGTTTCCATGACCACCACATCCGCGGGTGGCGGCTGCGCGGGGTTGCGCAGTATGGCGCGGTTGGAATATCCCAGATCGCCTGAAAACAGCAGGCGGCGCGCATGGCCGTCTTCTTCCAGTTCCAGCAGGATACTGGCGGAGCCGAGAATATGCCCGGCTTCGAAAAAAGTGGCGCTGATACCGGGCGCCAGCTGCAGGGGCTGGCCGTAGTGCGCCTTGCGCCCGAAATAGTCCAGGCAGTTCAGCGCATCGAGCTCGGTGTAGAGCGGCTGGATTTCCTGCACGTGGTTGCCGTGGCGGGACGCCTTGCGCGACTGGTAGGCGGCTTCTTCCTCCTGCAGACCGGCGGCGTCCAGCAATACCAGGCGCGCCAGTTCACGGGAGGCGGCGGTGGTGATGATCTCGCCTGCAAAACCGCGTTTCGCGAGCAGCGGAATGCGCCCGCAGTGATCCAGGTGCGCGTGCGTCAACAGCAGGAAATCGATAGCGCCCGGATCGAAGCCAAAGGGGCCTGCATTCTCCTCGGTCAGTTCGCGACCACCCTGGTACAGGCCGCAGTCGATCAGCAGCTTCCTGCCGTTGCATGTGACCTGGTGGCAGGAACCGGTAACGGTGCGGTCTGCGCCGTGGAAGGCTATTTTCACAGGGGTTCTCCATTGGTTTCGTGCCAGCAGAGGATACCTTCCCAGATATCCTCTGCGCTTTCGGCATACCAGAACAGGTTGCGGTCTTCCTCGTCGATGACGCCTTCTTCCACCATGTAGTCGATATCAATGACCTTGCGCCAGTAGTGCTCGCCGACCAGTATCACCGGCAGCGGCTTTATCTTGCGCGTTTGTATCAGGGTGAGGGTCTCGAACAGTTCGTCAAAGGTGCCGAAGCCGCCCGGAAAGGCAACCAGCGCCCGGGCGCGCAGCAGGAAGTGCATTTTGCGCATGGCAAAATAGTGAAAACGGAAGCACAGTTCCGGTGTGACGTACGGATTGGGGTACTGTTCGTGCGGCAGGGAGATGTTAAGACCGATGGTTTTGGCGCTGGTGTCGTGCGCACCGCGATTGGCTGCTTCCATGATCCCCGGCCCGCCACCGGTCATCACCACCAGCCGCGAGTCGTGCGGTCCGTTTCCGGCGTTGCCGACCAGCTGCCCGAATTCCCGTGCCACATCGTAGTAGCGGCTTTTGGCCAGCACGCGCTCGGCGGTAAACAGGCGGCGTTGTATGTCCCGGTCTTCGGGTGCGGCGGCCAGCGCCTCGCGCAGCGCTGCAACCTTTGCTTTCGCTGCCGCCGGTTCGGCGATACGGGTGCTGCCGAAAACAACGATGGTGTGCAGTATGCCGTGCTGGTTCAGCAGTAGTTCGGGTTTCAGGAAATCCAGCTGCAGGCGCACCGCGCGGGCGTCGTCGCGGGCAAGAAACTCGATATCCCTGTCGGCCTGGACGTAGCTCGGGCTGTTGAGAATCCGTTCCAGCTTGGCGGGCGCCTCGGGGTCTTCCCCGCGTGGCTTCGGGGTCTGCCAGGGCAGTGCCTCGTGGCGCTGTTCGGGGTGTGCCGGCTGCGGTACCTCCGGCCGGTGGTGCGTTTTCCTTGTCACGTAGGCGTTGCTCTCCGGTTGTGGCTATGGGGGCAGGGGGGGGTGAGGCTAGATAGAAAAACCTCCACGGTACTGTTCGATATAGGTCCAGTGTACACTGCCCACCATCAGCCATTCGAGCAGGGCGAAACCCAGTAGTCCCAGTATCGCCATGATCACTGCGGCCAGCAGGGCGGAACCAAACCCGTCCACCTCGAAGTTGCTGACCAGGGATGCTGTCAGCGTTATCGTTATGGCGTTGACGACCAGCGCAAACAGGCCGAAGGTCAGCACGGTAAGCGGCAGTGTGAGCAGCCATAGCACCGGGCGGATGAACATGTTCACCAGCCCCAGTACCAGCGCGGCCAGGATCAGTCCGCCGGCGGTATTTGCCCTTACGCCGGGCAGCAGCAGCGTAACGATCCACAGACCGAGCAGGGTGACAATCCACATAAAGATGATTCCGGTCAAGATACAGCGCTCCTTTTGTTGTCATAGTTTCCGGTATAGCGGAACAATACAGTGTAGGAGCGGGCTTGCCCGCGAACAAGCTGGCGGGTCGGTCACCCGCGGTAAGGTTGCGAACTACGCAGACATGTCCGCGCGTTTCGGGAATGCGCTCCGCGGATCGCCTTACACCGGATTATATATCCCATGTTCACTTAATAAAGTATAGGAAATACAATGCCTAACGATAATAACTTTATACGATTCTTTAACGAGATAGGCATTGCCGATGTCCCCCTGGTAGGCGGCAAGAACGCGTCACTGGGTGAAATGTACCGGGAACTGACCCCGCAGGGGGTGAAAGTACCGAACGGTTTTGCCACGACCGCGGATGCCTACCGCTACATGCTCGATGCGGCCGGCGCCTGGGAAGCGTTGCACGCGGCACTGGACGGACTCGATCCTGACAATATGAACGACCTTGCCCGGCGTGGCGCCCGGGCGCGTTCGATCGTCTACGCGGCCCCCTTGCCCGAGGACCTGCGTCGGCAGATGCTGGAAGCCTATCGCACGCTGAGGGAAGAGTATGGCGAAGGCATGAGCCTGGCGATTCGCAGTTCGGCTACTGCGGAAGACCTGCCCACCGCCAGTTTTGCGGGCCAGCAGGATACCTACCTGAATATCAGTGGCGAGGCCGAATACCTGGATGCCTGCAAGCGCTGTTTTGCCAGCCTGTTCACCGACCGCGCCATTCACTATCGCGCCGACCGGGGCTTCGACCATTTCAGGGTGGCGTTATCCATCGGTGTCATGAAGATGGTGCGTTCCGACCTGGCGTCTTCCGGGGTCATGTTCAGCCTGGATACCGAAACGGGGTTTCGGGACGTGGTGTTTATTACCGCCGCCTACGGGCTCGGGGAGAACGTGGTGCAGGGCGCGGTGGACCCGGATGAGCTGTATGTGCACAAGCCGACTTTTGAGCAGGGACACCGCGTCGTGCTGCGCCGCACACTGGGCAGCAAGAAGCTGAAAATGATCTACGGGCGTGGCGGCACGCGCCACGCGGTGCGTAACGTGACAACGTCTCCCGGGGAACGCGCGCGCTTCTGTATCAGCGACGACGAGGCACTGGTTCTTGCCGACTACGCCATCCGGGTCGAGAAGCATTACAACAACAAACCCATGGACATGGAGTGGGCGAAAGACGGTGTCGACGGCGAACTCTATATGGTGCAGGCGCGGCCCGAGACCGTCGCCTCGCAGCTCAGCGGGACACTGCTGGAAGAATACCACCTGGCGGCCCGCCACCCGGCCAGGCCGTTGGTCAGCGGTCGCGCGGTCGGTGCGAAAATCGCTGTGGGTAATGCACGGGTAATAAGTGATGTGGAACAGCTGGGCGAATTCAGGCCGGGCGAGGTGCTGGTCTCCGACACCACCACGCCCGACTGGGAACCGGTGATGAAAACCGCCGCCGCCATCGTCACCAACCGCGGCGGGCGCACCTGCCACGCCGCCATTATTGCACGCGAACTGGGTATTCCGGCCGTGGTCGGCAGCAATGACGCGACCCGTGCGGTCAGCGACGGTGACCTGGTGACCGTATCCTGCGCCGAGGGCGACATCGGCCGCGTCTATCCCGGCCGGCTCGACTACAGTATCGAAACAACCGACCTGTCGGACCTGCAACGGCCGGCGACACAGATCATGGTCAACCTGGGCAATCCGGAGCTGGCCTTCAAGACCAGCTTTCTGCCCAACGACGGCGTCGGTCTGGCGCGCATGGAATTCATTATCAACGAATACATCAAGGCGCACCCGATGGCCCTGTTGCACCCGGAACGCATCGAGGACCAACAGGAGCGGGACAAGGTTCGTGCATTGTACGAACAGTACGACAGTGGCGCAGCGTTTTTCATTCAACGCCTGTCCGAAGGTGTGGGTACGATTGCCGCGGCCTTTTATCCAAAGCCGGTGGTAGTGCGCATGTCGGATTTCAAGACTAACGAATACGCCACCCTGCTCGGCGGGCGCTGGTTTGAACCGCAGGAAGACAATCCCATGCTGGGGTTTCGTGGTGCCGCGCGTTACACTCACCCGGCCTACGCAGAAGGCTTTGCCATGGAGTGCGCGGCCATGAAACGTGTGCGTGATGACATGGGGCTGGGCAATGTCAAACTCATGATCCCGTTCTGCAGGCGCGTGGAGGAGGGCGAGAAAGTCATTGCCACCATGGCCGCACACGGTTTGCAGCGCGGCGTCAACGGGCTGGAGATCTACGTCATGTGCGAGATCCCCAATAACGTGATCCAGATCGATGCCTTTGCCGCAATCTTCGATGGTTTTTCCATAGGCTCGAATGATCTTACCCAGCTGACCCTCGGTGTCGACCGGGATTCGGACGTGGTGGCCTTCGAATTCGACGAACGCGACCCGGGCGTCAAGGCCATGATCCGCATGGCGATCGAAGGCTGCAAGCGTAACGGGCGTCACTCGGGCCTGTGCGGCCAGGCGCCGTCAGACTACCCTGAAATAGCCGAATTCCTGGTCGAGACCGGCATTGATTCGATGAGTCTCAACCCCGATGTGGTATTGAAGACCACGCGACTTATACTGGATGCCGAAAAGAAACCGGGGCGGTCACCCCGGAAGCACTGAACAATCAAGATAAACCGGCGGGAGCAGTAATGAACAAGAAAGGGAAACTCCGTGTACTGGTCATTCCGCTGCTACTGGCGATTGCCGCCGGTGCCTGGTGGTACAGCAACACACGGGATGCGGAGGACGCAGGTCGCCTGGTGCTGTACGGTAACGTGGATATCCGCGAAATCGACCTGACTTTCAACAACAGCGAGCATATCGACAGCCTGCTGGTACAGGAGGGCGACCGGGTGCGCAAGGGGCAACTGCTGGCAACCCTGCACCGGGAGCGCATGCAGGCGGAGTACGCTGCGGCGCAAGCGAAAGTCGCCTCACAGAAGGCCATCGTGGCGCGTCTCGAGGCCGGCAGCCGGCCGGAAGAAATACGCCAGGCCAGGGCGGATGTGGCTGCTGCACAGGCCAAACTGATCGACGCTGAACTGACCTTCGAACGCACGAAGAAGTTGTACAAGGAGCGTGCAGCGTCAAAACAGGCTGCCGATGATTCACAGGCAAATCTCAATACCGCACGCGCCAACCTGAAGGTGGCCGAGGAAGCGCTGGCGCTGGCGGTGGAAGGCCCGCGCGTCGAGGATATCGCGGAAGCGAAGGCCATGCTGAAAGTGGACGAGGCGCAACTGGCGCTGGCACAGGAGGTACTGAAGGATACGGAGCTCTTTGCCCCCGCCGACGGCGTTATCCGCAACCGGATACTGGAGCCCGGCGATATGGCCTCGCCACAGAAACCGGTGTTCACGATGGCCCTGATCAATCCTGTCTGGATACGTACCTACGCACCGGAGACCGTACTGGGAAAGCTGGCATTGGGCATGTCGGCATCGGTATCCACGGACAGTTACCCGGACAAAAGCTACCGGGGCTGGATCGGTTTCATTTCGCCGACTGCGGAGTTCACGCCCAGGAATGTCGAAACCCCCGAGCTGCGCACCCGTCTTGTCTATCAGGTGCGCGTTTACGTCTGTAACCCGCAGGATGAACTGCGCCTGGGCATGCCCGCCACGGTAAGCATCTCCCTCGACCAGCCAAAGCCTGAATCCGGTGGCAGCACGCCGGACTGCGCGGAGCGGGGAACGCACTGAAGTGGAGACGGCTTTCGCCCTTGAATTCAGCGGGGTCAGCAAAACCTTTACCAGCGCCGGTTTGAGCGTAAAGGCGCTCGATCAGGTCGGGTTCGCTATCCGGCCCGGCCGGGTGACGGGCCTCATCGGCCCGGACGGCGCCGGCAAGACCACCTTGATGCGCCTGGCGGCCGGTCTCATGCTGCCCGACAGTGGCGCGATTCAGACACTGGGCATCGATGTTCTGGAACAGCCGCTGCGGGTGCAGTCCTCGGCAGGTTACATGCCGCAACGCTTCGGGCTCTATGAAGACCTGAGTGTGCAGGAGAACCTCAACCTGTATGCAGACCTCCAGGGTGTCGAAAAAGCCGCGCGCCCGGACCGCTACCGGCAACTGATGCACATGACCGGACTGGCGCCCTTTACCCGCCGCCTGGCCGGGCGCCTGTCGGGGGGCATGAAGCAGAAGCTCGGGCTGGCCTGTACGCTGGTGCGGCCGCCACGCCTGTTGTTGCTGGACGAACCCACTGTCGGTGTCGACCCGGTTTCGCGCCGCGAGCTGTGGTCGATTGTCTACACCCAGGTGAAGGAGCAGGGCATGACCGTGCTGCTGAGTACCGCCTATCTCGACGAGGCGGAACGCTGCGACGAAGTGATCCTGATGCACGAGGGGCGCCGGCTGGGGCAGGGCAGCCCGGCCAGTTTCAGCGAGCCGATGCGCGGGCGCGCCTTTCACGTGACTTCCGGCACTACCGGGAAACGCACCCTGCAGCGACGGCTCGACGCCGTGCCCGGCATTATTGACGCCCTTATCGAAGGGGAACAGGTGCGCGTGGTGAGCGAACCCGGCGGTTTGCCGGACCTGACGGCACTCAAAGACATTCCGGACCTGGAAACGGCCGTCGCCGAACCCTGTTTCGAGGATGCCTTTATTGCCAGGCTCAAGGATAAGCAGGCGCCTGTGCCATCATTGTCCGGCGACCGGGGCGCTGTCGGTCAACAGGCCGCGAGCGATGCCGACCCGGTTATCGCGGTCAGCAACCTGCAGCGCCGCTTCGGCGACTTCGTTGCCGTCAAGGGTGTCAGTTTCAGCGTCCGGCGCGGTGAAATATTCGGCCTGCTGGGCGCCAATGGCGCCGGCAAGTCCACCACCTTCCGCATGTTGTGCGGCCTGCTGCCGGTATCGTCCGGCGAGGTGCAGGTGGCCGGCCTCGACCTGCGTTATGCCGCTGCGCGCGTGCGTGGCCGGCTGGGGTACATGGCGCAGCGGTTTTCGCTGTACGTCGACCTGACCGTGCTGCAGAACCTGCGTTTCTTCGCCAGTGCCTACGGTTTGAACCGCGCGCGCCGCAGGCAGCGTATTGCCTGGGCGCTGGAGACCTTTGAGCTGGGCGGCTATGCGGATGCCGACAGCGGCGATCTGCCGCTCGGTTACAAGCAACGCCTGGCGATGGCCGCGGCGCTCATGCACGAACCCGACATCCTGTTCCTCGACGAACCCACGTCGGGTGTCGACCCGCTGGCACGACGTGAATTCTGGCAGCGTATCAATGCGCTGGCCGAGTCGGGCGTGACCGTGCTGGTCACCACGCACTTCATGGACGAAGCCAACTACTGTGACCGGCTGGTGATCATGGCCGAGGGCGAGGTGCTGGCGCAGGGCACCCCGGCCGAAATGAAAGCCCGCTTCCGCAGCAGCGAACACCCCGACCCCGGCATGGAAGACGCCTTTATCGGTTTGATCGAGGCGCACGAAAAAGAACGCGGTGCAGTGGCATGAATGCCGCCGCTGCCAGCCGTATGCGACTGCGTGGCATGATCCGCAAGGAAAGCCTGCAGATACTGCGCGACCCGTCCAGTATCGCCATCGCATTCATCATGCCGGTGGTGCTGTTGCTGCTGTTCGGCTACGGCGTTTCGCTGGATGCCCGGCACATCCCGCTGGCGATCGTGGTGGATCAGCCGGACGCCGGCACGGCCAGCCTGAGCGGTGCTTTCCAGCACTCCGAATATTTCGAGCCGCAATCCTACGACAGTATCCAGGCGGCGCAGCAGGCCTTCGATCTGCGCGAGGTGTTCGGCATCGTCTGGCTGCGCGACGATTTCAGCCGGCGCCTGCTGGCGCAGGGCACAGCGCCCGTAGGCGTTATTGTCAACGGTGTCGATGCCAACCAGGCGCGCATCACCGAGGGCTATATCCAGGGTGTGTGGCAGGGCTGGCTGGACAGCTATGCGCGCAGCCAGGGGGTCGAGCTGTCGGTGCCGGTGCGACTCGAACCCCGTATCTGGTTCAACGCCGCGGTACGCAGCCGCGATTTCCTGGTGCCCGGACTGATCGCCGTCATCATGACACTCATCGGCGCCATGCTGACCTCCATGGTGGTGGCGCGTGAATGGGAACGCGGCACCATGGAGGCGCTGATGGTGACGCCCGTTCGTATCGGTGAAATGGTGGTGGGCAAGCTGGTGCCGTACTTCATGCTGGGCATGGGTGGCATGCTGCTGAGCGTGGCCATGGCGCTGTGGCAGTTCGACGTGCCCCTGCGCGGGTCGTTCTGGGCGCTGACGGCGGCGTCTGCGCTGTTCATGCTGGTGGCGCTGGGTATGGGGTTACTGATTTCCGTGGTGGCAAGGAACCAGTTCGTGGCCGGGCAGATAGCCATCCTGGTCACCTTTCTGCCCGCTTTTATCCTGTCCGGATTCATTTTCCAGATCAGCTCCATGCCGGATGCAATCCAGCTTGTCACCCACCTGATTCCGGCGCGTTACTATGTCGCCATCCTGCAGACCCTGTTCCTGGCCGGCAATATCTGGCCCATTATCCTCGCCAACAGTGCAGCGCTGGCCGTGATGATGGTGGTTTTCCTGGGGCTGGCGCGCCGCAAGGCGCACAAGCGGCTCGACGCATGAACACGCTGCACCGCATCGTCGCGCTGGCTGTCAAGGAGCTGCTGGCGATCCTGCGCGACAGCCAGAGTCGCATGGTGCTGATCGGTCCACCGATCGCGCAGCTGATTATTTTCGGTTACGCGGCGACCTATGACCTGAACGACATACCGGTGGCCGTCTATAACGAGGATCGCAGCCTGCCTTCGCGAGAGCTGGTCGCGCGGGTAACCGGTTCCCCTCATTTTCGCCTGGTGGCCAGCCTGGAACACGATGCCCAGGTTGCGCCGCTGATCGACAACAAGGACGTGCTCATGGTGCTGCACCTGGGTCAGCATTTCAGCAGGGACCTGAAGCGCGGCAGGAGTACCCCGGTGCAGCTGCTGATCGACGGGCGTAATTCCAACACCGCGCTGCTGGCGCTGGGTTACATGCGCGTCATCTTCACCGATTTCAATATCGACTGGTCGCGCCGGCAGGGTTTGCCGGGACCGCCGGCGACGCTGCAGGTACGTCCCTGGTATAACGAAAACCTGCTGTCGCGCTGGTTTATCGTGCCGGGCATTATCGGCCTGCTGACGCTGGTGGTGACGACCATCGTCACCGGGCTTTCGGTTGCCCGCGAACGCGAGGCGGGCACTTTCGACCAGCTGCTGGTAACACCGCTGCGGCCGGTGGAGATCCTGATCGGGAAATCCGTGCCGGGCATCCTGATCGGCCTTGTCGAGGGCACCTTTATCCTGCTGGTGGCGGTGTACTGGTTCGATATTCCGCTGCGCGGCAGCCCTGGCGCCCTGTACCTGGGCATGTTCCTGTTCCTGTTGTCGGCGGTCGGTGTCGGCCTGATGATTTCCTCGCTGGCGGTGACCCAGCAACAGGGGATACTCGGCGCCTTCCTGTTCCTGGTGCCCGCGGTCATCCTGTCCGGGTTCGCGACCCCGGTGTCCAACATGCCGGAGCTGGTGCAGCAGCTGACGGTCATCAATCCATTACGTTATTTCCTGGTCATCCTGCGCGGCGTGTTCCTGGAAGGGGACTCGTATACCCTGCTGTTCGACCAGTACTGGCCGATGGCTGTCATCGCGGTGGTGACGCTGATAATTGCCGGCTGGTTGTTTCGTCATCGCGTAAACTAGCCGATTAATTCACTGCGAGTATACCGCCCCGCTTTGCGGTCACGAATCCGGAGTGCGCGGGGCCGGGCCGGGCCGGAACAGAATATATCCCTGTTTCCAAAAGTAATTCCCGTTCCAGTCGCTACATTATGGAGTGTCGTCAGGGTGGCATCCGGCTGCCCGGGCCGAAACCGGCGGGAAATTGCGTCAAGTCGTATGAAAAAGGAAGTCAAAACCAGTATCGATGGCCTGGAAATCGGCATGTACGTCGCCCGGCTGGACAAGCCGTGGTTGAAGACTGCCTACGAGCTGCAGGGTGTGAAAATAAAAAGTCACAAGGATATCGAACGCCTGCGCAAGTACTGTAACTACGTCTACGTTGATATCGAACAGGGTTATTCGCCCGATCCCAGGTTCTGGGTTGTGCGCGAAGGCCCGAAAGTCTACAGCGAGCCGGCCCGGGCGGCTGTTGCACAAAACCCTGTTGCCGCGAACGGCGCCCACAACGAATACACCGCGCTGCGTAAAACGCATTACCGGGATGCAACACCCATCGAGGCCGAATATTTTGTTGCCGAGCAGGCGCACGAGCGTTTGCAGGAAGATTTCCATCATGTCATGGAAAAGCTGAGTCAGAATAATGCGTTCGAAATCGATGAGCTGAACGAGAGTATCTCCGCTGTGGTGGACAGTGTTATTCGTGCGCCGGGCGCCATGACGCTGGTCATCAAACTGAAGCAGTTTGACGACAGCACCTATACCCGGGCGCTCGGCACATCGGTCTGGTGCGCAACCTTTGGTCGTCATCTCGGTCTGGAGAAGCCGTCAATAGAGTCACTTGCGCTGGGTGGGTTGTTACTGGATGTCGGCAAGAGTACGGTGCCGGTCGAGTTGCTCAGGAAGCCCGGAAAGCTGTCCGGCAGCGAATATAAAGAACTTCGCGGTCACGTTGACCAGAGCGTACGGATGCTCTCGACATCCTCGGGGCTGTCGCTGGAGGAGCGTTTGCCGATGGAGGTGTTGCAGATGGTCGCGACACACCATGAAAGAGCAGATGGCAGTGGCTATCCGCAAGGGCTGGAAAACCCGGCCATTCCGATTTTCGGACGTATTGCAGGCATCGTCGACAGCTTTGACGCCATGACGAACCTGCGTCTTTATTCGACGGATGAGCCGATGCCGCCGCATGAGACAATAGCCGAGCTGTATGAGTTGCGTGGCAGGACGTTTCAGGCCGAACTGGTTGAACAGTTTATTCAAACTGTAGGGCTGTATCCAACCGGCTCGCTGATTGAATTGTCCACGGGTGAGGTCGGCACGGTGATTTCTGTCAATGGGCTCAGGCGGCTCAGGCCTTCCGTCATGTTGCTGCTCGATGCCAGCAAGGAGCCACTGGACCAGTTTCGCCTGATTGACCTGTCCAGGCTTGATGAAAGCATTTCGGTAGCCAAAGGTCTGCCGCGCGGCGCGTATGGTATCGATATGAAGGAGGTCTTCCTGTAGGCGGGGAGTGGCGCCCATGAAAGATCCGGTAACAGGCCTGTTCGGTCGGCAGCGGTTTCTGCATATGCTCGACAGTGATGTGAACGAAGCAGGTACACACCAGGTGTCGCTGGCACTGTTGGTGGTGGATATCCGCCAGTTTGGCCGCATTAATATCAAACACGGATATGCGGCGGGCGACAGAGTCTTGCAGGCTGTCGCGAAAGTACTGGAACAGGTGCGCCGGGAAGGCGACCAGATTGCCCGCATCGGCGACGACCAGTTTGCCCTGACTCTGCAGGGTGTTCTGAACAGGGGGCATGCCGAACTGGCGGCACACAAGATTCAGCGTCTGCTCGACGTTCCGGTTCATCTCGACCATGACACGGTTCACTGCGCGGCGGATATCGGAATTGCACTGTTCCCCGAGCATGCCCGCGGCGCCGATGCGCTGCTGGCGGCAGCCGATGAAGCGCAACGTTGTGCGCGTTCATCCGGACAGCCGTTCTGTGTTGCACAGGGTCTTGACGAGGATGAATACTCAGCGCACTGGGATATCGAGATGGCGCTGGAAGATGCTATCCAGAAATCCGAAATGCGGGTTTACTTTCAACCCAAGATATCTCTGGCGACAGGCAGGCCGGTTGGCGCTGAAGCGCTGGTGCGCTGGGAGAATTCCTTTCGCGGTATCGTAGGTCCGAACGAATTCATCCCGATTGCAGAGTCGACGGGTTTTATCCGGCCGTTGACAGACTGGATGCTGAACAGCGCATTGCGCCTGGCTGGTGAGTGGGAGCACCCGTGGGGTAAACAGGAAGTCTCGGTCAATGTTCCGACGCAGATACTTGAGCGGGCGGACTTCGTGGATACGATAATGAGCGCCCGCGAACTCTGGTACTCGGAGGACAGCCGCCTGTGTATCGAAATACTGGAACAGTCATTCATTGAGAATATCGATGCGGTATTCACCAGGCTGAAGGGGCTTCAGGAGGAGGGGGTAAAAGTTTCCATCGATGATTTCGGAACCGGCTATTCCAGTCTTTCCTACTTCCGCGATATCCCCGCAGATGAGCTGAAGATCGATCGATCGTTTGTGGCCGGCCTGACAAGGGAACGCGACAACGCCAATATTGTGGAACTGATTGTAGACCTTGCGCATCGCTTTGATTTGCAGGTGGTGGCTGAGGGTGTGGAAGACGTGAAAACCCTGTCTGCGCTGAAAAAAATGCAATGTGACGTGGCGCAGGGCTACTTTATTGCAAAGCCGATGCCGGCGGAGGAATACCACCGCTGGCTGGCGAATTATCGTGGCATCAATACATCGGGTGTGATTTGCACATCCGGCGCCGGTAAATCCAGCCGGCTGACGACAAGGTGAAAAAGGCGATCCGCGCCATTGGTCAGCTCACCGGTGCCGGCCAATGGCTGTCATCCGTTGCGGAGCACCTCTACCCGTTGCTGCGCGAGGTCAGGGGCGAAACCCGCCGGGCGGCCTGAAGCGCGGGGCTATTCCAGGCGGCACACCAGCGCCCGCAACGATTCGATTTCGTCCATAAGGTCCAGCGCCAGCGCAACACCGGCCAGGTTGATGTGCAGGTCTTCCTGCAGGCGCAGGGCGGTCTGCGCACGCTGCAGGCTGGTGCCGGGGAAACGCCATTGTTCCTGGTAGCGCCCGGTGGGCTGCAGGATGCCTTCGTCCACCAGTTCCACGATCCATTCCGCGTGCCGGGAACAGGCCTGGCAGAGATCGCCCAGTGACAGCAGCGCTTCTTCGTCCAGAACCACTCCGCTCAGTACCTTGCTGTTCATAATGTACTAGACTCCCAGTTTGCTGCGCGGGTTGAATGCCAGTTCCTGCTCCATCTTCTGATAGAGTTCCCTGGCCCTGGCGGTGTCTGCCGGTGGCACGGTAATCCGCGGCGTCACGTAGATGTCGCCCGGCGGCTTGCCGGGAATACCGCGGCCCTTGAGACGCATTTTCCTGCCACCCGACATGCCCGCCGGAATCTTGAGATCGACCACCCCGGACGGTGTCGGCGTCTTGACCGTGGCCCCGAGTGCGGCTTCCCAGGGGGCGACCGGCAGGTCGAGATAGAGGTCGCGCCCCTCGACACGGTAAATCGAATGCGGGTTGAATTCGATCTCAAGGTAAAGATCGCCCGCCGGTCCGCCGCCGAAACCCGCCGCGCCCTGGCCGGCGAGGCGGATTTTCTGTCCCTGTTTTACGCCCCTGGGGATTTTTACGTTCAGGGTGTGCTTGCGCGTGACGACATGCCCCTGGGAGTCCACCTCGGGCGCCTGCAGGGTGATTCTGCGCTCGGCGCCGTGGAAAGCGTCCTCGATATCGATCAGGATTTTTGCATGGTGATCTTCGCCGCGGGCCTGGAACCCGCGTTGCGCGCCGCCCGCCCGCGCCGAGCGGAATTCACGCCCGAACAGGGATTCAAAGAAATCGCTGTAGGCGGATGCATCGCCCGCGGTATAGCCCCCGCCACTGAATTCAAACCCGGCATCCCAGTCCGGCGGCGGGTTGAAATCCTGGCCGGCCTTCCAGTTGGCGCCCAGCTGGTCGTACGCCGCGCGTTTTTCCGGGTCCTTGAGTACCTCGTAGGCCTCGCCGACCTCCTTGAAACGTGCCTCGGCGTCCGTTTCCTTGCTCACGTCCGGGTGATATTTGCGCGCCAGCTTGCGGTAGGCGCGCTTGATCTCGTCCTGCGTGGCGTCACGTTCGACGCCCATAATCGTGTAGTAATCCTTGAAATCCATGCAGCACTCCGGACGGGCGACCCTGATTGGTCACCGGTTCGATGTAAATATAGGGGCTTGGCCAGCCAATTTAAACAGCACGCAAAGCGATTTATGAAATAAATAACGCATTACTCGCCTGCGAATATCCCGCTTACGGCTGATGCTCATTCGCGGGCAGAAAAATACGCCTGCGGCTGAACAGCAGTTCAGCCAGTGCAATGGCGAGATAGAACAGTCCCATCCACAGCAGGCCGCTGCGGTCGTTTTGCCACAGGTAGGCGACCAGCGCCAGCCAGGAGAGCAGGGCCAGCAACATGCCCGCGAGCGGTACACCCGCGCCCGTCCCGGTGTGCCTGTGCAGGCGCAGGGCCGCCAGGTTGACGCCAGCGAAGATCAGCAGGAAGGTGGAGCTGGCAAACGACGATATCACGGTAAGATCGGCAAGGTTGACGAACACCAGCGACACCAGGCTGATGACGCTCAGGCTGGCCCAGGGAATGGTGCGGGTGCGTTCCTGCAGCGCGAACACACGGGGCAGGGCGCGGTCTTCGGCCATTACCTTGCCCAGCCGCGCGGTGCCGAACAGCGTGGCGTTGATCGCGGAAGCCGTGGACAGCAGGGCGCCGAGACCGATCAGTAAAAAACCGGCCTGGCCGAGAAAGGGTTTGGCGGCTACCGCCAGCGCGTATTCCTTGTAGCGGCTGATTTCCTCCGGCAACAGGTTCCCGACCGCAACCAGCGAGACCAGGATGTAGATCAGCATGGTTATAACGATCGAGATGACGATGGCGCGCGCAAGGTTGCGCTCCGGAGCCTCCATTTCGTTTACGGCGTTGGGGATCAGTTCGAAACCTTCGTAGGCAACGAATATCAGGGCGGCGCCCATGAACAGTCCGCTTGCACCGGTATTGAATACGGGCAAGATGTGGTCCGGCTGGGCGTAGAACAGGCCGCTGATCGCGAACAGGGCCAGTATCAGCATTTTGACCAGGACAATCACGTCCTCGGTGCTGCCGGCGGCTTTCACGCCATACAGGTTGATACCCAGGAAAGTCAGTAACACGCCCGATGCCAGCAGGTGGTGCATGACGAGGTTCTGTGCATCGCCGCCCAGCATGGCCGACCCGTAGATCCCGAAGGTATAGGCGTACAGCGAGAGCGTGCCGATATAACCCGCCATCAGCAGCCAGCCTCCCAGCCCGGCAATGTTCCTGTGCCGGAAGGCTTTCTCCAGGTAGGTGAAGCTGCCGCCATCCGAACGGTAACAGATGCCGAGGCGGGCGTAGGACAGGCCGGTCAGCAGGGCGATCACGCCGCCGAGCGCAAACGCCAGCGGTGCCGCGTGGCCGGCTTCGGCGACGGACAGGCCGAGCACCGAGAATATCCCGCCGCCGACCATGCCGCCGATACCCATGGCGACCAGTTCCTTGAGGCCGAGTTTCTCTGCGCGCGTCGTTGAATTTTTGTTGGCCACGTCCGGCACGACCCTCCGCGAGCGGCGTTAACGGCGTCGGCCACCGCGGGCGACGCGCTTGTCCTCGAAACGCACGCGCAGGGAGCGATCGCTGCCGGTGGTCATGTTGCCGTCCAGCGCGGCCTGCGCCGCGCGGGCCTCGTGGCCTTCCATTTCGATGAAACCGAAGCCCTTGCATTTTCCGGTAAAGATATCCGAGGCCACGCTGATGGACCGCACCGTGCCGAATTCGGCAAACATCGAGCGCACGGATTCTTCAGTCGCGTCTTGCGGGAGGTTGCCGACAAACAGCTTTTTCATGTGCGTATCCTTGTAGCAAAAAAGAACCCCGCGAGCGGGGTTCCCTGGTCTGCCAAAGTGTGCCGGCTGTATCAGTTCGCCATGGTGACATTGGCTGCCTGCATACCCTTGGGACCTTTTTCCACATCGAAAGAGACCGACTGGCCTTCCATCAGGGACTTGAAGCCGTCACCCTGGATAGCGGAGAAGTGCACGAATACGTCGGCGCTGCCGTCGGAGGGGGAAATAAAGCCGAAGCCCTTGGATTCGTTAAACCATTTAACGGTACCTGTAGTCATGTAAATTACCTTTGTAAAATATTGAACACGTAATTAATTGCAGATCTCACAAGGTGGTTTACAGGAGATACCGGGATAGAGCTTCTGAACAGACTTAGAGGACGTGCAACCAATTTGTAATGCAGGCGATGGCTCGCTGGGCAGTGCTGCCGAATCGCTCAAATGCCTGACGCACTGGAGTATATACCAAAAGCGGCTGTAACGTCCTGTTTTTCCGGGCGGCGCCTGCCCGGCCGACGAGTTTCGACCGTTCCGGCCGGGTTATCCCCAGCGCGGGTAGAGCGGCAACAGGGTGTCAGCCGGGGCGGATGTTTCCTGCTGCCTGCCGTTACCCGGACCCTGTCTGAAGCGTTCCCACAGGGCCTGCCCGTTCCACGGGCTGCTCTCTGTGCCGTACAGGGCCCTGTCCAGTGCATGAATTTCATCGGCGCCGCTGTCGACATAGTGGGCCAGCGCGCCGAGATTGCGCGGCGGCCGGTCGGGCCATGTGCCGGCGGCCCAGTCCAGCAGGGCGCAGACGGCTGCCTGCGGATCGTTCTGTTCACAGGCGGTCTGCAGCGCGCGCCGGGCGGCGCCCGCAGTGGGTGTGGCATGTGCCTGCATGGAGGCCGT
>JBHHXO010000022.1:0-21422 GCA_046757125.1 Thiogranum sp.
CATTCCCGAAGGGACGGTGATCGGCGAGGATCATGAAAAGGATGCCGAGCGTTTCCACGTGACACAGGGCGGGGTGGTACTGGTCACCCCGGAAATGCTGGGGCAGGAGTTGCACCATGTCCGCTGACCCCGGTCTGCACGTTGTACTCTGCTGGCACATGCACCAGCCGCAGTACTGTGACCTCATCAGTGGAGAGTACAAGCTGCCGTGGACCTACCTGCACGCTATCAAGGACTACGCCGACATGGCCGCGCACCTGGAAGCGGTGCCCGATGCCAGGGCGGTGATTAATTTTGCACCGGTGCTGCTGGAACAGATCGATGACTATGCGGCCCAGGTGAGCGGGTTCCTGCGTGACCACAAGTCCATACGCGACCCGCTGCTGGCGGCGCTGGTAGCCCCCGTGCTGCCGGCACACCCCGAACAGCGGCTGGAGTTGATCAACAACTGCATGCGGGTCAACCGCACGCGTATCGTGGAGCGCTTCCCGGCCTACCGGCGCCTGTTCGAGCTGGCTGAACCCTTTCTGCAGAACTGCACCGACCTGCTCTATGTCAGCGACCAGTTTTTGTCTGACCTGGTGTTCTGGTATCACCTGGGCTGGATTGCCGAGACCGTAAGGCGCAGTGACCTGCGCGTACAACGCTGGCAGGAGCAGGGCAATAACTTTTCCCTGCACGACCGGCGCGAATTGCTGGTGTTGATCGGCGAGTTGCTGTCCGGTCTTGTTGATCGCTACGCGGAGCTTGCCGGGCGTGGCCAGGTCGAGCTGGCGATGTCGCCCTATGCGCACCCGATCCTGCCGCTGATGCTGGATTTGCAGACGGCCCGCGAGGCCATGCCCGACGCCCGGCTCCCGGAGCTGGAGTTCTACCAGGGCGGCGAGCAACGCGTGCACTGGCACCTGCGCGAGGGCATCAATGTCTTTGAACAGTATTTTCGCCGCAAGCCGGCAGGCTGCTGGCCTTCCGAAGGCAGTGTCAGCAAGGCGACCCTCGAACTGCTGGAAGAGTACGGTTTCAGCTGGGCGGCGACCGGCGAGACCGTGCTGCGTAATACGCTGCGCGCAGAGCAGGGCGACGATGCGGCAGCGGCACCGGATGCCGTGCTGCAGGGATATAACGTGGGCGACGGCAAGCTGACCTGCTTTTTTCGCGATGACAAGCTGTCCGATGAAATCGGTTTCAATTATTCGACCTGGCACGCCGACGATGCGGTAGCCAACTTTATTCATAACCTGGAGCGTATCGCCGCGGCCAACCAGGGACGCAAGCTGGTGCTGCCCGTCATCCTCGACGGTGAAAATGCCTGGGAGCATTTCCCGGAAAACGGCTTTCACTTTTTGCGCGCCCTGTATGAAAGACTGGCCGCGCACTCGACCCTGAAGCTGTCCACCTTCTCCGAATGCCTGGACGCGGAGGTAGAGACAGGCAAGCTGGCCGGACTGGTGAGTGGCTCCTGGGTGTACGGCACTTTCTCGACCTGGATCGGGGATCGCGACAAGAACCGTGGCTGGGACATGCTGGGCGACGCCAAGCGCGCTTTCGACAGGGCCAGCAGCGACGGCAGCCTGGACAGTGAACAGATACTTGCGGCACAGCTGCAACTGGCGGTCTGTGAAGGCTCGGACTGGTTCTGGTGGTTCGGTGATTATAACCCGGCCAATTCAGTGAGCGATTTTGAAAGCCTGTTCAGGTTGCACCTGTCCAACCTGTACCAGCTGCTGGGGCTGGAGCCTCCCGAGTACCTGGCGCATACTTTCGCCCGCGGCAGCGGCGCTCCCAGCCTGGGCGGTGTGATGCGGCACGGCCAGGCCAGTGACTGAAGTCCGGCTCCGTCGATAGTCCCATGCAGTTGTTCAGCCAACGCCGGGCCGGCATTTTGTTGCATCCTACCTCGCTGCCGGGCGCGGCGGGTAACGGTGACCTGGGGTCGGATGCCTACCGCCTGGTGGATTTCATGGCGGAATGCGGCCTGACCCTGTGGCAGACCCTGCCGCTGGGGCCGCCGCACGAAGACCTGTCTCCCTACCAGTGCCTGTCCGTGCACGCCGGTAATTTCCGCCTGATCAGCTTGCAGTTGCTGGTGGAGCAGGGCTGGCTGGACGATGCCGCGCTGGATGAATCCGCCGACCTTGACGCACAACGCAAGGTACGTTTGACGGCGGCCTATAACGGTTTTCAGCGCAAGGGCAGTGATGACGAACGCGACGCGTTCGTGGCGTTTAAAAAAGAACACGCCCGCTGGCTGGATGACTTTGCGCTCTACCGGTCGATACGCACCGCGCAGGGTGAACGGGCCTGGTACGACTGGCCGGAAGTATTGCGCGACCGGGATAGCGATGCCCTGGACAGTGAACGCAAGCGTCTTGCGGCGCAGGTGGAGCAGGTGCGTTTCGAACAGTTCCTGTTCTACCGGCAATGGAAACAGTTGCGCTGTTATGCAAACGATCGCGGAGTCCTGCTGTTTGGCGATATCCCGATTTTCGTGGCGCACGACAGTGCCGACGTGTGGGCGCACCGCGAGTGGTTTTCCGTTGACGCGAGCGGGCAACTGGAAGTGGTAGCCGGCGTGCCACCGGATTATTTCTCCGCTACCGGGCAGCGCTGGGGCAATCCCCACTACCGCTGGGAAGCATTGAAGAAAGACGGCTTCGGCTGGTGGCTGGAACGCATCCGTTCACAGATGGAGATGTTCGACCTGATGCGCATCGACCACTTCCGCGGCTTCGAGGCGTATTGGGAGATCGACGCGCAGGCGGAAACCGCCATCGACGGGCACTGGGTAAAGGGTCCGGGTGAAGGTTTCTTCCAGGTGCTGAAGCAGGTATTCGACGATCTGCCGCTGGTGGCCGAAGATCTCGGTGTCATTACGCCTGAAGTCACTGCGTTGCGCAGGCAGTTTGAGCTGCCGGGCATGAAAATCCTGCAGTTCGCTTTTGACGGTTCTTCCGATAACCCCTACCTGCCGCACAACCACGAAGAGCTCAGCGTGGTGTACACCGGCACCCACGATAACAACACCACCCTGGGCTGGTATCACGAGCTGTCGGACGAGCAGCGCAGGGCGGTCTGTCATTACCTGGGTGATTCCAGTGAGCCGATGCCCGGCCTGCTGGTGCGCACGGCGCTGGCCTCGGTGGCGCGCCTGGCCGTGATCCCGATGCAGGATATACTCGGTCTGGACGCCGCGCACCGCATGAACGTCCCCGGCGTAACGGAAGGGAACTGGCGCTGGCGTTTCGAGTGGGACCAGGTGCAGGATGAATGCAGGCAGCGCATGCAGGACTGGGTGCGCCTGTACGGTCGCAGCTGACCCGGCCTGTGCGGCAGACACACTCACAACTGCCCGGCGTGTTTTATTCGGCAATCGAACAGGAGCTCGCTGCACAGCCGGCCGGTATTCACGAATATGACCTGATCAAGGTGCTCCGGGCGAGAGGCTTCTTCGGGTTTCTGCCGAAGCCACCTGCCGCACCCCATCAGCTGTTCCGCGCACATTTCCTGCTGTTCCACGCGCTGTATGAACTGCGCGACAGACTCGCAGCGTCGCAGCAGGGGTTGTTGCAGATCGAACCCTTGCGCATTCGCCGCCTGCCCTGGTCATCCGGCCCGGCCGCGCTGGCAACACCGGACCCGTTGCGTGCCTACTACCTGGACTGGACGAATCTTGAAAACACGAGCGAAGATGAAGTCTGCGAGTTGATTGCGTCGTTCTGGAATCGGCTGGGCCGGTTCGAAGGGCGCGGGGAAGCACTGGCTGAACTGGGGCTCAAGGACCCCGTGGACGATGCCGCAATCAAATCAGCCTGGCGGCGCCTGGCGATGGAACATCACCCCGACCGGGGCGGGGACAACGAGCGCCTGCAGCTTATCAATGCAGCCGTCGATAGCCTGATTGGTAAGGCGTAGCTGAAAACCGTAAAGGGAAGGGCGGATAAATGACTTCACGAAAACCTGGCCCCGGTGTGACACATGGCGAACGGATTTCCGGTGAGGGGCTGCAGCGCCTGGAGCGCCAGCTCAAGGCCGGCAATATCAGCAAGCCGGTGTTGCAGCAGTGGCTGCGCCGTTGCGGTGACGCCGCGCAGCAACTGATCGACAAATACCGGCCTGCCCGGGGACAGGCGCTAAAATTACCCGTGCCTGTCCCCGGCCCACAGGCGTATCAGCCCTGTACCTCGATCCGTCGCACGCGCGCCGACTCTGCAATCGGCAGGTGCACTGTCAGTACCCCGCGCCGGTAGCGTGCCTTTACATCAGTGGTCTCGACGCTGCGCGGTAACGGTATGCTGCGTTCGAAACTGCCGTAGGCGCATTCCATGACATGATAGCGCCCGCGTTTCTGTTCGCGCTCCATGCGTTTCTCGCCGCGTACCAGTAACAGGCCGTTGGCCACGCTGATGTCAAAATTGTCCGCTTCCATGCCGGGCGCTTCCAGACGCACGATGATTTCGTCGTTGCGCTCCTCGACCTCGGCTGCAACCACGCCCCAGTGCAGGGCGCGCTGCATGAGCTGGTCTTCGACGCTTTCTACATCCTTGTTCCTGCTGTAAGGATGGAAGCGGGTGATGGCCTGCGACGCGCGCTGGCGCAGTTGCTGCCAGCCTTCCGTCAGCGACTCCCATGCGCGATCCAGTCCTTCACCCAGAAATGCCAGTGTGCTCATGGTGTTACCTCCTTATCAGTTACCGGTTGTTACGCGCAGTACATGGGGGTGCGCGGAGAAAAATTCAACGCCCGGTGCTTGCGTTTGACAGACTAGGATAAACGTCCTAGTCTGTCTGGTATGATCGTCCTGTTTCGGGATCAACTAGCAATACGGGAGGCGTGCTTCGATGCAAACACTCAACGTACTGGTTACCGGCGCCAACGGATTCGTCGGCAGTCATATCCTCGAAGCACTGCTGTGGCAGGAGGGCATAACGCCCGTCGCCGCCGGTCGCGACAGGCGCAAACTGATTCCAGCAGTCAACCGCGAGGTGCGCGAGGGTGATCTGCGTGACGGGGACTACCTCGGGTCATTGCTGGATGGCATCGACGTTGTGTGTCACGCCGCTGCCTGGACCTCGGCGTGGAGTTATGCCGACGAGTCCGAACGCCTGTTTCTGCAACCCACGCTGTCATTCATCGACCAGGTATTACACGGCGGGGTCAGTCGTTTCATTTTCCTCAGCTCGACCAGCGTTGCGGCGCCTTACGCTTCGTCCGACCCCATGAGTCAGGCGGATGAGCGCCGCCTGACGCTCTGGCCGCACATGCGCAACGTCGCGCGTATCGAACGCTATATGCGTGACAACGCAACACACGGCAGCACCATGATTTCGTTGCGCACCGGCCTGTTTGCAGGTCAGCGTTACGGTATCGGGCTGCTGTCGCTGCTGGTGCCACGCCTGAAAACCCACCTTGTTCCCTGGGTGAAGGGCGGTTCCACCGGCATGCCGATAATCGCCGGTGACGATATTGGAGCAGCCTTTGCGCGTGCCGCTGTGGTAACGGGCCTGACAGGCTACCAGGGATTCAATATTGTCGGACCGAGCGTGCCCACGGCACGCGCAGTAATCGGTTTCCTGGCGGACACATGGGGCCTGCCCAGGCCGCACTTCGGCGTGCCCTTTGCCATGGCCTATCCGTTTGCACGCGCCATGGAATTACTGGACCCGCTGGTCCCGTGGGAGCCGCTGGTGACCCGCAGCATTATCCACCTGCTCGAGGAAACCGGGGCTGACAATACACGCGCTGCCGAACTGCTGGGTTATCAGCCCGCGGTGCACTGGCAGGATGCCATTCGTGTGCAGATGGAGGAGATGGCAGAACGACAGCAAACGCCCATGAAGATGTGCAAACCGATCAGCTCCTGACGCGGGCAGGTGTTCGTTCAGTGCCAGGCCGGTTTGGGGTAATCTTGTGCAGACGGGATAACGCACGGCACGGTAGGCATGAACAGTACGCACGGACACACCAGGGATGAAATCATCGAAGCTGCCAAGCTGCTTTTCTACCGGCGTGGTTATGCCCGCACGTCATTCAGCGATATCGTCGAGCATAGCGGTATCCAGCGCGGCAATATCTACCACTACTTCAAGACCAAGGACGCGATCCTCGACGCCGTCATCGAACAGCGCACAAGGGAGTACCGGGCGACATTGTCCGCGTGGGACAAGGCGCTGCCCGATCCGCGTGACCGCCTGCGGCGTTTCGTGCACATGGTGGTGTCCAACCGGCAGGACCTGACCCGTTACGGTTGCCCGATCGGTTCACTCAACACCGAACTGGGCAAGGAGCAGTACGCACACAGGGACAGCGCCAGGCAACTGTTCGATGTGTTCCGCGACTGGCTGACAGCACAGTTCGCCGCGCTGGGTGATCCCGGGCAGGCGCGCGTCCGGGCCCTGCACCTGCTGGCGCGCGCCGAAGGTATCAGCCTCATGGGTCACGTCTACAACGACCCCGATTTCATCGCCGCCGAAATGGCTGTCATCGAACAGTGGATTGATGCGCTGAAGCCGGCGTGACTATTTTGATTAATCCGTCATCGGCTGTCGCTGGAATGACGGATGCAGGCAGGGGGATGCTCCTTGACTAGAACGAACGATCGTTCTAGTATTTGAGCATGCCTGCAAACGCTGTCAAAACCAGTCGTAATGTCCGGGAGCGGGTCCTGGAGACGGCCATCCACCTGTTCACGCAGCAGGGCTACTTCAATACCTCGGTGCCGGATATTGTGCGCGAATCCGGTGTGAGTACCGGCTCCATTTATCATCACTTCGACGACAAGGAGGGCATAGCCAAAGCCCTGTTTGACATGCTGGTAGAGCGGATGGAAAGCGCGTTTTCCGACATCGAACGTCAGCACGATACGGCACAGGCACGTTGCCGGGCGGTGCTGGAACTGTTGTTCCGGATTACCGAAGAAGAGCCGGAAGTGATGGCCTATATGCTGTTCGTCAAACACAGGGAGTTCATGCCCGGCATGCCCCCGATCTGTTCGTCGAGGCCGTTCCGCCAGATGCGCGAGATGGTGGCCAACGGCATGAAGACCGGTGAGGTGCGTCCGATGGACGCTATGGTTGCCGCGGCTTCTGTTTTCGGCGGTGCGTTGCGCATGATCAGTCTGCGGCTGGACGGGGTTCTGGAACAATCGCTCGAGGAGTATCTGGACGAAATATGGAGCAGTGCCTGGCGGTCGGTCTGCCGATAGGGAAGGCTGGCTTTTTATTTGGATTTAAAATAGAACGAACATTCGTTCGAGGAGTTCTGTAATGAAATCACTGGCTATCGTGGTACGGGATGATTCCTATGACAAGATGCTGACACCCTTTGCGTTCGCCTATCTTCAGGCATCCGAAGGTTGCCAGGTCGATATGTTATTCGTGAACTGGGCGGTACTGGCATTGACGGAAGAAGGCGCCCGTAATATCAGGATCCAGGGTGACCACGCGGACAAGGAGCAGTGGGTGCGTGAGCAGGTGACCCAGGCCGGTTTGCCTAATGACATAAATGAACTGATCAAGGCACTGAAAGGAACCGGGAAGGTGAATTTTTATGCCTGCAGTCTCGCCTCGCAGATTTTCGGTGTGAACGAGGACAACCTTATTCCGGAGGCGGAGGGCATCATCGGCGCGTCGTGGTTCCTGAACGAGAAAGCCGCAAACTCAGATCATTGCCAGTATTTCTAGAGGCGCACCGACATGGACAGGAATCAGATCGCAGCTTCGCTGGATACTTCCGGCAAATGTTGCCCCATGCCAATGGTCGATACCAACGTGGCAATAAAAAACCTGCAGGTGGGTGAAATTCTCGAACTCATTGCAACGGATCCGGCCACCCGGGGCGACATTCCTTCCTGGTGCAAACGTACCGGTAACGAATTGCTTGAGACAGAATCGGGTGACGGGTGGTATCGCTATCTCATCAGGAAACGGGGTAGTGCCTCCCGCATATTTTAGGGCCTGTTAACACTTCCCGAACGGGCACTGCCGGAGCGCTGGGTGATCCCGGGCAGGCGCGCGTCCGGACCCTGCACCCGCTGGCGCGCGCCGAAGGCATCAGTCTCACGGGTCACGTCTGCAACGGCCCCGATTTCATCGTCGCCGAAGTGGCTGTCATCGAACGGTGGATTGATGCGCTGGAGCCGGCGTGAAAAGGGCTACCGGTTGTTTCGGCGCGTCCGGTATTTTCCCTTGCGCCACCTGAATTTATCCGCTATCTTGTGTTTAAGCTCCAGCGCAAACACAATATCTGGTGTTTGATGCAGCAGGGAACCCGGTGAGAATCCGGGACTGTCGCGCAGCGGTGTGGGGGACCACGAGTCATACAGGCGATCTGCAAGGGTTGCGTCCCCCGAGTCCGAATACCTGGGAGCAGGGAATCCGGCTGGATTCCATCACCCGGGTCTCGCGTCAAGACTGCCGGGTGGAGAAGCGCTTTCCCGGCAGTCCGTCTGCCGTCCCGTTCTCCACTCCGTCTGCGTCGTCCCGGCCACCCTTGCAGGAACCGGACGAGGAGCGCAGATGTACACAGAGATTCAGGACACTACCCGGTCAACCCCTTCCAACCCGGTCATCGCCGGCAGTCTGTCCGAAGACAGTGCCGCTGCGGGCAACGACCGGTACAAGGTTATTCGCCGTAACGGCAAGATTACCCGCTTCGATGCTGCCAAGATCAGTGTTGCACTGACCAAGGCGTTTCTCGCTGTGGAAGGCGGGCGTGCGGCGGCGTCGGGTCGCATCCACGAAACTGTGGAGCGCCTGACCCTGTGTGTACAGGAAGCCCTGTTCCGGCGTTCGCCGGACGGTGGCGTAGTGCACATCGAAGACATCCAGGACCAGGTTGAACTGGAACTGATGCGTAGTGGTGAACACAAGATTGCTCGCGCCTATGTGCTGTACCGTGAACAGCAGGCGGTAAAGCGTGCAGCGAGACAGGACGGTATGTCGCCGGAGGATGCACAGGTTCTGTTGCATGTTACCGGCGCGCATGGCGAGAAGCGGCCGCTCGATACCCGCGCCCTGCAGGCGCAGATCGCCGAGGCCTGCGAGGGGCTGGCGGACGTGGATGCGGGGTACCTGTTGAACGAAAGCCTGCGCAATCTGTTCGATGGTATCAGTGAACGGGATCTGGGAGCCGCGCTGGTGATGAGTGCCCGTACCCTGATCGACGTCGAGCCGGACTACTCCCGGGTTGCGGCGCGCCTGTTGCTGGACAATATGCGCTATGACGCCATGATGTTTCTCGGGCTGGAGCTGCCGCGCGGCAGCCGGTCCGGAATGGCGGAATATTATCCGGCCTATTTTTGCATCTATATCCACCGCGCCGCCGAACTGGAACTGCTGGACCGCGAACTGACGCTGTACGATCTTGATAAACTGGGCGCTGCCCTGCAGGCCGGACGTGATCGCAGCTTCGCCTATCTCGGTCTGCAGACCCTGTACGATCGCTACTTCATCCATAGCAGCGACGGCGTGCGTTTCGAATTGCCGCAGGCATTTTTCATGCGTGTGGCGATGGGGCTGGCCATCAACGAGGTTGACCGCGAGGCGCGCGCCATCGAGTTTTACCATTTGCTGTCGAGCTTCGCTTTTATGAGCTCCACGCCGACGCTGTTCAACGCCGGTACGCTGCGCCCGCAGCTGTCTTCCTGTTATCTGACCACGGTGCCGGACAGGCTCGAGGGGATATACAGCGCGATACGTGACAATGCGTTGTTGTCCAAGTTTGCCGGCGGGCTGGGTAATGACTGGACGCGCGTACGGGGCCTGGGCGCGCATATCAGGGGTACCAACGGCAAGAGCCAGGGCGTGGTGCCTTTCCTCAAGGTTGCCAATGATACCGCCGTTGCCGTCAACCAGGGTGGCAAGCGCAAGGGCGCGGTGTGCGCCTACCTGGAAACCTGGCACATCGATATCGAGGAATTCCTGGAACTGCGCAAGAACACCGGCGACGAACGGCGCCGTACCCATGATATGAACAGTGCCAACTGGGTGCCGGACCTGTTCATGGAACGGGTCATGGAGCAGGGCGACTGGACGCTGTTCTCGCCGGAGGAAGTCCCGGAGCTGCACGATCTCACCGGCCAGGCCTTCCGCGACAGGTACCGGGACTATGAAGCCAGGGCGGCGCGTGGCGAGCTGGCTATTTTCAGGCGCGTCAAGGCGGTTGACCTGTGGCGCAAGATGCTGGGCATGCTGTTCGAGACCGGGCACCCCTGGCTGACTTTCAAGGATCCCTGCAACCTGCGCTACACCAACCAGCACGTCGGTGTGGTGCACAGCTCCAACCTGTGTACGGAAATCACGCTGCACACCGATGATAAGGAAATTGCCGTGTGCAACCTCGGCTCGGTCAACCTGGCCGCACACGTCGATGAAAACGGGCTGGACAGGGCGAAGCTGGAGCGCACCATCAGTACCGCGATGCGTATGCTGGACAACGTCATCGACTATAATTACTACTCGGTGCCGCAGGCACGCAATTCCAACCTGCGCCACCGGCCGGTGGGGCTGGGCATCATGGGTTTCCACGATGCGCTCTACAAGCAGGATATACCCTATGCCTCGGAACAGGCTGTAGAGTTTGCCGACCGTTCCATGGAAGCGGTCAGCTGGTTCGCCATCAGGGCATCGACTGATCTGGCCGCAGAACGCGGACGCTACCCGAGCTTTGACAACTCGCTGTGGAGTCGCGGTATTCTGCCGATCGACTCGCTGGACCTGCTGGAGCAGGGGCGCGGTGGCGGGCTGGAAGTGGACCGTTCCACGACGCTCGACTGGGAAGGGTTGCGCAAGCGCGTTGTGAGCGTGGGCATGCGCAACTCCAGTACCATGGCCATTGCGCCGACGGCAACCATTTCCAATATCTGCGGCGTATCGCAGTCTATCGAGCCGACCTACCAGAACCTGTACGTCAAATCGAACCTGTCCGGTGAATTTACCGTAGTAAATCCGTACCTGGTGCGTGATCTGAAGGCGCAGGGACTGTGGGATGCGGTGATGGTCAACGACCTGAAGTATTACGACGGTTGCCTGGCATCCATCGATCGCGTGCCGGCCAGTCTCAAGGAGAAGTACGCAACGGCTTTCGAGTTCGACTCGCGCTGGCTGATCGAGGCGGCCGCTCGTCGCCAGAAGTGGATCGACCAGGGACAGTCGCTGAACCTGTACCTGGCCGAAGCCAGCGGACCGAAACTGGATGCGCTGTACAAGCTGGCCTGGCGGCGTGGTCTCAAGACTACCTACTACCTGCGCACGTTGGGTGCGACTCATGTTGAGAAAACCGCGGTGCGCGATGGAGAGCGGGAAACGCCGCAGGACGGTGTGCCGAAAGCCTGCTCTATCCTTGATCCCGAGTGCGAGGCCTGCCAGTAATTTTCATAACACAGGCGCAGGCCGATTACCTCCCGTCATGCCGGTGCAGGAACGGTATCCAGTGCAGTATGTCGAGGCCCCTGGATTCCGGTCTGGCGCCGTGATGACCGTGAAAATATAACGCCATGCCGTAAGGAGACACCATGCTGAACTGGAATGACGACGACACGACAGAACCCGCCCTGCAAACCGCCACCCCACAAGCGGTCGGGGACGAGACGGTTGATCCGGCGTTGAACACGACAACGCTGAGTGAACCGGACCGGGTTGCGGAGCCGGTTATAAACACCACGACAGCTATACCCGCCGCCGGCGTACAACCGATACGTGCCGAAGACAAGCGCGTCGTCAACGGCCAGACTGACATCAACCAGCTGGCGCCGTTCAAATATCCGTGGGCGTGGAAGTACTTTCTCAATGCCAACAGGAATCACTGGACGCCGCTGGACATCAACATGACGCAGGACGTGCACGATTACCGCCACACACTGACGCCACAGGAACGCCACGTGTACGAGAACGTGTTGTCCTACCTGACCACGTCCGACATTCTTGCCATGCGCAATATCGGCCTGGCGGTGATGGAAAAGATGAGCGCGCCGGAACTGCAGATCTACCAGGCGCGCCAGGTCTACGAAGAGGCGCTGCATACCTGGACCTACCAGCACTGTATCGAAACCATCGGCCTCGACCAGGGCGAGATCTACAACCGCTACCGCGTGGTGCCGGAGATCAACAACAAGATACAGATTGCCAACCGCCGGCTGGAATCGGTATTGCGCACCGATATCGACCTCAATGACCGCGATGAACTGGAAAACTTTATTTTGGCCTATATATTCTTCGGTGCGGTGTTCGAAGGCTGCTGGTTCTATAACGGCTTCAGCCCGATCTTTTCCCTGCAGCGCCGTGGTCTGATGAAAGGCAGTGCTGAGCAACTGCAATACATCATGCGCGATGAAGTCATGCACTGCAGCTTCGGTATTCGCACCGTGAAACAGATTATTGTCGAGAATCACGTAATGCCGGATCCGAAAGCCATCCGCGCCATGTGGGATGAATCCGAAGCAGCCGAAGCCGGTTATGCGCGCTACATCCTGCAAGACGCCATCCTGGGCTACAGTGCTGATGAGCACATCGAACAGTTTCGCTTTATCGCTAACCGGCGCGCGCACCAGCTGGGGGTAGAGGAACCCTTTCCGGGCGCCGGGTGTGCGCTGCCGTGGCTGGACGAGCAGGCCAACCTGCGCAAGGAAAAAAATTTCTTTGAAACACGGGTAACCGAGTACCAGGCCGGCGGGGCGCTGAGCTGGGATTGACCCGGGCTGGTGGCGCGGGAGCAGGGTTGCCTGCTCCTGCTGTTCCGATGCGCGCCGGGATCGGATGGCAGGCAAAGCGGTCGGATCAGGCTGTTTGGAAACGGTCAATATGACCAGTGGCGGGTGCCTTCGGGCCTGCTGAGGCTTACACGGGATCCAGGTTAACTGTAAGGTTTGACAGAATAGTACCTGGGATACTTTACACTTTGCTGTATGCACATACCCTGTATTTTTTGCTAATGGCTTAAATAAGTTAAAGAAAATATTTATGGCTTGGTTCTTGCCTGCTACTTGCTCGGGTAACAACCGGTGCTTCCTGCCGGGCAGCACAATTAACAGCCAGAAGCAGTACGTGTGAAAGCTAAAGGGTGGTAAACATGAAAAAGAAAAATAGTTTGGTGGCGCTGCTGACTACATCAGTGTCATTGGTTGCGATAAGCGCCCAAGCGGCACAAGTCAGTATCCCGGTGACTAATCCGGGGGCGGAGACCGGCAATATGACGGGTTGGACTACTACGGTAACCAACTGGCCGGATAATGATTATTCTGCGGTCAACAATCCGGTCGAGTCCCAGTCGGGCGCGTATTACTTCGGCCTGGATACGGCGGTGATGCCGGCGAACCCGACGGATCTGGTTACCGGAAGCTACCCACCTGAATCCACGATGACATCGACGAGTCTCGATCTTTCCGCCTACAACGGCAGTATGAGTGAGCTTTCCCTCTATGCCTGGGGCCGCACGGGTGATTTGACGTTGGTTCTGGAAGATTATGATATTGGGGGATTTTACGAGTACAGCTTCAAGCAGACTGTTGGCGTCTGGCTCAAGGATATCAACGGAGACACCTTCTACGGCCTGGGATTTGGCACCAACGGCGGAAATGCCTGGAACGAGGAGGGTGGCGGTTTTTCATGGTGGAGTCAGTGGGATACCGAAAAGGATAACATCTACGGCGTCTCGATCTATCTCGACAGTGGTTTTAGCAACTGGGGGAATGCCTGGGATACCCCCGATCTGGATACAATCGACCCGCTAACGATCGATGCCGCCTATTACACCTGGACCGGGGGCGACGGCCTGTACTATGAGGACAGTGACCTTTCCGCATATTCAGGTGCGCAGTTACCCGTCATCGGTTTCGACGACATACGCCTGGAAGTGACCACGGTTCCGGTTCCCGCCGCGATCTGGTTGTTTGGCTCAGGTTTGATCGGGTTGATGGGAATAGCCAGACGCAGGAAAGCGTAAGCAGTTACAACGGCATAGAAAAAGGGGACGGAGGGAATTTATTTTAATCCCTCCGTCCCCTTTTTTTCTTTTACAGCCAGATCATGCGCCCGGTTTCAAAGCGGTGACTCAGCAGTTCGTGGCAGGGGTACATGCGGATCTGGTAGAGCTGCAGGCCGGGTAAGGGCGGGTCCAGGTCGAGCACGAACAGTGTTTCACCCGAGTCCAGTTTCTCGCTTGCCCTGAAACCGAAGTATTCGCTGGCCTGGAAGACATTGTGTTCGTCTTCGATGCCGATAACGCACTCCAGGCGTACGTCGTCCGGCGAGAGGTCGCCAAGTTGCGCGGCGACCTGGATAAGCACCCTGTCGCCGGCAGTGACGGCGTGTGTAACGTCATCGACACGGCGCAGGGAAACCGATGGCCACAGTGCCCGTATTTTCGCTTTCCAGGCAGCCAGCTCCTTTGCGCCGCGGGAACGGTTTTTGGTCAGTTCGCGCCCCTGTTTTGCTGCCGGCCCGTAAAACCCCTGTACATAGTCCATCACCATGCGCTGCGAATTGAACTGTGGCAGGCAGGATTTCATCGATGCCTTGGACATGTGCACCCAGCCTTCGGAGAAGCCGTGGCCGTTGCGGTCGTAGTAGAGCGGTATGACCTGGTGCTCGATGATATCCAGCAACTCGTTGGCTTCTTCCTGGTTGCGGAAGGCGGCATCGTAGTGCTGGTCGTGTGGCGTGATGGCCCAGCCGTTATCGCCGTTATAACCCTCGCCCCACCAGCCATCCAGGACGCTGAGGTTGATGACGCCGTTGATACCGGCTTTCTGCCCGGAGGTGCCGCTGGCTTCCATCGGGTATTCCGGGGTGTTCAGCCAGACGTCGACGCCGGATACCAGTTTGCGTCCCAGCGACAGATCGTAGCCTTCCAGCAGCAAAATCTTGCCGATGAATTCAGGACGGCGCGAGAAGTCGTGTATCACCTGGATCAGCTGCTGCCCCGGTATATCACTGGGGTGTGCCTTGCCGGCAAAAATCAGCAATACCGGCCGCTGCGGATCATTCAACAGGCGCGCCAGGCGCTCCGGATCGGAGAACAACAGAGTAGCGCGTTTGTAGGTGGCAAAGCGACGCGCAAAGCCGACGGTCAGGATATCCGCTTCGTGCGGGCTGAGCATGCGGGTGACACGGTCGATATGCGCCTCACCGCAGCGGTTGCGCCGGCACTGCAGCATCACGCGCCGGCGTACCTGGTTCAGGAGTTCCGATTTGAGCGACTGGCGCAGGCTCCAGAAGCTGTGATCGGGGATTTCGTCGATGCGTTCCCAGTAGCTGTCATTTAACAGCTCGTTGCGCCATTGCATGCCGAAGCGCATGTCGTACAGGTTGATCCATTCATTGGCCAGAAAGGTCTGCACGTGCACGCCGTTGGTCACCGAACTCATGGGGTTTTCCCGCTCGGGGATCTGCGGCCACATGTAGGCTTCCATGCGCGAGGCGACCTCGCCGTGGATCCTGCTGACCCCGTTATGGAAGCGCGAGCCGTGCAGCGCCAGTATCGTCTGGTTGAAGCTGCCGCCGCTGGAGGGGTTGGTGCCGAGCGCCAGGAAATCCTCCATCGACAGGCCGAGCTGTTCGGCATAGTCGCTGAAGTAGCTGGCCACCAGGCTGTGGTCGAAAATGTCGTGTCCGGCGGGAACCGGGGTATGGGTGGTGAATACCGTTGCGCCCGCAACCTGTTCGATGGCGCTGCCATAGTCCAGTCCGGATGCCACCAGTTCCCGGCAACGTTCCAGCACCTGGAAGGCGGCGTGGCCTTCGTTGATATGCCAGACCGTGGGCTCGATGCCCAGGGTGCGCAGGGCGCGCACGCCGCCGATGCCCAGCACCATTTCCTGCTGGATGCGCGTATTGACGTCGCCGCCGTACAGCTGGTAGGTGATGGCGCGGTCGGCTTCCTCGTTTTCGGGCAGGGCGCTGTCCAGCAGGTAGATGCGTATGTGCCCCGCGCGGGCCTTCCAGATTTTCAGGTGTACCGGACGGCCGGGAAATTCGACCTGCACGCGCAGTTCTTCGCCATTGTCGTCGCAGACCGGGGTCAGCGGCAACTGGTTAAAGTCGGTGGTGTTGTAGTGTGCAACCTGGTTGCCGTGTTCGTCGATGGTCTGGATGAAATAGCCCTGGCGGTACAGCATGCCTACCGCGACGAACGGAAAGCCGAGGTCACTGGCCGCCTTGCAGTGGTCCCCGGCAAGGATGCCGAGGCCGCCGGAGTAGATCGGCAGGCTTTCGTGCAGGCCGAATTCGGCGCAGAAATAGGCAACCAGGTCTTTCCTGGGGTTGAGGTGCGGGTCGATGCTCTTGCGCTGGCGCTCCTGGATATAGGAATCGTAGCTGGTCAGTACCCGGTTATAGGCCTCCATATAGATGCGGTCTTCGGAGGCTTCGTCCAGGCGTCGCTGGGCGACGCGGTGCAGGAACAGCTTGGGGTTGTGGCCACAGCTTTCCCATAATGCGGGATCCAGGCGGAAGAACAGCGAGCGAACGGCGTGTTCCCAGCTGTACAGCAGGTCGTTGGACAGTTCTTCGAGACGGCCCAGTTTTTCCGGAATTCGGGGTTGGACTTCCAGCGCAAATCGGGTTCCGGACATGTTGTCTCCCGTCAAAATTTCCAGGTGGAGTGAGCCAGCGGATTGGTGCCGAGGGTGGGAATCGAACCCACACTCTGTTGCCAGAACCGGATTTTGAATCCGGCGCGTCTACCAGTTCCGCCACCCCGGCTAAGGCGCGCCAGTATAAGGATTCCTGAGCCGGCCGCAACAATGACGCGGGCGGGCGCTGTGCTACCATGCCGCGCCATGCGTGCCAGTGATTTTGACTATCTTCTGCCGGAGCAGCTGATTGCCAACCGGCCCGCGCAGCCGCGCAGCAGCAGCCGGCTGCTGGAACTGGCCTGTGACGGTGTTATCCACGACCGGCATATGGCGGATTTTCCGGACCTGCTCGGGGCGGACGATCTGCTGGTGCTGAACAACACGCGCGTCATCCCGGCGCGCCTGTTTGGTTTCAAGTCCAGTGGTGGCAAGGTCGAGGTGCTGGTGGAGCGGGTGCTGGACGAGCACCGGGTGCTGGCGCACGTACGCGCCAGCAAGTCGCCGCGGGCGGGCAGTGAACTGCTGCTGGGTGAGGCGCAGCTGCCGGTACAGGTACTGGGGCGTAACGAGGACCTGTTCGAGCTGTCATTTGCCGGTGACACGCCGGTACTGGCGTTGCTGGAACGCCATGGTCACGTACCGCTGCCTCCGTACATCGATCGGCCTGACAATCGCGCCGACCGGGACGATTACCAGACACTCTATGCCGAGCACCCCGGGGCGGTCGCGGCGCCCACGGCGGGGCTGCATTTTGACGAGACCCTGCTGGCGCGGCTGCGTTCACGCAATGTTCACACCGCCTTTGTGACCCTGCACGTCGGTGCGGGTACCTTCCAGCCGGTACGGGTGGAGACGCTCGATGACCACGTCATGCACGCGGAGTTCGTCCAGGTCGGGCAGCCGGTGTGCGATGCCGTGGCGGCTGCGCGGGCGCGCGGCGGCCGGGTGGTCGCGGTGGGGACCACCGTGGTGCGCAGCCTGGAGGCCGCGGCGGAGAGCGGGGAACTGAAGCCGTTTGCGGGCGATACACGGCTTTTTATTACGCCCGGATACCGGTTCAGGGTAGTGGATGCGTTGTTGACGAATTTTCACCTGCCGCGCTCGACCCTGTTGATGCTGGTGTGCGCGTTCGCGGGTTATGAGGCCGTTATGGCGGCTTACCGGCACGCCGTCGAGCGCAAGTACCGTTTTTTCAGTTACGGGGACGCGATGTTCCTGCAGCGTGGTGGCGAGTGATGAAGTATGAACTGCTGAATACCAGTGGCCGGGCGCGGCGCGGGCGCCTGACCTTTGAGCGCGGCGTGGTGGAGACGCCGGCGTTCATGCCGGTGGGGACCTATGGGACGGTCAAGGGCATGCGCCCGGAGCAGGTCGCCGAATCCGGTGCGCAGATCGTGCTGGGGAACACCTTCCACCTCATGTTGCGCCCGGGTACCGAGGTCATCCGCGCGCACGGTGACCTGCACGATTTCATGAACTGGCCGGGCCCGATACTGACCGATTCCGGCGGATTCCAGGTGTTCAGTCTTGGTGAGTTGCGCAAGATCACCGAGCAGGGCGTGCATTTCCGTTCCCCGCTCAATGGCGACAGGGTATTTCTGGGGCCGGAGGAATCGATGGCGGTGCAGCGTGCGCTGGGTGCGGATATCGTGATGATATTTGACGAATGCACACCCTATCCGGCCACTGCGGATGAAGCGCGGGCCTCGATGGAGCTGTCGCTGCGCTGGGCGCAACGCAGCCGCACGGCACACGGGGACTCGCAGGCGGCGCTGTTCGGTATCGTGCAGGGTGGCATGTATCCTGACCTGCGGCTGGAGTCGCTGCGGGGTCTGGCCGGGATCGGCTTCGACGGTTATGCCATCGGCGGCCTGTCCGTGGGCGAACCGCACGAGGAACGCATCAGGGTGCTGGAGGCGCTGGGTCCCGCCATGCCGGCGGACCGGCCGCGCTACCTGATGGGAGTCGGGACACCGGAGGATATCGTGGAATCGGTGCTGCGCGGGGTGGATATGTTCGATTGTGTGATGCCGACGCGCAATGCGCGCAATGCCCACCTGTTTACCGCCGGCGGGACCATGCGCCTGCGTAATGCCCGTTTTCGCGACGATCCGCGCCCGCTGGACGCGGACTGTGACTGCTATACCTGCCGGAACTACAGCCGCGCCTACCTGCACCACCTGGACAAGTGCAACGAGATCCTGGGTGGGCACCTGAACACGGTGCACAATCTGCACTATTACCAGCAGCTCATGTCCGGCCTGCGGCGAGCCATCGAGGAGGACGGTATGGACGAATTTGTGGCGGATTTTTATGCAAAAAGGCACCAATCGGCGCCGGCTGTGCCATAATAGCGCGCTTTCAAATTCAAGAGACCCCTTTCCCGTCCGCGCAGGCATGCGCCGTGATCGGGAACCGGGGATTCGGGGAAAAGGTAAACAGGTATGAGTTTTTTCATCAGTGACGCTTTCGCGGCTGCACCTGCAGAGGCGCAGGATCCTCTCATGAGCTTTCTGCCGCTTATCCTGATTTTTGTCGTGTTCTATTTTTTGCTGATCCGGCCGCAAACCAAGCGCGCCAAGGAGCACAAGAAAATGGTTTCGGAACTCGCCAAGGGCGACGAAATCGTGACCACCGGCGGCCTGCTGGGCCGTATCACCCAGGTCGGTGAGAATTTCGTGCAGGTCAAGGTGTCCGATAACGTGGAAGTTAAAATTCAGAAACAGGCGGTCGCCAACCTGATGCCCAAGGGCACTTCCAAGGAACTGTAATTGAATAACGAAGCAGGGCTAGCCTAAATTATGAACCAGTATCCGGCCTGGAAATATCTGCTGATTATCGCTCTGCTGGTAATCGGGATGTTATACGCATTACCCAACCTGTACGGCGAAGATCCGGCAGTGCAGGTTTCCAGTTCACGCAGTGCCATGGACGACTCCATCCAGGGTTTGCTGGAAAGCAAGCTGGGTGACGCCGGCCTCAGCGCCAAATCCGTGGAGCAGATCGAAAGGGGGCTGATGGTCCGCTTCGACAACACGGAAGACCAGTTGGCCGCAGCTGACCTGTTCAAGGATGCGCTGGGCCCCGACTACATCGTTGCCCTCAACCTGGCGCCTTCCACGCCGGCCTGGCTGCAGGCGATCAATGCCTTGCCAATGTACCTTGGCCTGGACCTGCGCGGCGGTGTGCACTTCCTGATGGAAGTGGATATGGATGCGGCACTGCAGAAGGCCATGCGCCGTTATTCTTCCGACCTGCGCACGGTTCTGCGCAAGGCCAAGGTGCGTTACACCAGTATCCGCGAGAACGGCGACAAGCTGGTGGTCAAGTTCCGCAGTGCCGAGGATCGTGACAAGGGCCTGGACCTGATCCATGACGAATACCGCGAATTGCAGCTCAGGCCGGTCGATAAGGATGGCAGCGCCGTACTGGAAGTCACCCTGAGCGAGGCGGAGATCAGGGAAATCCGCAAGCTTGCGCTGCAGCAGAACATCACCACGCTGCGCAACCGTGTCAATGAACTGGGTGTGGCCGAGCCGATTATCCAGCAGCAGGGCGACCGGCGTGTGGTGGTACAGCTGCCGGGTGTGCAGGACACGGCAACAGCCAAGCGCATTCTCGGCGCAACGGCAACGCTGGAATACCGCGCGGTGGATACCGAACACGATGTCGAGGCCGCACGCAACGGCAGGATTCCTGCCGGGTCGGGTCTCTACAAGACCCGTGACGGCCGTTACTATCTGTTGAAGAACCGCAGCATCGCAACCGGTGACCAGATCATCAATGCGCGCTCCGGTTTCGACAACAACAGCGGCAGCCCGCAGGTCTCGGTCACCCTGGATGGCAAGGGTGCGCGCAAGATGCTGGAGTTCACCAAAGTCAGCGTCGGCAAGCCCATGGCGGTGCTGTTTATCGAAAACAAGACGTCCACGCGCATGGTAAATGGCGAGCAGGTTGTCAGTAACCGCAAGGTAGAGGAAATCATCAGCGTCGCAACCATTCGCGGCGTGTTCGGCCGCCAGTTCCAGACCACCGGCCTGGACAGTCCGCAGGAAGCGCACGAGCTGGCCCTGCTGTTGCGTTCCGGCGCCCTCGCGGCGCCTATCCGCATTGTCGAGGAACGTACCGTGGGTCCGAGCCTCGGTGCGGAAAACATCGAGCAGGGTTTCCAGTCGGTCGTTATCGGTTTTGTCCTGGTGCTGGTCTTCATGGCGCTGTACTACAGGGTGTTCGGATTGATCGCGGACCTGGCGCTGACGCTTAACCTGGTGCTGGTAGTGGCGCTGTTGTCGATGTTGCAGGCCACGCTGACCATGCCGGGCATCGCGGGTATCGTGTTGACGGTGGGTATGGCGGTTGACGCCAACGTGCTTATTTTCGAGCGTATACGTGAAGAGCTGCGTAACGGGAATACCCCGCAGGCCAGTATCCACGCCGGTTATGCCAAGGCGTTTTCGACCATTGCGGATGCCAACGTGACCACATTGATCGCGGCTATCGTGCTGTTCAGCTTCGGTACCGGCCCCATCAAGGGCTTCGCGGTTACCCTGTCGCTGGGCATCATTACCTCCATGTTTACGGCCATTATGGGCACGCGCGCAGTGATCAACCTGATCTACGGCGGACGTCGCCTGCAACGGTTGCCGGTATAAGCGGGGCACAGCAACATGCAGATTCTCAATGAAAAAACCCGGATCGATTTCATGGGCAGGCGCAAGTACGCTGTCATCCTGTCCTCGATTCTCATCATCGCCTCGTTTGCCCTGTTATTTACCAGGGGTCTGAGCTTCGGTATCGATTTTACCGGCGGTACGCTGATCGAGGTCGCCTACCCGGAGACCGCCGGGCTCGGGGG